>CAYUSL010000141.1:6544-13285 GCA_964447125.1 uncultured bacterium | reverse complement strand
CGCGCCAGGTGCCGTTGTTCTTCTCGGGCGGGAGCGGATTGCCGTTCTCGTCGAAGAGTGGGGTCGTCGGCTGGCTCACGCCATCACCTGGGATGTCGCGTCGGTGGAAGCCGCGCGCGATGACGCCGTCCACACCGGTGATGGCTACCGCCAGATGGAGCGCGTCGAGCGCCGCCACCAGGTGCTGCCGTGCCCGCGCCGTCTCGTCGGCGGGATAGCCCTCGTCGCGCAGCACGCCGTAGCGATACGCGTCGGCGGCGATCCCCACGCCGGCGTAGAGGCCGGCGGTCTTCGCCCACCCGGTGACGGTGTCGTAGATCGACTTGCCGGCGTAGGCCTCGAAATCCCAGCCGTCGGTCTCTTGCAGGAACGCGCGGATCAGCTCGCGATCGGCCACGCGGTCGTTGGCCACCGTGAGATCGGCGTTGATGGCCATGGGGGCGGCGTTGAAGACGTGGAATTGCCGGTCGTATTTGCGCGCCAGCGACTCGAGGTCGGCGTCGTAGCCGTACTCGCTCGGCCCGGGGATCATCGATCCACGGCACGCGAGCGCGCCACTCGCCACCACGAACTCGTCCGCCGAGCTCTGCGTCTCGCCGAGCGCAACCACGCGCACGGGTGCGGTCACCGTGCCCTCGGGTACCACCACGTCGATCGCCGTCTGCGACCAGCCGCGCACCTCGGTCGCCTCGACGTCGCCGAAGAACACCTGGCTCGCGTCCTGGGTGAAGCCGAAGTTCTCGCCGCGGATGCGCACGACGTTGCCGATGCAGCTCTGTGCGGGCTCGATGGCCTCGATGGTGTGACAACCGGCAAGAACGGCGAGCAGCACAGCGGCGAATGCCGGGAACGAGCGAAGCGAGCGCATGGGGACAGCTCCTGAAGGCGTGACGGATGAGTCCTGCGACGAGTGCCGGAGTTGCTGCCGCTACGGGCTATGGGTTCCGAACCTTGCCGCGCGGGCTGCGGCGTCGCGCGACGGTGATCGACGTGAGCACGCCGAGCGTGCCGAGCACGGCGACACCGGCGATCGGGGTGCTGGCCGAGCGGCTCTCGGGTGTCACGTTGCCGCCGCAACCGGTGCAGTTGGGGATGCACGGGTCGATCACCGCGGGCGCGATCCGCGAGGCGCCGGTGTCATTCACAGCCGCACCGGGTGCATCAGCCACCGTGAACGTGGCGCTCACCGGGAAGTGGTCGGACGGATAACCGCACGAGAACCCGGTGTGCAGGATCGCCGCCGCCGTGGGCGTGAAGTCGGCGCTGTGAAGCACGAAGTCGATCCGCGACCCCGCCGTGTTGCCGGTGAAGTCGTGGAACGTCGCCTCGTTCGCGCCGACGCTCGGATACAGCTCGCGGTAGCTGTCGCCGAGCTGAAAGCCGCCGGGATCGCTGGCACCACGCAGCGTGCTCACGGCCAGGCTGTTCTCACCTGCGTTGAGGTCGCCCATCACGATCAGCGGCAGCCCGCCCGAGAGCTCGTCGATCTTCTGCCGCACCAGCGCCGCCGATTGCTCACGCGAGCTCTGGCACGCGTTGTCCCAGTGGGTGTCGAGGACGAAGTAGTCGAGCCCGCTCTCGGCGTCGTGGAGCTTCATCCAGCTCGCGATGCGGATCGAGCCAGAACACGGAAACACGGTGCCGGGAACATCGGGTGTATCGCTCAGCCAGAACGTGCCCTGATCGATGCGCGTGAACCGGTCCGACCGGTAGAACATCCCCGAGAACTCGCCCTGGTTGTGGCCGTCGTTGCGACCGACGCCGTAGAAGGCATAGCCGGGGAAGCGCGCGGTGAGGTCGTAGACCTGGTTGTAGAGCGCTTCCTGCACGCCGACGATGTCGGGCGCCGGATCGAGGATGGTGTTGGCGACGCGGTCGCGGCGCGGACCGCAGGTGTAGAGCCAACCGGTTGGATCGGTGAGGCTCGAGAGGCCGCCGCCGTCGTAGCGGATGTTGAAGCTCATCACTTCGAGCGTTGCGGCTTGCGCTGGAGGGGCTGCGACGAGTGTGACGGTGAACGCCAGCCACGTGGCTGCGATCCGGCACGGCGCGGCGGTTCGGCGCATGAGACGCGTCGATGAGGGGTCCAAGCAGACCATGGGCCAGTCTCTCCTTGCCTCGGCGGGGGCGCGGCGTGACGCGGCGGCAGATGCGCGACCTGCGCTCCGCGGGCGTGTGTGGACGTATCGAGCGACGAGGCTCGATTGTCCCACCCGCTCGGCGCGCGCCGCAATGAAGAGCGCCCGAGGAGGAGCAACGAGGGGCGGTGCGCTCGGCACCGCCCCTCGTGGGCTTTCGATATGGGGCGCGGGCGTTCCCGCGCTCAGCGTGCGGCGGGCTCGACCTCAGCCGTCGCCACCGGAGTCGTCGTCGCCACCGTGGCCGCCGCCGTCGTCATCCCCGCCGCCGTGGTCGCCACCGTCATCGTCTCCGCCGTCGTGGCCGCCGCCATCGTCGCTTCCGCCGTCGTTGCCACCGTCGTCACTGCCGCCCCCGCCACCGTTGTCGTCGCCACTGCCATCGTCGCTTCCGCCGTCGTTGCCACCGCCCGACCCGGAGTCGTCGTCACCGCTGCCATCGCCGTCGTCGTCGCCGGGACCACCGTTTCCACCACCGTCGCCCAGCTCATCTTCGAGCTTCACTTTGCTGGCGATCAGATTGCCGCTCGCGTCGCGCGCGCCCTCGATTTCCACCAACTGGCCCACCTGGATGTCGCTCGCGGAGATCGCGTTGCCCCGGTCGTCGAGGAAGCGGGTGCTGCCGGTGATCGTGAACACCTGACCGCCGACGGTGATCGAGCCGCCGTCGGTGGCGTCGACGGCGCCGCGAAGCTCGACCTCGCCGCCAGCGTCGTCACCGAGATCTTCCACGTGAATGCGCACTGCGGTGAGCGTGCCGCCCCGCGTTTCGCCCTTGATCTCCACGAAGCTACCGACTGCGACGTCGCCCAGCGGGATGGGCTGGTTGTGCGGCCCGGTGACAACGGTGTCGCCTGCGATGGCGAACGTGACGCCGCGCACCGTGATGCTGCCGCCGTCGATCGCCTCGACCGTGCCCGCGAGCTCGACCTCGTTCTCGCCCACGTCCGCGGTGTCTTCGGCTTTGACGCGAGTCGCGACCACGCTGCCGTCTGCCTGGCGCACACCCTCCACCTCCACGGGCTCGCCGGTCTGGAACTCCGAGGGCAGGGTGGCGGCGCCGGAGTGATCCAGCCAGACGGTGCTGCCCGTGACGACGAAGGTGACGCCGCCGACGGTGATCGAGTCGGCGCTCAAGGCGTCGATGACGCCGCGTGCGGACACTTCCGAGGTCACCGGAACGGGCTGCTGGGAGTCGTCAGGCACGCCGTCGCCGTTGTCGTCGGTGAAGCTCGAGTCACGTCCGTCCACGTGGCCATCGCCGTTGGTGTCGGGCGTGGTCTTGCCGGTGGCCGGATCGAGCGCCATGCGGTGGACTCGCTCGCCGTTGGCATCGCGCACGTAGCCGGCGAACACCACGGCATCGGCTTGGCCATCCGCGTTCAGGTCGGTGACGCCGAGATCCTCGACGAGCTGGGCCTCGGCATTCGTGGCCAGCGTCGCCGCGACGGTGAGCCGCGGCGATGTGCCACTCGCGAGCGGCCGGGCCGACGCCGGTAGCGTGAGCCGCAACGACACGTTGCCCGCAGCGAGATCGCCGATGGCGAAGTTGCCGGCGCTGTCGCTGGTGGCCGAGGCGAGCACCCGTTCGCGCGCGTTCAGCACCTCGACGAGAACGCCGCTCGCGGGCGCGTTGCGCCGGGTGGCACCGAGGGCACCCGAGTCGGTGACGCTACCCACGACCCGAGCGCCGGAGGTTCCGCCGCTCGGCGGCGGCGGATTGCCGCCGTCGGACGGGCCTGTAGGCGTGCCACCTCCCGCGCCACTGCCGCCACAAGCCGTGAGCGCGGTGAGTAGTGCCGCGAGGCCGAGCTCGAGGGACCGGTGAATTCGAGATCGCCGTTGCGAGTCGTCTCTCATCGTTCGACCTTTCGTCGTGATCCGCGGCCTGGGAATGCGACGATCCGCAGTCCCGCCCGGGTTTGCCGCATGGCGGGTTGCCATGCGACCGACGCGCGGAACTGCAGTCGCCGTGCCGCGGTGTGATTCGAGTCACACGCGATGCGGTTGTGGGAGGGGCAGCAGGAGACGCTGCGCTGGGTGTCGATCACTGCCTGAGCAAGGAAGCCGAATCAGGCACGCTGCCTGTGTACGGGTGCGGTGTATGGCGGGCTCGCTGGGCGGGCGAGGTTCCATAACGAGGGCGCGTGGCGCGACGCATCGGCCACGTTCGCGGCGTCGACGTGGATTCACGGTCTCGCCTGATGACGGGTCGTCATCAGGGCTGGGAAGCACCGAGGTGCAATTGTCACGCAGTCCGTGCGGAGGGCAGAAAATGGTGGGTGGCACCGGTGCGCGTGGGCGGTGGCCGAAAACGAAAACGGCGGGCTGCGGGCCCGCCGTCGGATCGATCGCCTCGCCGCCGAGTCGACGGCGACTGAAGCGCGGCGAGGCGCTCAGTCCTTCACCTCGATCTCCTCCGCGACGAGCGTGCCGTCCACCTCGCGTACGCCCTTCACCTCGACGGTGACTCCCACCGGGATTGCGCTCCAGCTCACGTCGCCGGTGTCGTCGATGATCCGCGTGTCGGGTGTGATCACCCAGACGTCGCTGCCGACCGTGATCGACGTGCTGCTGATGACGACGACCGTTCCCGTCTCGTCGAAGCTCTCGGGCTCAGCCGGTTCACCGCCATCATCGCTGCCGCTCGATCCGTCGTCGGTTCCGCCCCCGGACCCGTCGTCACTGCCTCCGCCCGAGCCACCGCCCGACCCGTCGTCGGATCCCCCGCCAGAACCGTCGTCACTGCCGCCACCCGAGCCATCGTCGCTGCCACCGCCCGATCCGTCGTCCGAACCTCCCCCGGATCCATCGTCGCTGCCACCTCCGATGCCCCCGCCCGAGCCATCGTCGGATCCGCCTCCGGAACCGTCGCCGGATCCATCATCGCTGCCGCCTCCAGATCCACCGCCTGATCCGTCGTCGGATCCACCTCCGGAACCGTCACCGCTGCCGCCGCCTGCCCCACCGTCATCGGACCCGCCGCCCGATCCCTCGCCGTCCTCGTTCCCCGACCCGCTCCCACTGCTGCGTGCGCGGGTGGTGAACTGGCTACGGAACTCGCTCGCGAGCGCGCGCCCGTCTGTGCTCTCGACGCCGGTGGTGACGACCACCGTGTACGTGGTGCTGGCCGCGAAGCCATCGCGCGCCTCGATCTCGATGCGTCCGGCTTCCTCGCCGTCGCCTTCGTTGGCGATGCGGATCGCGATCGCTCCGTCGGGCCCTTCGATGCGCACGGTCGCGTCGCCGACAGTCGCCGGATCGAGCGCCAGCGAGAAGCGGATCTCGATCTCCTCGTCGCGCTCGACGTCGGTCTCGCCATCGGCAGGCTCGACGCGCAGCACCCGCAGGGGATCGGTGTTCACCTGCTGCGAATCGGGAACGCCGTCGTCGTTGGCGTCCACGAAGTCGAGGGGGTTGGTCGTGGGGCTGACGCGACCACCCGCGAGACGCAATTCGCCCAGCTCGATCGGTACCTCCGACGTGTCCACGAAGAGGGCACTCGTGTTGGGCGATCCCACGCCCGACGCGAACACCACGTCACCCACCAGCACACCGCCGCTGCGAGCAGGCGTGGGGCCGTCGGTCACCTCGAGGAAGTACGTCTGCTCGACAGGCACCTCGATCTGCACACCTGCGGCGATCGCACCGCTCACCGGGTTGCCGCTCACGGGAACCGCTTGCAGGTAGGGATCGGCGATGCCGGTGAGGCTGCCGTCCGTGGGCCGGGTCGCGGCGATCACGCGTAACGGCGACACCGGGACCGGCGGAAGTCCGGCACTACCCCCTTCGCAGCCGAGCGCCAGCGCGAGAATCGCCGTGGCGCGGCGAAACCAGGCAGCGCGCGATCCGGTATCACTCTTCATCGACTCTCCCATCCGTTCGGCCCGTGCAGCCCTGCGGTGCGGGGCTCGTCGGCACGCGTCGCCGGCGATTGTCCGATTCCGTATCGTTTGAGCAAGCGGAACATCTGCGCTCGGTCCATGCCCAGCTCGCGCGCGGCCTTGCTCATGTTACCGCTGGCGCGTGCCAACGCGTCGCTCAGGATCTTGCGCTCGAAGGCCTGGATCTGTTCGCGGAAGTCGCCACCCGTCGCCTCGCCGTCGGTGGCGGCGAGCGGTCCGCCGACACGCGGGCGGACGGCGCGAAATGCGGGGCTCGCGGCCAGATCGCCGGGTTGGATCACTTCCCCGCTCGCAAGCACCCGTGCCGTCTCGAGGACGCTCGCCAGCTCGCGCACGTTGCCCGGCCAGTCGTGGTGGAAGAGCAGCTCGAGCGCACCGCGGCTGAGCGCCGGCGCGGGCTTGCCCTCGCGCTCGGCGAGCTCGCCGAGCAGGTGCGAGGCGAGCAAGGGGATGTCCTCGCGGCGGTCGCGAAGTGGCGGCAGCTCGAGCACGATCACTTCCAGGCGATAGAGCAGATCCTGGCGGAAGTTGCCTTTCTCCACCTCGGCGCGCAGGTCGCGGTGGGTGGCGGCGACGATGCGTACGTTCACCTTCACGGGACGATCGCCGCCCACCGGCCGGATCTCGCCCTCTTGGATGGCGCGCAACAGCCGCACCTGCATGGTGGGGCTCATGTCGCCGACCTCGTCGAGGAAGAG
>CAYUSL010000141.1:0-6444 GCA_964447125.1 uncultured bacterium | reverse complement strand
TCACGTTGTGCATTCTCGAGCTTGTTCTCCACCGCAGCCACCCGCGCACGCTCCGCCTCCGCCTCGCGCGCCAGCGCTCGGTTCTGCGCTTCCAGCTCGCCTTGGGCTCGCTCGAGGTCCGCATTGCGCCGCGCCAGCTCGTCGGCGAGGCGCAGGTTCTCGAGCCCGATGGCGGCTTGATCGGCGATGGCTTCCACCAGCATCCGATCCTCGGGACCGAAGGCGTCTGCCCAGAAGCGGTGATCCAGGTAGAGGGCCCCGACCACGCCTTTGTCACCGCGGCACGGCACGCACAGCACCGACCGCACGCGCAGGTCGTGGACGCTGCCCACGCTCGCGAGCCGCGTGTCGGCCATGGCGTCCGAGGAGTCGAAGGGCTCGCTCGAAGCGAGAACGCGTTCGGCGATGGTGCGGCTGATGAGATGCCCGGGCCGCGCCAGCGTTTCGCGGTCGAGGTTCCGCGCGACCGGGATCTCGAGCGTGCTTCCGTCGCGCACGATCAGAAAGCCGCGCTCGGCCTCGGCGAGCTCGATGGCGCTGTCGAGGATGCGCTCGAGCAAGCGCTGGCGGTCGCGCTCGCTCGCGAGCCGGCGATTGATCTCGAGCACCCGCATCAGGCGCGCGTCGAGGAGCGTGCGATTGGCGGCTCGCACGTTGCGCGCCGCCTCTCCCTCCTTGGTCACGTGCCGGGCGTTGCGCTCGGCGGCCGAAGCGCCCGAGTCGAGCGCCGCGAGCACCTCGGCGTCGACGTGGCGCGAGCGCAAGAAGAGCGGACGATAGCGATCGGGCACCAGGCGCGCTTGCTCGCGAATCGCCTGGTGCGCGAGGGTGCGCAGCGCCGCGGCTTCGTCAAACGGATCGCCGGTTTCTTCCAGAAGTGCTGCCAGCGTGAGCGCCGATTCGGCGCGACCGATGCGCTCTCCCGATTCGCCGAAGGTGGCGAGCGCGAGCCGGAGATCGGCTTCCCGCTCGGCGCGGGTACGGGTGCTCACGCGGCCGCGCGACAGGAACGCCCGCGCCAGCACGTCTCGGGCGTCGAGGCTGGCGGCGAGGGTCAGCACGTCACCGAGCGTCGCCAGCGCCGCGGCGCCGGCGCCGCGGCGGCGCGCGGCTTCGGCCAGCACGCCGAGCGCGAGCGCCCGCTCGCGACTGCGCGCCGGGCTCTTCTCGATCACCGTGCGCGCCGCGCGCTCCGCATCTTCGAGCTGTCCGTCCTCGACGGCGGCCGTGGCGGCGACCAGCCATGGAAAGAGGCTCGCGTGCGCGTCCGCGCCGGAGGGCAGTGCGCTGCAGGCCTCCGCGGCGAGGGCGCGTGCGGCACGCAAGTCGCCGAGGAACGCGAGCAAGCTGGCGCGGGAGGCGAGGGCGTGCGCCAGCTCGCGGCGTGCGCCAGCGGCACGCAGCTCCTCGGCGGCCTCGGCATAGGTGGCCAGTGCGTGCAGCAGCTCGCCCTGACCGTGGAGCGCCGCTGCCAGGTTGAGGCGGAAGGTGGCGCGCTCGCGCACGCTCGATGCTCCGTCCGAATCGGCGATCGCTTCTTGGAAGCGTTGCGCCGCGTGCGCGTGATCGCCGGCCTGCATGGCGATCACGCCGAGTCCGCTGGCGGCCAGCGCGCGAGCAGGTCGCTCGCTGGCGCGCTCGGGAGAGAGTGCGGCGCGCGCGCGCTCGAAGAGCTCGCGGGCTCGATCGTGCTGTCCGGTCGCTGCGTGGGCGTAGCCGCGCTGCACCCAGATCGCAGGAGTATCGAGAGGTGGTGTAGCGCCGGAGCTCGCCTCGGTCGCGGCCAGCGCTTCGAGCGGTCGCCCGGCGAGGGTTGCGAGTCGCATGCGCAACTCGGTGACGCGTGGATCGCTGGCGCCGCTGAGCGAGGCCAAGGTGGCGGTGGCGTCCGCGATGCGGCCGAGGGCCTTGAGCGCCGTCGCACGCGCCAGCGCCGCCTCGACGCGCTCGCTCTCGTCCGAGGCTCGCGCGGTGGCGTGATCGGCGCATTCGAGAGCGCTCGCAGGCTCGCCGCAGAGCTCGAGGGCACGCGCCAGGAAGAGCCACTCGCTGCACGTGGCATCGCGGGCGTCGAGCTGCCCGGAGGCTTCCGCGAGCAAGCCCGCTGCGCGGTAAATCGCGTGCTCGCGCGCCACCGTGTCCCATGCCTGCTGAAGGGCGAGCACGCTGCGCCGGGGCTCGTGGCCTCGCAGCCAATCGCGGGCGATCGCCAGCGGACGGGCGGGGAGCGCGCCTTCTTCGCGGGCGAGGGCCGCCCGCTGGTGCCACCGCGTTCGCTCATCCTCGTGGGCGGCGGTGAGCGCGGTCTCGGTGGCGAGGCCGTGGCAGGACTCCCAGCGCGATTCGCCGTTCGCCGTGGCCTCGACGAGGCCGCGAGTCTGAAGGTGCCGCAAACGCACGTGAACGTCGGGTGCGCTGGTCTCGATGACGCGTGCGATCTCGTCGGCGCTTGCTGCATCGTCGAGGATCGCGAGCGCCGCGAGCACCTGACGCTCGGGCTCGGGCAGTGCGCGAATGCGGTCCGTGAGCGCGTTCACGCCACGGCCGCGCTCGGGGAGATCGCGACCTGCGGCGCGCGCATTGACGAGCTCCAGAAGGAGCAGCGGATTGCCGCCGCTGCGACGTGCGATCGAGCCCCGCGCTGCAGCGCTTTCCTGGCTGGGGCTGACCCACGCGGCGAGCTCGTCCGAGGCGCGCTCTTCGAGTGGCCCGAGTGCGATCCACAATGCCGTACGCGAAGAGCGTTGCTCGGCGAGGCACGAGCTCCACGCGTGGGCGTCGTCCTCGCTCGCCGGCGCGCCGGCGATGCGCGGTGCGTGGCTGCCGGCCGCCGAGGCGCTGCCTTCGGAGAGCGCCGCTCGGATCGCACGCCCGGTGGACGAGAGCGGATGCGGCAGCGGATCGAAAACGGCGACACACTGTGGATCCAGCGTGGCGTCGTCGTGCTCACGATCGGCGCGAATGCGGGTGACCCGCGCACCTGCGAGCCGCGCGCGAGTCTCGATCTCGTCGAGGAAGCGGCTCTTGCCGATCCCGACGGGGCCGTCGACGACGACGAGGCGCGCGTCGTGCGGAAGCACCGGCGATTCGCTGTCCACGAGCCCAAGCTGGCCGAGCGCCTGATCGAGCTCGCGATCGCGGCCGAAGAGCGGCGTCTGAGCGATGGCCGATGGCGGTGCCACCGGAGCGTCGTCGTTCAGGATGCGCGCCGCGGCGTGGGCGCTCGCCAGCCGCAGGCTTGGGTCGCGCTGCCGCAAGCCATCGCAGAGGTCTGCGAGCGGCGCGTGCGCGCCGTCGGTGCGCACGTTTCCGGGCAGAATGCTGGCGAGCAGCACGCCAGCGGCGTAGAGGTCGGTGGCGGGCGAGCGGGGTGCGCCGGCGAGGACTTCCGGGGCGACGTAGCCCGGCGTGCCGGTGAGCTGTCCCGCGGGCAGCCAGCGAGCGAGCGCTCCCGCGAAATCGATCAGACGCAGGTAGGGTGCGCCATCGCGATCCTCGATCAGCACGTTGGCCGGTTGGATGTCGCCGTGAACGACACCGCGCTCGTGGAGGAAGGCGAGGGTGTCGAGGAGCTGCCGCGCCAGCGTGGCGACGGCGTTGGCGTCGAGCGTCCGAGGCTCGTCGGTTGCTCGCATCGGGACGGGCCGGCCGCTCGACCATTCCTCCACGAGGTACCACCCACGCCGATCGTCGTCGTGACCGAAATCGAAGACACGCGTGAGGTGCGGGTGATCCAGGGTGGCGAGCAATTGGAACTCGCCCGCGAGAGCTGCGCGGCAGGCGTCTGCGGAGTTGCGCGAGCCGGGGCTCGCACTCGCGGCGAACTCTTCCGCATCCGCGCGCGCTGCGGTGCTGCGCGCCGCGGTGCCATCCTCGGCGGCGGTGGCGATCCACTTGAGGGCGCGCTCCGTGTCTTGGCTCAGCGTGTCCGCGACCAACCAAGCCTCGCCCGTGGCACCGCGCCCGAGGGCGCGGATCGGTCGGTAGCGGTTCCCGATCAACGGCATGTCCATCGCAATTGGCTCTTGAGCATTAGACTCGTCGCAACGAGGCGTCTGCGGGAATTCGACAGATGTCGAAGAAGCAACGCGTTGTTGATTCGTCAACGCACTTTCGCAGCGCGATTCGAGAAGGGAGGGTGGCGCGAGCTCGGCATTCGCGCCTTCCGTATGATTGTAAGATATTGTAATCATGATGATTATTGGTCAATGCTCAGATGTATGGCTGCGTTGCGGGGCGGTCACGACCTGAGGCCGCATGTTGACGGATAAGCGCATTTTCCGTACCAGCTCGCGTCGGGCGGACAGCGACTTCGGTCGAGCGGCTCGACGAAGCGAGCGGCGCCCATGAGCTGGGAGCTGGTGAAGGTCGAGGCCTACGCTGGCGGCCGGGCGGGTGAGGAGCCGCGCGCGCTGGTGATCGACGGCGAGCGACGCCAGGTGGTCGAGGTGATCGATCGCTGGCTCGGAAGCTCGGCCCACCCCACCGACTCGCCCCAGGACTACTTCCGCGTTCGCACCGATCGCGACGAGGTCTGGCTCATCCGTTACAACCGGATCTTCGGCGCCTGGGCGTTGCAGCGCTGAGCGCGTTTTTCGGTCGCCGCGCTTTTCACGCGCCTGCTAGTCTCCGGCGCCCGCCGCGGCTGATTCGAGCGTTGCGGTGGGCGTGCCATGGCCGAACCGACCGAATCCGCGCAGGTCGACGACGAGACCTTCGACGCCTCCGAGCTTCGCGAGGCGTGGACGGTGCTCTCCGAGGAAGACCGCTTCGAGGGATTCCGGCTGCTGCCGCGGGTGGAGGCCGAGGATTTCTTCATGGCGCTCTCGGCGCTCGATCAGGCGGCGCTGCTCACGCACATCCCCGTCGATGAGCGCCGTTCGTGGGTGCGACTGCTGCCCCCCGACGACGTCGCGGACCTCGTGCAAGAGGTGCCGGTCGAGGAGCGCGACTCGATCCTGACGCTGCTCGACGCCGTGACGCGCAAGGAAGTGACGGCGCTGCTGCTCTACGCCGAGGACGAAGCGGGCGGGCTGATGAGCCCACGTTATGCACGCGTCCGTCCGGACATGACCGCCGACGAGGCCATCCGCTACCTGCGGCGTCAGGTGCGTGAGCATCCCGAGACGCTCTACTACGCGTACGCCCTCGACGCCGAGCAGCGTCCCATCGGCGTGCTGTCGCTGCGCGAGCTGTTCATGGCGCCGCCGGACAGCTTGGTGGGCGAGGTGATGCAGTCGGATTTGGTGCTGGCGAGCGACGATCTGGATCAGGAAGCGCTCAGCCAGCTCTTTCGCGATTCCGACCTCGTCGCGATCCCGGTCGTCGACAGCGACGGCAAGATGAAGGGAATCGTCACCTCCGACGACATCCTCGACGTCGTCGAGGAAGAGGCCACGGAAGACATGCAGAAGTACGGCGGCGTCGAGGCCCTCGACGCGCCCTACCTGAACGTCGGCTTCTTCAGCATGATCCGCAAGCGCGCCGGCTGGTTGGTGGTGCTCTTCGTCGGCGAGATGCTCACCGCCACCGCGATGGGCTATTTCGAGCACGAGATCGCGCGCGCCGTGGTGCTGGCGCTCTTCATCCCGCTCATCATCTCGAGCGGCGGTAACACGGGATCGCAGGCCTCCACGCTGGTGATCCGCGCCATGGCGCTGGGCGAGGTGCGCCTCGCCGATTGGTGGCGCGTGATGCGCCGCGAGATCGCCGCAGGGCTCACCCTCGGCAGCATCCTGGGTGCGATCGGCTTCATCCGCATCTTGCTGTGGCCGAGTCGCGACACCTTGTACGGCGAGCACTACCTCCTGATCGGATTCACCGTGGCGGCGAGCCTGGTGGGCGTGGTGCTGTGGGGTGCGCTCTCGGGCTCGATGCTGCCGCTGGTGCTCCGGCGAGTGGGCTTCGATCCCGCGAGCGCCTCGGCACCGTTCGTCGCCACGCTCGTCGACGTGAGCGGCATCATCATCTACTTCACGTTCGCGAGCCTCTTCCTGCGCGGCACGCTGCTCTGAGCCAGCGCCATCGGTCGGACCGTCATGCCCAAGGTGATCACCGAGCGCGACGGTCACGTGCTGGTGATCACGATCCATCGTCCCGAGGTGCGCAACTGCATCGACGGCGAGACCGCGGAACTGCTGGAGCGCGCGTGGAAGGAGTTCCGTGACGACGACGATCTCTTCGTCGCAATCCTCACGGGAGCGGGCGACGACTCCTTCTGCGCCGGCGCCGATCTCAAGCAACTCGACACCCTCGGTCCGGGACGGGACGTGTCGGTACACGCGCGGCGGCGCTTCATCCACGACGGACCGGGCTTCATCGGCTACACGCGTCAGACCGACATCTTCAAACCGATCCTCGCCGCCGTGAACGGCTACGCGCTCGCCGGTGGCCTCGAGCTCGCGTGCCTCGCCGACATACGAATTGCCGCGGAAAACGCGCAAT
>CAYUSL010000140.1:0-13318 GCA_964447125.1 uncultured bacterium | reverse complement strand
AGCCGTCGTGTCCTTTCCAGAAGAGCTTGTAGCGATCGGCCGCGGGCGCCAGCGCCTCGCGGGCGCCGCCCGGGCACGTGTAGACGAGCTCGCCGCGCGTGAGCAGCTTGTGCGCCACGCCGGGCGTGCCCTGGCACGAGCCGAACGGGCGTAGCGCACGGCGCTGCAACGCCGTCAGGAAGAGCACTCGATCGGAAAGCGTGCGCAACGTGCGGTGCGCAATTTCGTGCACGCCGAGAAGCTGCGGCATCAGCTCGAGGCCGAAGAGCCCGTGGTTCGCGACGATGATCATCCCGCGCTCGGCGCGCAGGTGCTCGAAGCCGAAGAAGCGCGGGCGGAAATACGGCCGAAGGACGCGCGCGGCGTCGAGGGTGCGGGCGTAGCCCGCCTCGTCGAGCTTCCACTCGAGCGCGTCGGGGTCGTAGGACATGGCGTGTCTCCGAGGCGTTCGCAGAGTTGGCACGCGCGGGCGCGCTGGGCAACTCGTTTCCGAACTATCAGCCCGGCCGGGCTGGCGCCCGCTGCTACCGATTCGGCTGCGACGGAGCGCAGCCCTCCAGCCTCAAGAACCGCCCGGCGAAGCCGTCGCGGGAGATCCCGACTCGGCCGGGAAGGTGGCGCTGGGCCAGGTCGGCGATGCGCTCGCGGTAGGCGAGGGCGGTCGAGCCGGTCTCGATGGCTTCCATCGCCGCGGGCAGCGCGGTGGCGCGGGTGCGATGGCCGTCCGGTGTGCCGTCGCCTTCGATGAAATGGTCGATCACGACGCCGTCGGCGCACGTGGCGATGCGCGCGAAGAACGCGTCGGGATCGACGATCGGAAGCAACGGAGAAACGGTGATTACGACGGCGATTCCGGCGGCGTGCAGCTCCGCTGCGGCCGCGAAGCGCGCCGCCACGGGGCTCGCGTGCGCCGGCAGTCCCGCGAGGGACTCGCGATCGGTTTCGATGGAAAGATGCACGCGCAGCGCCGTCCGCGCGGTGAGGTCGCGCAGCAGATCGAGCCGATCGACGACGTGATGCGAGTGCGTTTGTACGATCAGCGCGTCGGGCGGCGACTCAGCCATCGCCGCGAGCACCGCCGCGGTGACGCCGAAGCGGCGTTCCTGCGGCAAGAACGGCTCGGTCGAGCTCGACAGGAAGATCGTGAATCGGCCGCGCCGCGAGCGCGCCCACTTCCGCTCACGCTCGACGCTCGCGAGATACGCCTGGGCGGCGTTCTCGCGGATTTCCAGGAAGCTCCCCCAGGCCGCGCCACGGGTGAGCCAGCCGTTGTGCTGGACGTAGCAACCCACGCCGCAGAGCGAGTTGCCGAAACTGCAACCGCGGTAGGGCTGAAGCGAATGCGAGCAGACGTTGCGAAGGAACCCACTGCTGCGCGTCAGGATCTCGCGCACCTGAGTCGTGGTGACCTGCATGTGGTCGAGAGTAATCCGGCGATGCGCCGAAGGACGCTTGCGCCGTGCCGCCAACGCGCCGAAATTGGCGGAAACGGAGGACGCGATGTGCCGCAACATCCGACCGCTCTTCAACTTCGAGCCGCCCGCGACCGACGAGGAGATCGCCGCTGCGGCGCTTCAGTTCGTGCGCAAGGTGAGCGGCTTCACCAAGCCCTCGAAGGCAAACCAGGCCGCGTTCGATCGCGCAGTCGCCGAGGTGAGCGCTGCTGCGCGCGTGCTCGTGGACTCGCTGGTGACGGCTGGGCCGCCGCTCGATCGCGAGACCGAGCGAGCCAAGGCCAAGGCGCGTTCCGCGAAGCGATTTGTCGCCGCGAGCGCGGCGCTCACTCCGGGCGCAGGATGACGATGGGAATCGTGCGGGTTGTGCCTTTCTTGTAGTCGACGTAGCCCGGATACATCGCTTCCAGGCGCGGCCAGAGTGCCGCCGATTCTTCGGCGGTCGCATCGGCGGCCTTCATTTGAAACGTCTTGCGGCCGTGTTTCACGGTTGCTTCGGGCTTGGCTTGCAGGTTGAGCCACCAAGCGGGCGGCTTGTCCGAGCCGGCGTTCGACGCCACCACGATGAATCGGTCACCGTCACGCATCGAGAGCAGCGGTGTCGTGCGCTGCTCGCCCGATTTCCGCCCCGTAGTGGTGAGCAGGATCATCGGGATGCCGCCGAGAGTGGCGCCGATCCAGCCGCCGCTCTTGGTGTAGATCCAGCGATGGATCTTGGTGATGAACGCGAGCTGGCCGCGATTTCGCGGCCGGAAGATCTGCGCGAAGCTCATGCGAGCACCTGTGCGAGCAGGCGCTCGCGATGGAAGACCGGATCACCGAAGAGCATCTCGCCGAGCTTGGCGCGCTTGAAGTAGAGGTGCAGATCGTGTTCCCAGGTGAAGCCGATGCCACCGTGCACCTGGATCGCGTCGCCAGCGCATTTGCGGAACGCCTCGGACGCGTACGCCTTGGCGATGCTCGCCACGATGGATGCGTCGGCGGCGCCGTTGTCGATGGCCCATGCCGCGTAATACGCAGCCGAGCGGGCACTCTCGACGAGCAGCATCATGTCCGCGCATTTGTGCTTGACGGCTTGAAAGCTGCCGATGGGCCGCCCGAACTGAACGCGGATCTTCGCGTAGTCGACGCTCATCTCGAGCGTCTTTCCCGCGCCGCCCACCATCTCCGCAGCCATGCCCGCGGCGGCGCGATCGAGCATGCGCGAGATGAGCGGCCAGCCGTCGGGATGGCCGCCGACGAGCGCGTCGTCGCTCACCTTCACTCCGGTGAGCGTCACGTTGGCCACCCGCCGCGTGCCGTCCACGGTCTTCATCGGCTCGATCGCTAGACCTTTCGCATCCCGCTCCACCACGAACAATGCGACGCTGCTGCCGAGCTTCGCCGCGACCAGCAGGAAGTCCGCCACGTGTGCGTCCAGCACCGCGCACTTCCGGCCCGACAACGCGAAGCCCGATTTCGTCTTCCGCGCCTTGGCCTCGATCGATGCAGGCGCCCACGCGCCGCCTTCCTCCCACACCGCAGCAGCGCCGACGGCGCGCCCGGCAGCGATCTCGGGAAGCCAGCGCTGCTTCTGCGCTTCGCTACCGCCGTCCGCGAGCGTCAGCCCCGTGAGCACTGCGGTGCTGAAGAACGGCCCCGGTAAGAGCGAGCGGCCCGTCTCTTCGAGCACCACCGCGAGATCGAGAAAGCCCAGGCCGACGCCGCCGTACGCTTCGGGTACCGCGAGCGCGGGCCAGCCGAGCTCGACGATCTTGCTCCAGAGCTCGTCGCCGTAGCCGCGCGGATCGTCGAGCAGCGCCCGCAGCTTGGCGCTCGCGCACTCCCGCTCCAGGAACGTGCGCGCCGTGTCCTTGAGCAGGCGCTGGTCGTCACCGAGATCGAAGTTCATCGCCTCACCCCTTCGGCAATCCGAGCACGCGCTCGCCCACGATGTTGCGCTGGATCTCGCTGGTGCCGGCCTCGATGGTGTTGGCGCGTGCACGCAGGAAGCCGTAGATCCAGCGGCCTTGATCCACCGCACCCGGATTGCCGTGCGGGATGAGCCCCGCGGGCCCCGCGAGGTTCACGGCCAGCTCGGTCATGCGCTGGCTCAGGTCGGTCCAGAAGAGCTTGCCGAACGAGCCTTCCGGCCCGGGGATGCCGTCGTGGGCGATCTTGGTGAGGCTGCGGTAGCTGTTCCAGCGCATGATCTGCACTTCCGAATAGCAACGCGCCAGCTCCTGGCGAATCGAGTTGTCTTCGAGCGCGGGCTTGCCGCGCACTTTCACGCGCCGCGCCAGCTCGATCACCGCCGCGAGTGTCAGCTCGAGGCGAACCTGCACCGAGATCGCCAGCGTGCCGCGCTCGTGAAGCAGCGTGGTCATCGCCGTTTCCCAGCCGCCGCCGAGCCGGCCCAGCAGATTCTCGCGGGGCACGTGGACGTTGTCGAAGAAGACTTCGCCGAACTCCGCCTCGCCGGTGATCTGCACCAGCGGGCGGACCGTCACCCCCGGCGTGCTGAGATCGACGAGTAGGCACGAGATTCCGGAGTGGCGCTCGGACGCGGGATCGGTCCGTGCGAGAAGCATGATCCAGTGCGCGTAAGGCCCTAGGGTGGTCCACACCTTCTGGCCGTTCACCACGAAGCCGTCGTCGCGAACGTCGGCGCGAGTCTTGAGGCTCGCCAAGTCCGAACCGGAGTTGGGTTCGGAATAGCCTTGTGCCCAGATCTCTTCGCAGCTCAGGATCTTCGGCAGGAAACGCCTTTTCTGCTCCTCGGTGCCGTGGGCGATGATCGTCGGCCCGACCATGTTGATGCCGATGACGTTGATGATCTCGGGGGCGCGCTGGCGAGCGATCTCTTCGTTGAAGATCACTTGCTGCATGATGGTCGCGCCGCGGCCGCCGTATTCCTTGGGCCACGCGATGCCGGCCCAGCCGGCCTCGAAGAGCTTGCGCTGCCAGCCTTGAAGGAAGCGCACGCGCTCGTCGAACTGCACCACTTTTTCGAGCAGCTCGCCCTCGGCCCAGCCGGGGGGCATGTTGCTCGCGAGCCACGCTCGGAGCTCGCTGCGGAATGCGGCTTCTTCGGGGGAATCGAGAAAGTCCACGGGTCTCTCCGGGCAGCGAGCGGCGCTCGTCGCGGTCAGTGCGGGTCGGAATCGGATCGGCGCTCGAGTTTCGGCGGCTCGATCGGTTCGATCGCGCCTTCCGGCTCGTGCTTGGGCCGAAGCAGCGACGCGAGCACAGAGAAGCCGAGCAGCAGACCCACCACCACCAACGACTCACCGGTGGTGATCTCGAACACGTCGTGGAGCACCATCTTGGCGCCGATGAATCCGAGCACCAGGCCCAGACCCACGTTCAGGTACTGGAATTTGTCCATCGCGCCGGCGAGCAGGAAATAGAGCGCGCGCAATCCGAGGATCGCGCAGATGTTCGACGTGTAGACGATGAACGGATCGGTGGTGACGGCGAAGATCGCGGGGATCGAGTCGATGGCGAAGAGCACGTCGCTGAACTCGACCGTGACCAGCGCCACCAAGAGCGGCGTCGCGTGCCGCACGCCGCCCACGTTCACGATGAAGCTCGAGCCGTGGAACTCGCTGAGCGTCGGCATCAGCTTGCGGAACATGCGGAGCCCGATGTTTCGCTCCGGCTGGATGTCTTCGTGCTGGCCTCGAAGGAGATTGATGCCCGTGTACACGAGCAACGCACCGAAGAAGTAGAGGATCCATTCGAAGCGCGCGATCAGCACCGTGCCGAGGCCGATGAAGAGCCCGCGCATCACCAGCGCACCGAGGATTCCCCAGAAGAGCACGCGCCGCTGCAATGGCTTGGGCACGCCGAAGTAGCCGAACAGGAACAAGAACACGAAGAGATTGTCGACCGAGAGCGACTCTTCGATCAGATAGCCCGTGAAGAACTCGAGGCCCTTCTGCTTGCCGAAGCGCCACCACACGAATGCGTTGAAGGCGAGCGCCAGCGAGACCCAGAAGGCACTCCAGCCGAGGGCCTCGCGGGTGGACATCTCCCGCGGCTGCCGCTGCAGCATCACCATGTCGATCACGAGGAGCGTGACGACGGCTCCCGTGAATCCGAACCAGAGGGCAGGCGTGCCGATCGTCTCGACCATGGCTCAGTGGCGCGTCGAGCGAGGAGCGCACGAAGCGCTTTCGGGACGCGATCGGGCGGGCAAGTTGGCGAAGATCCCCGCGCGCGGCAACGTGACGTGAGTCACGACATCAGGCGGGCTGTCCGCTCTGCCGGCGGCCGCCGGCGGAAGTGATGAGCGCTGCTGCGCTCGCGATTCACCGCTGACTCGGCGGCGCGCAGCTCACGATGCGTGCGGCGCGCGTCCCAAGGAACGGGCAGCGCTCGGCTCGCGCCCGCAGGCGATCGCGATCCCGAGCCACGCTTGCGCGCCCGCCACGAGTGCCAGCACCGCGAGGCCGACGATTCGAGAGGGGACGATCTGGGCCGCTGCCAGCCGCCCGCCCACGAACCCCACGGCGAGGGCCGCAGGGACCAGCCACGCGGCGGCACGCGCCACCAGCCCGTGACCTGCGAACGCCACGGCCAGCCACGCGGTGCCGACGAAGAAGGCGAGGATGAGCGGTGCCACCACCGCAAGCCCCGGCCCCTGCATGAACTCCATCACCGGCACCAGCGCTGCCAGATCGAGACCCGGCGCGGTCATCGCGTAGGCGAGCAAGTGATACACGGCGTCGGCGGCCGATCCCGACGCACCCACCAGCAGTAACCCAGCGCCGATCCGGATCGATCGCGCAGCCGCGAGGGCCGGATCGGAGACCAGCGCCACCAACGCCGGTACGTAGAGCACGGCCGACACGAGCTGCGCGGCCACCGAGCACGCCACCCACGTGCGATGCGTACCCACCAGCTCGAAGATGCGCCGTGCATCGGTCACGCCCACGCCCGGCATGAGCAGCCACGACACCCAGAAAAGCGCCGCCGCAGCGGCCAACGTCGTTCCCGCCAATCGCGATCGCATCGTGTTCTCCCTCCGGGCGCAGCTTCGAATCAGTGTTCCGCTGCGCTCGAGCGTTCGCTCCAGCGCACGATCTTCAGGTCGAGGACGAACACCGCGTAGAGCACCGGCACCAGCACCAGCTCGACCACCGTGGCCACCAGCAAGCCGCCGATTTGCGCGTAGCAGAGCGGCTCCCAGAGCGGGCCGCCGTGCATCGCGAGCGGCACCAGCGCGAGCACCGTGGCACCCACGGTGATCGCCACGGGGCGCAGCCGCGCGATGCCCGCATCGAGCAGCGACTCGAGGAGCGGCTCACCTTGCTCGTGCATCTCCTCGATGAAGTCGAAGAGCACGATCACGTGACTCACGATGACGCCCACCAGGCTCACCACCCCGAGGAACGCCATGAATCCGAAGGGAGTGCCGAAGGCCCACAAGCAGGCGAGCGCGCCGACCGCGCCGAACGGAACGGCGGCGAACACCAGGAACGGCTTGACCGCGTTCGAGAACTGCATGACCAAGGACAGGAAGATCAGCACCGCGGAGATCGCCAGCACCACCACCAGCTCTTGGAAACCGCTTCGTTGCTTCGCGCGCTCGCCACCGATGGCGAGCTCGAATCCCGGTGGCAGCTTCTTTGCGATCGCGTCGATGCCGGGCGTGGCGGCGGCCATCACTTCCGATGCGAGCACGCCCCCAGCCGGGAAGGCCTGCACCGAAACCGTGCGGAACTGGTCACGACGACGGATCCGTGGCGGTTCCATGCGCGGCTTCACCGCCGCCAACGCACCGAGCGGTACCCGCGTGGAGCTGGACGAGCCGTAGACGTAGAGGCTTTCCAGATCGGAGAGCTGGGCGCGCTCGTCGAGACGCTGCCGGGCCAGCACTGGCACGAGCTGGTCGCCGTCGCGCAGCGTGGTGAGCCGCACGCCCGAGACGGCCGCCCGCGCGGATTCAGCGAGATCGGGATTCGAGATGCCGGCAGTGGCGGCGCGGTCCTCGTCCATCTCGAGCGCCATCACCAGCGTGTCTTCGCCCCAGTCGTCACGGACCCGCGCCGCCGTGGGCACGGCGCGCAACACGTCTTTCACCTGATCGGCGAGCTCGCGTAGCACGCGCATCTGCTTCGCCTCGTCCTCGGGGCCGAGCTCGGTGCGCGCCGAGATCCGCACCTCGACGGGGAACTCGACGGGATTGGTCTGGAGCTGCTTGACGTCGATGCGCGCACCGGGGATCGCCTGCGTGAGCGCGGATTGCAGCCGGCGCACCAGCTCGCGAGTGAGGTGCTTGTCGCTCGCTTCGAGGACGAGCTGCGCGTAGTTCGTCTGCAGCGGCTCCGGCGATACCGACATCCAGAAGCGCGGTCCGCCGCCACCCACGAAGCTCGTGATCGAGCGCAGCACCGGCGTTGCCTCGCCGTGCTTGCCGCGATGGGCGTCGCCCATGTGCGCGGCCTCGCTGCGGATCACCTCGTCGGCGCGCGCCGCGGCATCGCGGGTCGCGCTGAGCGGCGCGTCGTTCGGCAACCACACGTCGACGTAGCTCAGGTACTGCAAGTCGTCGGGGAAGAACTGGGTCTTGAGCCGCGCGGCGATTCCGCCGCCCACGAGCAGGAACGCCAGCGCGCCCACCATCGTGAGCTTGCGGTGCTCGATCGCCCACGTGCCCACTCGGTAATACCAGCCGGTGAAGCCGCTGCTACGGCGCTCGGCCACGCTCGGCTCGGCGCGCGTCGACGGCCGCAGCAGGTAGTAGCCGAGCAGCGGGATGAAGGTCATCGACACCAACCGCGATGCGATCAGCGAGCAAGTCATCACGATCGGCAGGCTGTAGAGGAACTTGCCGGTGTCGCCGCTCAAGAGCAGGAACGGCAGGTAGGCGGCGATGTTGGTGACGGTGGCGAAGAGGATGGCGCGTGCGAGCTTCGTGGGTCCGAGCCACGCCGCGACCACCGGCGGATGACCGAGTGCCAAGTCGCGCTTGATGGCGTCGCCGGCCACCACCGGATCGTCCACCAGCAATCCCAGCGCGATGATGAGTGCCGCGATGGACACCTGCTGCACGTCGATGCCGAGCACGTGCATCATCCCGAACGTCATGGCCAGGGTGAGCGGAATCGAGAGCGCCATGAGCAGCGCCGAGCGCCACTCGCGAAAGCCGATCCACGCCACCGCCACCACCAGCACGATCGCCTCGATGAGCGCGTCCATGAAGAGATCCACGTTTTCCTCGACCTGCAGCGGCTGGTCGGAGGTGCGTGCCATCACCAGATCGTCGGGCAGGTAACGCCGCACGCCGTCGAGGGTGCGATCGACCGCGGCACCGAAGTCGTGGATCTGCTCGCCGGAGCGCATCTGCACCGCGAGCGTGACCGCGCGGCCGCGGTACCACTCTCCGTCGGCGCCGCGCGCCGTGTAGAAGTTGAGGAGCCGCGCCGGGCTCTCGTAGGCCGGGATCACGTCCACCAGGTCGCGCAGGTGAAGCGCGCGCGAGGAGCTCGTGGGCACCAGCACGTCGCCGATCTCCTCGGCACGGGTGAGCTCGTTGGACGGCTCGACCAGAAAGCGCTTGCCGCCCACCTCGAGTGCCGCACCCGAGAGCGTCGCGCTACGCGACTCGAGCAGATCGCCGAGCGCCGATGGGCGCACGCCGTAGGCCGCCAGACGCTCCTGCGCATACTGGAGGATCACCCGCCGCTCGAGCACGCCGGTGCGGTCCACCTTCGAGACCTGCGGCACGGCGCGCAGCGAGCGCTGAATCAGCCCGGTGAACTGCTCGAGCTCGTGGTGGCTGTAGCGCGGGCCGGCGACGCGTGCGAGGCGGCGCTGCGTGTCGGCGGGATCGCGCACCACCAGCGCATCCCAGACGTCCGGGTGGTCGCCTTCCGATCCCACGCTGGCGTCGCGGAACTTGCGGGTGGCGGCGAGCAACGCCTCGTCGTCGGCGGTGGTGACGAAATCGAGGCCGACGAAACCCGAGCCACCGAGTGGACGAACGTCGCTGGCGAGCCCGGCCTCGGCGAGGGCCCCTGCGAACCGATCCCGCACCCGTTCCGGACCGCGCTCACCGAGCGAGAACGGATACGCCACCACCAGCGCGGCGCGCGCCGCGGCTGAGCCATCGGCATGCGTACCGACCCGTGCGTCGCGCACCGCGTCGGCGATGGCGCGCGCCCGCAGCTCGATCGAGACGTCGCTCTCGCGCGGGCTCGCCACGGTCAGCATGAGCGCGGCGGTGTCGCCGAAGTCGCCGTTCCACTGGATCGGGCCGGCGCCGCGCGGCAGATCGGTGATCTGGTCGAGGGCGAGATGGATGTTGTCGAACTCCTGCTTGGTGAGCTTGGCGCGCTCGTCGAGCTGCACCCACACGATCGAGAGCCCGTTGAGCGAGAGCGAGCGCAGCGCGAAGTCGTAATCGCCCGGCTTGCGCAGCCACGGGTTCCCCGCGATCGCTCGCTCCACGCGCCGCGTGACGAGCTGCTCGACCGTCTCCGCGCGCACTCCCGGCCACGGCGTTGCGGCCATCGCCACCCGCACGGGGATGTCGGGGTCTTTGCGCTTGGGCATCTTCAGGTAGCCGTAGACGCCCCACACCACCACCGCCACCAGCACCGTCCAGGCGACGTGGCGGTTCTCGGTGAAGAAGCGAGCCGTGTTGTGGGTGCTCGCGATGATCGATCGGTCGTCGCGGTGGGCCATGACGTTCGTCTCCGGGATTCGAGATGAGGGTGAGAGATGAGAAAGGCGAGGTGCGAGTGGATGCTCAGCTCACGACGTCGACGAGACCGCCGTCGGTGACGAGCGTGGTGCCGCTCACCACCACGCGTTCGCCGGCCGCCACGCCGGCCGTCGCGGTGATCGCGTTGCCGACCAGCCGTTCCACTTCGATGTCGGTGAGACGCGCGGCGAACCCGCCTTCGCGCTCGACGACGACGTACACCGCGTAACCCTCGGGGTGGCTCTTCGAGCGCACCACCGCAGCGAGCGGCACCAGCACGCCGGACGGTGCTGGCGCGTCGCTGCCGGCGGGCACCGCCAGCGAGGCGATCATCCCGGACTTGAGCGCGCGGTCGGGATTGGCGAGGTCGACCTCGACGTCGAATACCCGGCTCGCTTGATCGGCTGACGGGGAGATGGCGGTGATCACGCCCGCGCATGGGTGACTGCCCACGGCCTCGGAGGTCACGTTCAGCGTCGCGCCCACCTGCAGCGCCGACAGCATCGTGTCCGGCACGCCGAACACCGCTTTCACGTGGGCGAGATCGGCGATGGCGAAGGCGACGGAGCCGGGGGCGGCGAGCGCGCCCACGTCGATCTTGCGGGTCACGATGACCCCGTCGATCGGTGCCACCAGCGTGGTGTCGCGCAGCGACCGCTCCACCTCCTCCCGCCGCGCGACCACGCTCGCCGCACCGGCGCGCGCCGCCGTGAGCGCAGCCTCGGCGGTGTCGTGCTCGGGCTTGGTCAGGCTCTGGCTGGCGTAGAGCTGCTGGGTTCGCGCCCAGTCCTTCTCGGCCTTCACCAAGCTCGACTGGGCGCGTGCGACCTCGGCGGCCGCTTGCCGCAGCCGATCCTGGTACTCCGCGTCGCGCAGCCGTGCCAGCACTTGGCCGCGTTTGACGGGATCGCCGATGCGAATGGTGCGCTCACCGGTGCCGCCGGTCTCGCTCACCCGCGCCAGCTCGGTGACGTAGCCGCCGACGTTGAACGCCAGCGACACCTGATCGAGCGGCTCGATGGTCGCCGAGTAGCGGACGCCGCTGGCGCTGGCGCGGGCGGCAAGGGTCTCGACGCGCACCGGAGTGGCCCGGGGGCTGGTCTCGGCGGACTCGGGGTGCTTGCAGCCCGAGATCACGGCGAGGAATTCGAGCAGCGCGAGTGCGCGGATCGCGTGGATTGCGTGGCGGTTCATTCAGTCCTCTCCCATGGCGCGCGCGAGGCGCGCGTCGGCGGTCCAGAGATCGGTGAGCGCCTGGGCGTGATCGCCCACGGCGCGTGCGACCGCAGCCTCGGCTTCGAGGGCGTCGGTCAAGAGCGAGGCTTCGTGGTGGAAGCGATCGAGGGTCGAGCGCCGCTTCTCGCGTGCGGCAGCGAGGCTGAGCTCGGCGGCGTGCACCTTGGAGCGCGACTCGTCGCGTCCGCGCAGCGCGGCGTTGAGCTCGCGCAGCACGCTGGCGCGCGTGTCGTCGGCCTCGGCGCGAGCCTGCGCGAGGGTGTGCTTGCGCTCGGCCAGCTCGTGTCCCTTCCGTCCCCAATCCCACACGTCCCACTCGAGGTGCAGGCCGGCGTAAGCGGTTTGCTCGGGCAGGAAGTCGACGCCGACGGGGCGCGAATACGACACCACCCAGCTCACGTCGGGGATGTATTCGGAGCGTTTCGACTCGACGTCGTAGTCCGCGCGGCGCACGCCGAGGTCGGCCATGCGCAGCTCGGGACGCTGGGCCAGCGCTCGCGACGCAGCGACCTCGGCGTCGGTCGCCGTGTCCGCCGCGGATGTGGGCGTGACCACCGCGAAGTCGATGGCGAGGTCGCGGCCCAGAAGCTGGTTGAGCGCTTCGCGCTGGCTGGCGAGTGAATTGGTGAGCACCAGTGCATCGCGCTCGGCGTCGGCCAGGCGGGCACGCGCGTCCATCACCTCGTAGGGCAGGACGGTGCGCTGGCGCTCGTAGCGCTCCGCCAGCTCCAGCAATCCGCGCAGGTATGTGATGGCCTCTTCGGCGGCGGCGCGAGCGCTCTCGGTGGCGACCAGCCGGTGATAGGCCTCCTTCACGTCACTCGCGACTTGCTGCCGGCGCGCGCGCAGAGACTCCTCGGCGGAGGTGACACCCAGCTCGCCGCTCGCGATACCGAGGCCGATCCGGTACTGCTGAGTGAGCGGCAGCGCCGCCTCCACCTGCACGAGCCCCGACAGATCGCGCGCCGTGTGCAGACGCACGTCGGTGGCGGGGATCGGGCCGGTCGCGTCGAACGAGCCCAGCTCGCCACGGTGGATCGTGTAGCTCTCGTCGGTGAAGCTGTGGGTGGCGTTGGCCTCGACGCTCACCGTGGGGAATCGCCGGGTGCGCGCTGCATCGAGCGACTCGCTGGCGGCAGCGATCGCGAGCGACGCGGTGGTGATGCCGCGGTTACGCGCCAGCGCCATCGACACCGCATCATCGAGGGTGAGCACCGGCACGGCCGGGCCGCCGTCGGCGCGGGCTGTGGTGGCGAGGACCACCACAGCGAAGGCTGCGGCAGCGCGTGCGATGGATGAGCGCTTCATTCGTGTTCCCCTCGTGGGCGATGGGTGCGCAGCAACGCTCCGGTCGCGAGTGAGGCTTGCTGGATGCGGCGATCGACGCGCGCCGCGAACCAATCGAGGTCGTGTGGCTCGAGGGCGGCGAGCGCCTCGACCTCGGCAGCGGTCAACTCCAGGCCCTCGCCCGCGAGAGCCGCGAGCGTGCGCTGGCGATCGACTCGGAACTGCGTCCGCAGCTCCTCGTCCAGGATCATTCGGCCGAGCAGGTGTTCGACGTGTCGTTGGCTCATGGCGCGTTTCCTCGAACGCGCCCTATTCCACGCCGCGTGCCAGTCCGCGACACGGACGCATCTGTCTGAAATCACGCAGAAAAGAGCCCATCGCGCCGGCGAGCGATGGAGCACTGCCGCGGTGATTGCCGGCGGATCCGCAGATGTGTCGATCGAGCCGCAACAACGGCGGCGCGCGATCGACACGCGCGCCGTCGCGCTGCCGAAGAGCGCGCGGACGTACCCGAACCGCGGGCGGCAACGCCGCCGGCGCTCGTCAGCGGCGGCTCACATCAGCCGATGCTTCTCGATTCGCGAGTAGAGCTGGGCGCGGGTGAGGCCCAAGAGGCGCGCCGCCTTCGATTTGTTCTGGCCGGTCTCGC
>CAYUSL010000139.1:6177-13434 GCA_964447125.1 uncultured bacterium | reverse complement strand
GAGCGGGTGGCTGTTAACCACCAAGTCGGCGGTTCGAGTCCGTCCCGGGGAGCCATTCACGATACCAGGCGGCCGGGATCGGTCCCGCCGATCTGGTGCGTCTTGTCGTCTGGATCACCGGCGATAGGGATCGTCTCGATCCGCGTTGGCTTCCTCGATGGTGCGGAAGCGACGAACGCCCGGTCGCAGCTCGCCGATGAGCTGGCGATGCAAGTGCAGCATGCGAGCGGTCTCGCGCAGATTCTCTGGATCGTCCGGCTCACGCCACGACGGCGGCATCTCTTCGATCGACCGATAGCGTTGAACGGTCATCTCAGCGCTCCTCGAAGCCGAACCGCGCTGCCAACGCGGCAGCATCGAAGCGGTCGATCGGACGGACGGTATCCTTCTTCATCCGCCAAAGCGTGCTCGGGCTCACGACGCGGACCCGGACCCCAGCGAACGTCTTCTCCTCGATCACCAGGTCGTCGAACGCGAATGCTTCCCCGAGCCGCGTGAGTATGTCGAAACCAAATCCGGTGGGTGGCACGTAGCGCACGGCCGGGTACTCGCCGCACAGGTCGTCCGGAGAAATCTCGTCGATCTGTGGATCGGCGTAGACGTCTCTCAGCGCGCTCTTGAGTCGCTCGATCTGTTCCGGATCTGCCCGGACGAACAGGTCGAGATCGGCGGTGGCACGCGCCAGCCCGTGGAGCCCGAGCGCGATCGCGCCGAAGACGGCGTATTCGACGTGATGCGCTTCGAGCGCGCGGAACACGTCCACCAGAAGGTCTTGGTCGATCCCACCCCGTTCCGCCATGGGGACGAGTGTGACATGGATCGCGGCGGCCGCGAATCAAGCCCAGCACGCCGGCTCATGCGGCTCGCGAATCCGAGCCGCGCGCGGTACCCACACTTGCGAGCGCGGCAAGCGCTCGTCGGCTCCAGCGAGCGCGCCGCGACCGCCAGGCGACTGCAGGATTCAGGACGGCGCCGTGCTCGCGCCGAGGGTGACGAGAAGCTCGTCCAGCTGGTCGAAGGTCTCGGCCAGCGCACCCTCCATGCCGTCTTCGGCGTCGAGCGCTTCCTTCGAAGGGAAGACGTCGTGCATGACCAACAGCGTCTTGCCATCGCTTTCCTCGAACGTGACCGTGGTGACGGCGCCACTGTCGCTTTCCTCGTTGGTCCAGACGAGGCGCGCGTGCGGTGTCACTTCGAGGTATCGGCCGTGGAATGCCATGGAGTCTGAATCGCCGTGACGGAACACCAAGCGGTAATTGCCGCCGACACGAGCATCCACCTCGCAGGAGAGGAGCAAGAGGCCGCACGACTTCGGCACCCACCAGCGCTCGAACAGCTCGGATTTGGTCCACGCCTCGAATACGAGACGCGCCGATCCGTCGATCGTTCGTGTGACGACCCGCTCGCGCTCGGACATCAGCTCGACCGTCGTGGGATTCTTCATGGCGTTTGGCGGATCCTCTCTTCGTGCGTCACGCACCTCATCTCGTGCCCCGGTCGTCGACAAGCGCTTCGACATCGGGATGACCGGGATAGTCAGCCCACCACCCAGGTCGAAGTCGATCGGCTCCGACTCGACATACCCGAATGTCCGATAGAGGCGCCGGCCTGGCTCGGTCGCGCCCAGCGACGCGGACAGAAATCCCGCCGCTCTCGCCTCACGCTCGCAATGGGCGAGCAGGGCGGAGGCGAGCCCTCGGCGGGCGAACGCGGGCCTGACGAAGAAGGCACGAATGCGCGCCGAGTCCACTCCGGGACGAAGCCGTGTTGAATCCCGCGCCGACCGGCTGTCCGATCCGAACAGCGTGCGCCGGAAACTCCATCCACCGCACGCCGCCAACTCTCCTCCCACGTCGACGAGAAAATAGGTGCCGTCCTCGATGAGCTGGGTGTCGAGCCCCCAGGCGCTTCTCAGAGCCGCTTCGATGATCTCGGCACCGTAGTCCGATCGTCCGAGCGTGCGCGCAGAGTCCGCGATCAGCGCGGAGATGGCGGAGGCGTCGGCCGTGGTGGCGCGCCGAATCGTGATCGTCATTCGGGCTGCCGGGCCGCGGCGTCAGCGGTGTGTCGAGTCCGGGGCAGCGACCGCATGCGGGTTGGCTCGGTCGCCGACGGCGCGACGATCGCGCACCGGGGTTGGTCGGCCTGCGATCGCGAGCGCGTGACTATGCCTGCGCACGAGCGAATACCACCTGGACAGCAGGCCCTCCCAACAGGAAGGCACTTCTGCCGCCAGATTCTCAGCCTCGAAGAATCTTCGCCATGGCTCTGCCTTTGGCTAGCTCGTCGACCAGCTTGTCCAGCAGGCGGATTTTCTTCATCAGCGGATCTTCGACCGTCTCCACCCGCACGCCACACACGGTCCCCGTGATGAGATGGCTGTTCGGATTCATGCCGGGAGCGTCTGCGAAGAACGCTTCGAGGTCCGACTTGCGCTCGATCTCCCGCTGCAGCCCCGCGCGGTCATAGCCGGTCAGCCAGCAGATCACCTCGTCGACTTCGTCCTGGGTCCGGCCTTTCCGCTCTACCTTCTTCACGTACATCGGGTAAACGGCGGAGAAAGCGGTTTTGAAGATCCGGTGATTGGTCATCGTTCTCCTCGAGAATCGTGGGAGATGAGCTGTGAGCTCACACCTCGTGTGGGCTGCCTCTCGCGAACGAGGGCATGAAAGCGCGGCCACGAATTGTTCGGCGAGGTCGAAGCGCTGTCGATGAGCCCCGCGTAGCCGAGGATTGGCGTCAGCAGATGGTTGAGATCGTGCGCAACCCCGCCGGCCATCAACCCGAGCGATTGGGGAGGCCGCGCCCTCCACGCGTCGCCGCTCCGTCACGTCTCGGAACGCCAGCGCCGCTCCCGCGACGTCCCGCTGGCCGTCGAGCGCGATGGGCGCAACCGAATCCTCCACCCGAAGCTCGCGACCGTCGCGCGTGACGAACAGACAATCCCCATCGAGACGGTCCACGATCTCGTCCCGCAACGTGGCCTGCGCGGGGCTCGACACTGGCGTTCGCTGCGTCAAGTCCAGCAGCGGAAACACGCTCTCGATCGTCTGCCCCTCGGCCGCCGCCTGCCTCCAGTCCGTGATGCGCTCGGCGACGGGATTGAGCCACGTGATCCGCTCCGACGGGTCGACCGCGATGATCCCGCCACCCACGCTCTCGAGCATGGTGCGGTAGCGACGTTCGTTTTCGCAAATCTTGCGCTCGGCGCGGTGCTTGTAGAGCGCGGTCTCGGTGACCACCTGCAGCTCGCGCTCCTCGCAGCGTTTGAGGACGTATTCGAACGGCTCGGCGACCTTGGCGCACTCCCACTCCTCGGGATTGGAGTACGCGGTCACGAACACGACCGAGATCTCGAAACGGTCACGGATCGCGGCGGTGGCCGCGACCCCACACGCCAACGCCACGCGAACGCCCGCAGTCGTGCCGCGAGCGGAGCAGACCACGGAGAAGTCCGTGCATCGTCTCGCTCGTGCTCGACGGCGGGCTCGAGTGCGAACGCTCCCGCCACGACGTTCGGGCCCGCGGATCGAGCCGTGCGAGCCGTTCTGGTCGTCCTGAAGCGCGACCCCGGGTTGACGACCGCGAAACTGCCCATCTAAATGCCCTCGTTGAGTTCGTCGCGGGTCGTTGGTCAGGCCTGCCGAGCGGCCGCCGCGCCGGCCCTGGATCTGCGGGTGGGCTTTCGCCGGCCCCAACGTATTCGCGCTGGAGTCGATCCAGATCGTGAATGGTCCTTCGGAGCTCCTCGCGACCTGGTCTCGGCCGCGCGCCAGCGTCATCGGCGCGTGTCGGTCACCGCGATAGCGGCTCCGGGCGACGTTCGGAACGGACATGCGCGGCTTCCGGTTGCTTCGGTCCGGCGAGCGCGTTTCCGGCTGGATCGAAATGCCCGCGGGCATGGGCGCCGCCGGCCGTGCCGCAATCGTCGTGGCGGCGCTGGCGCTCGGTCTGTACGTCGATCGCACCGGTCGTCTCGACGGTTCGCACCTCGGCTGGGGAGGTGGACCGATCGACCTTGCAGTCAGCCCGGACGGCAAACGGCTGTTCGTCGCGCAGATCAACGAGCACGCCGTGCTCGGCCTCGACACCGAGGACGGCCGGCTGCTGGAGCGCGACGAGTTCCGGGGCCGACCGCTGATCCTGGCCTGGTCGAGCGCCCGCGCCCTGCCGCTCGTGTCGTTCCAGGACCGCCCCGAGATCTGCGAGGTGCGCGATACGCCCGACCCCGAAAGCCAGCGGTGGTTCGGCTCGGAGCAAGATGCGCGCAGGGTGCGCGAAGCCGCGCCGGGCGTGCGTCAGCGAGACGTGCGCTGCTTCCTGCCGAGCCCCGGCGGCGAGCCGCCCGGCGCCCGGCCATCGCAGCCCCCGAAGCTCGCCGTGTGGGGAATGGCGGAGCAGCCCGACGGCTCGATCGCGTTCGTGCAGAACGATGCAGCCGCGCAGCCGTTCGCGAGCTCGTTCCGGGTGGTACGCATGCAGTATCGTGCGGACGGGTGGGCGGGAGCGGGCGCGTCGCCAGCCATCGCGCTGGGCAGACGCGATTGGGCCGCCATTCCGTGGCCGGTCGCGGGCGTGGCGAGCACAGGCGAGCTGGTCGTCGCGGCACCACCCGACGGCCGGATCTTCGTGCTCGATTCGAGGCTGCAGCTGGCGCGAAGCGCCAGCGTCGGACGCTACGTGAAGGCGATCGCCGTCGACGAATCGAGACAGCTCCTCTACGCCGCCGACGAGAAGGACGGCGTGATCCGCGAGATCGAGCTGCGTACGCTGGCGGTCGTGAATGAGCGCGCGATCGGTGGCGGTCCATGCCGGTTGCTCGCCGATCCAGAGGGCGGCGTGCTGTGGGTGGCGGGGCACTTCGCCGATCGGATCATCGCGCTGGCCATGCCGGGGCTCGAGCCGCTGAGCGACCTTCCGGCCCGATCACGGCCGTCGGCCCTCGCGTTCGATCGCAGCCGCAGCCGACTCTTCGTCGCGCAACTCAGGACGGGCACGGTGGTGCGCTGGGACGGAGTGCCGGGGCCGAAGGGTCAGCTCACGTACTCCACGTTGCTCTCACCGTGAAGCCCGTTGCCAGCGCCATCGCGCGCGCGGTGCACGTCGCGCGGCAGCCCGTCGCGCTGCCGCGGTGGCTCGACGCGCTGCTCCTCTCGGGATGGATCGCCGGCTGTGGCGTCGGCGGCACCATGCTCTTCTACGGCGCGTGGGCGCACGAGCCCACGACGCACCTCATCCCGCCGAACTCCGTGCCGCCTGGGACGCTGGTCTGGGCCATCAACCGGGTTCTGCGGGTGTCGCTGTTCGGCACGCTGCTCACCGCGTTCATGGTGCGCCTGCTGGAGCATCGCACCGCGCCGCGCGAGCAGCGGCTGGCGATGCTGCGGCGGCTGCTCCGCGCACACTCGGGCACTGCCGCGCTCGGGCTCCTGTGCATCGTCGTCGTCGGCGGTCTGCGCGACGTGCTCCAGGCGGAGCTCTTCGATCGCCGCTATGGCCAGAACCTGTACCTGGCACCCCTGGACGTTCGTGAGCTTCTCGATGCGACTTGCATCAGCCTCGCGGCGGCGCTCGCGTACGTCGCGCTGAACCCGAGGAGACGAGCACCTGCCAGCCCGCCCGCGGAGCAGGATGTCGACGGGACGCTCTCGCGCGCGACGACGTGGATCGTCGCACTGCTGCTGGTCGCGATCTGGGTCAGAGGCGCTCTCGTCACGAGCTGGGTGCCGCAGGACCGGCACCACGAAGCGCTCGCCATGCACGCGGGGAACTGGGAGTTGATCGTGGCGGCGTTGCTGCTCGCGGCGGACGACCCGCTGTGCCCCGGCACGTCCTGGAGCGGATGGTTCGGGCGAAATCTGGAGCCGCTCCGCCTGCTGGTGATGCTCGAGCTACTGCGCGTCGCAGGGCGCCAGGAGTGGTACCTCGACATGCAGTGGTTCCCCCCGCACGGCGAACACACCGAGGAGCGGCTGCTGCTGTTCGACGGTCGACTCGACAACGTCGTGTCGCTGGCGTGGCGCTCGGCGTTCCTGGCGAGCGCCGCCGCGTTGATGTGGGCCCATTCGCAACGGAGGACGGAGAGTCATGCGGCCGTGGATGGTGACGCTCTTTAGGCACGCGGCGCGTGCCGCACTCGGGCTCGCGATGCTCGAGTTCCTCGTGCACCTCTGGCAGATCTGCGCCTGGGGCGTGATGTCGGAGCTCTGGAAACCGGCCGCGACTCGGTGGGACGCCCCTCCCTTCTACATCGCGACGGGAGCAATCGAGTGCGCACTGTACGGTGTGATCGTGGTTGCGATCGCGACATTCGCGGTGCGCGAGCTCCACGCCGCGATTCTCCATCGCCCGCCACACCCGGCGGGGTCGACGCGACCGGTCGCGCTGTGCTTGGCATCGATCGTGGTGCTGGTCGGGTTGGTGTGGCTGCGGATCGCTGCCTACGGGCTGGCCGGCGGGTTGCGCTGACGCGCTCGGGCTCGAGCGCAGCTGCTTCCGCTACGCCGTTCGGCCGCGCGGCGACGAGGTGCGCCGCCGGGCCGAGCGCATTGCCAGCACGACGACCGCCGCCGTTCGTCGGCGCCGTGGGGAATGCGTCTGTCGTCGCGGCGCGAGTCGATGTAGGGTTCGGCGCGAGGCTCGCGTGACTCATCGCATCCAGATCTTCCGAGACGGCGCCCTACTCCACGATTCGAGCGCGGAGCGCATCTCCATCGGGCGCACCGACGCCAACGACGTCGCCGTTCCCGACGACGGTGTCTCGCGGCGCCACGGTGAGATCGTGGCCACCGGTGCCGGTCTCGTCTATCGCGACCTGCGATCGAGCAACGGCTCGGAGGTGCGGCGCGGCCGCGAGCGATTGGCGGTGGACGCGGCGGCCGCATTCGAGCGGCCGCTCGAGGACGGCGACGAGCTCTTGGTCGGCGATCCCGAGCAGCGCGTGGTGCTGTCGATCCGGCTCTTCACCACCGAGCCGGCGCCAGAAGCGGGGCCGATCGAGGCGAGCGCACTTCGCCTCGGGAACCTCGACCTCGGTGACGGCATGGCCACGATCCTGGGCGTCAACCGGATCGACGACGTCGCCGCGATCTCGTTGCGCCTCGAGGACGACAAGGCGGCGCTCCTCTGTCTCTACAAGCTGCTCAAGGGCGTGTCGGGGATCCGAGACACGAAGGGGCTCTTTCAAGCGCTGGGCGAGCTGGTCATCGACTCGTTCCCGATGGCCACGCACACCTCGATCTACTTGCGGGACCCGCA
>CAYUSL010000139.1:0-6077 GCA_964447125.1 uncultured bacterium | reverse complement strand
TGATCCTCAAGAACCTCGCGATGACCGAGGACCTGAAGCAGCTCAACGCCGACCTGACGGGTGCGCTCAAGCGCATCGAGGTGCTCAACAAGGCCAAGGACCACCTGGCGAAGTTCGTGCCCGAGACGGTGCGCAAGAAAGTCGAGTCGAGCCCGATCGACCCGGGGCTCAACCCCACCGACACCGACGCCTCGGTGCTGTTCCTCGACATCGGCGGCTACACGAAGCTCACCGAGGCGCTCGATCGCGACAAGATCATCTTCCTGGTCGAGCGCTACTTCTCGGCCTTCATCGACGACATCCACGAGCACGGCGGCGACATCAACGAGACCGCCGGCGACGGGCTCATGATCATCTTTCAGGACGACGATCCGCTCGCCCATGGCCGGAACGCCGTGCGCGCGGCCATCGCGATTCGTCGCAAGACGCGCATCATCAACGGCACGCTCGAAGGGCTCGATCCGATCGCGGTCAACATGGGCATCAACACCGGCGTGGTCAGCATCGGAGCCAAGAAGCTCGAGGGCGCGACCGGCTCACGCTGGACGTTCACCGCCACCGGCATGGTGACCAACGTCTCGGCGCGGATCGGTGCCTACGCCACCAACGGGATGATCTGCATCTCGCCCACTACGGCCGCGCGGGTCGGGCACGACTTCCGGCTGAAGGAGCACCCGCCGGTCCAGTTCAAGAACGTGTCCCAGCCGATGCCGGTGTTCGAGGTTCTCGACGGGCTCGACGACCCATGAGGCCTCGCTCCTGGATGACGAGTCACTGCGTCGCTTGCACTGCGGAGCGTGCATGACCCGTTGGATCACCGCCGCCGAGACCCACGAGTTGATGCGATGCCCACTTCTCGACGGGCTCGGCCAGCCTGGCGTCGCGGCGATTCTGGAGCACGTTCGCGTGCGCGACGTCCTCGCCGGCGCTCCCATCCTGAAGCAGGGAGCGCGGAACGAGTCGCTGCTGGTGCTCGTCGCCGGCGAGGCGAGGCTCACGCGGTCGGACGAGGGTGACGAGCGCGAGGTGACGAGCCTCGCGCCCGGCGACCACCTGGGTGAGCGCGCGCTGCTGGGAGTCGCCGACGGCGCGTGGGCCACCGCCACCACCACCACCGACTGTTGCTTGGCCGAAATCCCCTCGGCCGACTTCCGCGACTACGTCGTGCCGAACCGCCAGAACAGAGTGCTCTTCGATCGCGCCATCGTCGCCCCGTGCGCGCCGGTGCGGGCGCTCGACGACGACGCGCGCCAGCGCGTTCTGAACGCCTGCGTCGAGATGAAAGTCCCCGCCGGCGACGACATCGTCACCCAGGGCACGCCCGGCAAGTCGTTCTTCGTGCTGGTGGACGGCACCGTCGAGGTCGTCCAGACGCAGCAGAACGGCAGCACCGTCAAGCTGACCGAGCTCGGACCGGGAGCGTATTTCGGCGAGCAGGCGCTGCTGGGGAACGCGGCGGGGCTGCGCTCCGCGACCGTGCGCGCCGTCACGCCTTGCCGCGTCCATTCGATCGGCGCCGACGTGTTCACGGCCCAGATCGCGGCGAGCGCCCGCAACCGGGAGCGCTTCGAGCGCGACGCCTCGACCTACGTCAATCGCGAGCTCACCAAGTCCCTGAGCGCTTTCATCTCGTCCGAGCTCGACGAGACGAGCGAAGGCGTCGAACGCAGGGGTTACTCGCGAAGCCGCTCGCGGAGCAGGTGCGCTTCCACGTCTACAACCGACCCTTCAACGACGTGACGATCCGGCCCCATCGCCGCGAGAGTCGGCCCCCACCCGCATCCACGAGCGCGATCGAGCGAACGCCGGCAGGGTGATCCGAAGCGGCGCGCCGCTCGACGGGCACGCTCGTCCCTCGGCCGGATCACGTGGCGCCGCGCGCGCGTCTCGCGCGGCGCGTCGCACCGGCCTCGGCCAGGAGCCCGAGGGCGCTCGCCGCCAGCGCGCCCAACCCTGCCGCGGGCTCGCCGTCGAGCGCCAATCCCAGCCCGACGAGTGGCAGCGCCACCGGCAGCGATCGCCAATGGATCCCGCGAGCCCAGCGTGCCAACGCGAGGCCGATCGCTGCGACGACGAGCAAAGCCACGAACGCGGGCTGCGGAGCCGATCCCGCCACGCCAGCGGACGCGGCTCGTGCGCAGCAAAAGATTCCGGCCACGAGCGCGCCGAGAGCTCGCGCGCGACGTCGCCGGGAATCCGGATCGAGCGCTTGAAACGTGGCCAGGACCAGCGCCCCGATCGCGGACGCCCACGGGAATCCAACGATCGCCCAGAGCGCGAAGACGCTCGTCGCAACGAATGCGCCGTAGCCGGGAATGCCCTCGACCACGACGAGCGCCGCGACGAACGGTCCGAGCTGCCAAGCGCGTCCACCGGCAAGCCATCCCAGCACGACACCGAGACCGACCCCCTGGAACACCATGCGGGAGCACGCCTCGAACGTCGGGGCACCCTCGCCTTTCGGCACTTCGAAGCGATCCGGAAGACCGAGCGCTTCACGCGCGAGCGAGCGAGCGCTGGCCTCGCCGAGCTCCACGCGCGTCCGCTCCCCCGCAACGGCCGGCGAATTTCCCCGGCGTCGCCGATCCCCCGGAACGAAGAACGCGAAAGCGTCACCGGGGAGCACACGTTCGTGACACACGCCTGCGCGCGTCCACGTGACGCGATAGCCATCGCGCCCACCTGACACGCTCAGCGATTCGGCAACCTCTCGGTGAACCGCATCCGAGGTAGCTCCGCGCCGGCGCAGACCCCACAGATGCCGAATCAGCAGGTAGTGCAAAGCGCGACTACGAATGCTCGTCATGATTCGTGAACGCGAGGGTCGGATGCGTGTCGTGGCCGGGAGCGATCGCAGCGCGAACCGAGTTTCGCGTGATCGTGCTCAACCGCGTGGGTGGAGGGCGCCGTCGCGCGCCGCACTCCGCTCGCGAATCGCCCGCGCCTGCGCAATCAGCGCCGGCACGTCGAGCTTCGCGAGTGTCGGCGACCGACCGCGGAAGAAGAGCGCGCGCTCGAGCAGCGGCCCCAGGAAGCGCGCCGTGATCGTGATCTCCGGATAGCTGCCGTACATGCAGCCATCGCAGCCGCGCGTGAACGGCTCCACGTCGCGCGCGATGCGGCCGCTTCGCCACCAGCCGAGGAAGTCCGGATCGTGCACCGGATAGGCCGTGTCCAAGCGGTAATCGCAGCACGGCTGGATGCGGCCAGCAGGGTCGATCGCGAAGTAGAGATTCGGCGAATCACAGCGATCGCCGTTTCGTCTCCGCCACCGCACCGGCTCGCCGATCACGAAGCGCACCACGTCGTTGAGGTATTCGTCGGAGTCGTAGAGGTGGAAGCCGGCGTCGCGCATCTGCTTCACGCGCTCGATGAGTGCCCGCACGGCAGCGTGCGACTCGTCCGGGAATCGGCACGCCGGGTCGAGGGTGCGGAAGCCACCGGGGCGCGTCGCGCTGGCGACGTGCACGGGCACCAACGACACGGACCAGCCGATGGCGCTGGCAAACTCGATCACCTCGGTGACGTGCGCGAGGTTTCGCGGCATGAGCACCGTGCCGAAGAACCCCGTGCCGTTGGCCGGGAACACCGCGCTCACGTCGGCCACGGCACGCAACGCGCGCTCCCAGGAACCGGCGAATCCACCGTTGATCGAATCCTGCAACTCGGGGTCGAGGGTATCGAGGGAGATACTGATGTCGTGGGCGCCGGCGTCCACACAGCGCTCGAGCGCATCCCGACTGGCGAGCCCCGCTGTTTGGAGGCGCACGTGGATCCCCACGCTGGTGAACGCGCGAACGATGTCGGGCAGATCGTGGCGGACGAAGGGCTCACCGCCGATCAAGAGCACGATGGTGACGCCGATCTCGGCCAGGTTGGCCGCCAGGCGCCGGATCTCCTCCGTGGTGAGCTCGGGAGCGTCGGCGTCGGCGTAGATGATGTTGCATTGCTCGCACGCCAAGTGACAGCGCGCGGTCACGTAGAACTGCACGTAGATGGGGCCGGTCTTGCGCACCAGCGAGCGTGCCAGCCGTAGCCGCTGCGCGGCGGTGAAGACCTCCACGATTCAAACCGCCCGCGGCGTCGCGGCGGTGCGAGCCTCGGCACCGACCTTCGTGGCGACCAGAAGCACCGACGTGCCGAGCGACGGGCGCCGCGTGAGCCGCGTCTCGAGCTCCATCAGCCCTCGGAGCAGCGCGCGCCGAATCGCTCCCCCCTCCGCAAATCCCAAGCGAACGGTGTCGGCGTCGGGCGCGCGGTTTCGCGTGAGCACCCAGCGCAGCGCGAGCAACGGCACCAGCGTGAGCCCCCAGTAGCGGACGTCGCGCACCTCGACTCCCAAGCCCTGGAGCTCGGCAGCGAGCGACGCCGCCGTGTATCGGCGCAGATGGCCCACAGCGCGATCGTAGCCACTCGTGAGCTGCGGCAGCGCCGGCACGTTGAGCCAGAGGAGTCCGCCGTGGCGCAAGTGCGCCAGCGCCGCAGCCAAGAACTCGCGCGGCTCCGCCACGTGCTCGAGGACGTCGAACGCGATCACCACGTCGTACGCCTCGTGCAAGTCGGCGCGCCGCGATCGCACGTCGTAGCCCATGCGCCGGCCACGGCTTGGCGGCGCCGCCGAGAGCGCTTCGAGGTCGACGTCCGCACCATCCACGGTCCACGCCGTCGCGTCGTGAAGCTGGCGCGTGAGCGCGCCGCTACCACACCCGACCTCGAGCGCTGCGAGGGCACGCTCGCGGCTGAAGCCCAGGTCATCGAGCTGCGCCAGAGCGGCACGAAGACGCCATCGAAACCAGAAGTGCGCGGGATCGGCGAGGGCGTGCCACGCCGGGATGAGCGGCTCACCCAGCGCCGCGCCGCTCGAGATCTCGACGGCGCTCGTGTGCGCAGCGCCTTCCGCGGCGACGGACACGTCCGGCTCAGCGCGACCACACGCGGTCGGCCACGAACGCGGACCGCTGCAGCCGAGTCATTGCGCCTGAGCCTGTCGCGCTGGGCGCAGCTTGAGCTCGAACGCGCGCTTGGACTCGCTCGACACGCGAGGGCCGGGCTGCACCACCTCCATCACCACGTAGGCGGGTCGGCGCTTGGCCTCGAGGTAGGTCCGTCGCACGTAGGCGCCCAGCGCGTGGATGGCGAAGAGCTGGGCCGCGCCAAGTGCGCTCATCAGCGCGAATCCAGCCAGAAACCAAGCTGCCGGAGTGGAAGCGGCGGCACCTGCGCTCGCGAAGCGCGCTGCGGAGGCGATGGCGAAGACGACCGCCAGCCCCAGGAAGATTGCCGCGAACGGCAGCGCCACCCGCAAGGGCCGCGTGCTGGTCGCTGCGAGGCCGTCGATCGCCAATCGGAAGAGCTTTGCCAACGGGTACTTGGTGACACCGGCGCGACGCGCTTCGCGCTCGTAGGGCACGCCGATCTGGCGGAATCCCACCCACGCGCGCAAGCCGCGGGGAAACCGCAATCGCTCGGGCAACGCCCGCAGCGCCTCGACCACGCGCCGGTCGAGGAGCGAGAAGTCGCCGGCGTCGAGTGGCAGCGGCCCATCCGCGGAGAGCGCCAGCATGCGCGACGACAGCCAATAGAGCGCCACGAGCGGCCACGGTTCCTTGCGCTTGCGGCGCTGCCCGTACACCACCTCGTAACCGTCGCGCCAGCGCTCGACCATCGCGAGGATCACTTCGGGCGGATCCTGCAGATCGGCGTCGATGATCGCCACCAGGTCGGCGTCGGCATGGTCGAGCCCCGCGCTGATCGCAGCCTGATGACCGAAGTTGCGGCTGAGGCGGATCAGCACTCCCGGTAGGCCCGACTCGATCGCGTCACGCACCAGCCCGGCGGAACCGTCGGCGCTGCCGTCGTCCACGAACAAGTAGCGCACGCGATGGAGGCCCGCGCGAGCGATCGCTTCCTCGTCGAACGTCGCGCGCAGCCGCTCGAAGAGGACTGGCAGCACCGGCTCTTCGTCGAAGAGCGGGATCACGACGTCGAGCGAGGGGAATCCGCGTGGCATTCGGCGATGAACGTGATTCGGAATCGGCGCGGGGTGGCGGCGAATCACCGTAGCATCGTCGAATCCC
>CAYUSL010000138.1:0-13647 GCA_964447125.1 uncultured bacterium | reverse complement strand
CGATCGACGGTGAGCAGCACGCGGGTGTTGGGCGTGTCCTTCCAGCGATCGAAGCGCTCGCGGTAGAGCAGATCCTGGGGCGTCTTGACGCCATGCACGATGGTGAGCCGCCCGTACGACGCGCGGCGCCGGATCATGTACTCGACGGCACCGGTGACGGGTGCGCAGCCGAGCCCACCGGTGATCACCACCACGTCTCGCCCGGCGATCGCGTCGAGCGGCCACGGCGTGCCGTAGGGCCCACGCAGGCCGAGCACGTCGCCTTTCTCGGCCGACTCGAGCGCGCCCGTCACGCGACCCACGATTCGCACCGTGTGGTCGAAGCCGTCGCGGTCGGCGGGATCGGACGAAATCGAGATCGGCACCTCGCCCACCCCGAACACGTAAAGCATGTTGAATTGCCCGGGCTGGAACGCGAACCGAGCGTGGACTTTCGGGTCGACGAAGCGCATCCGGAACGTGAAGATCCCCTCGGCGTCGGGGCGCTTGTCGACGATGCGTGCGGGCTGGGTTTGGTACGGGTTCACGATCGCCTCACGCTGGTTTCGCGGTGGCGCGGATCGCCGCCACCTCCTCCGTGAGATCGATGCCGGTCGGACACCAGGTGATGCAGCGGCCGCAGCCCACGCATCCCGAGGTCCCGAACTGCTCCACCCACCCTGCGAGCTTGTGGGTCAACCACTGGCGGTACTTCTCGCGGGTGTGCGGTCGAAGATTCTTGCCGTGCACGTAGCCGTGGTCGGGTGCGAAGCAGCTATCCCACGAGCGGTTTCGCTCGGCGATAGTGCCGTCGAGCGCCACCCGATCGGATTCCGTGTGGCAGAAGCAAGTCGGGCAGACCATCGTGCAGTTGCCGCAGGCGAGGCAGCGCGCCGCGACCTCGTCCCAGCGACCGTGGTCGAGGTTGCCGTAGAGGACCTCGGGTAATCCCTGACGATCGAGCGAGCGCGACAACGAGCGGGCGCACGCCGCGAGGCGCTCGGCTTCTTGGGCCAGCTCGTCCGCAGTGGCCTCGCGCCACGCGAGCGCCGCCAGCACTTCGCGCCCTGCGTCGCTTCCCGCGCGCGCCACGAATCCCGGTTGGAGCTCGGTGAGCTCCAGATCGTGGGGCGCGGTCACATCAGGACCGCTACCGAGCGACGCGCAGAAGCACGTGCGGACGGCGTGCGTGCAGTTGACGGCGATCAGGAAGGCGCTACGGCGCCGTGCCTCGTAGTAGGGATCGACGTGCGGCCCGCCCAAGAACACCCGATCTTGAATGGCCAGAGCCGCGAGGTCGCACGGCCGCACACCCAGAAAAGCAAGCCGCCGTTGAGCCGGCACGTTGGCTTCCACGTGGAACGACACGCCCGTGCGCTCGACGCGCAGAAGCGGCTCGTGGGGTGCGAAGAAGAAACGCTTGAGGCCACTCGGCCCGTGGACGATCCCAAACACCGCCTGGCCGTCATCTGCCTCGAGGCGGTACCGGCCGGGCTCCTGCTCGTCACGAATGCCGGCGGCGAGCTCGACGGCGCTCGCCACCGGCTCGAAGCTCAGGACACCATCCACCACCACCGGTCCGCGCACCTCGAAGCCGCGGGATCGCAACAACTCGACGAGTTGCGCGAGAGCGGAGGGGTCGAGGAACCGTGCGGACATCGCGGATGGGGCGGGCGCAGACCGAGGCGCCCAGCGACTCGAAGTGCAATCGGCGCACCGCGACCTGGGGGCGCCGGCCCTACCCTTGCCGGCCCCGCGCGAAATCGTGAATCAGTGACTCGGAGCCGAGCAGGTTTTGGAGCCCGCTTGCCAGCGGGCGCACGACTGGCGCACCCGCCGCGTGTGGTGCGCGCTGCAACGGGCGGTCAGAGCCGAAACCTCCCGTCCGGCAGGTCCCAAGACGACGGGCACAGGAACCAACGCTGCGACGGCTGCAGCCGATTCCAGGTGCTGAAACCCGAGCCCGGCGGCGTAACGTGCTCGTAACGGACCCGAACAACGCGTTACCCTGCTTTGCCTCCTCGCCGGCCGCTTTCGGCAGCGATCGGTGACGTGCGCCGTCGACTCTCAACGCAACTCGCGCGAGGCGCCATGCGCAACCAACAAGCGATGGTCCTCGGCAAGCGTGTCGAGGAGATAGCCGCCGAGCCGGCGATAGCTCGGCGCATCGCCGAGCGCGGTGAGCGCGCGCCCCAGTTCTTCCAGGCATTCCTCGGCGTGCAGACCGAGAAGCTTGACCTGGAGGTCCGTGGCGCTCGCCGCTTCGAGAATGCGCCCGTCACCCAGATAGCGCGCGGTGATGGCTGCGAGGTGCGCGAGCAGCAGCGCCTCCCGCGACCGCGTGGCGTCGAGCGGAAGAGCGACCAGGATCGCAGCGTCGTGACGGACCTCTGCGGCAGCATCCTTGCACACCACCGTCGCGGGTGTGTTTCGGTCGTGAACCCAAGTCCGGAATTCCTTGGACCATTGCTGCTGAGCGCCTGGCTCGACGATGTCCCTCAGGTCGTCGAACGCTGCCGTCACCCGCGCATGCCTTCCCTTCGTCCATCGATCGGCGAGCTGTCTGAGCCGTTCCGCAGTGGGGGCCTCCGCGGTCAGCTCGCCGACCAGGGCATATGCCCGGGCGCGATTCCGGTGGAACACGGCCAGGTCACGCGGGCTCGCGAGCCCGGAAACGTGGGACTCCATCGTGGTTTCTCTTGCATGAAGAACGAGCATGATGCTCGGCACTGGAATCAAGCCGCGTGCCGGAAGCGGTAGGCGTCGCAAGCGATGCCGCGAAACGAGGGGATGCGATGCTCGAAATCCTGTTGATCGACGATGAGCCTTCCATTCGATTGAGCGTGGGAGATGCGCTGGGAGCCGCAGGACATCGCGTGACGCTCGCGTCCGATGGACGCGAGGGATTGCGCCTCGCGACGCACCGCGCCTACGACGTCGTCATCACCGACGTGCGGCTACCAGGAGCGGACGGGCTCACGATCTTTCGCGAGGTGAAGCGTCTCGGATTGGCAACGGACGTCATCCTCATCACCGCGTACGGTGCCGTCGAGGACGCCGTCACCGCGATGAAGGAAGGCGCCCACGACTACCTGACCAAGCCATTCGACGTCGCCGAGCTGGTGCTGCGCATCGAGCGCATCGCCGACCGCAGGCGAATCCAGCGCGAGCTGGACCAGGCGCGCGCCGAGCTGGCGGCGCGCGACGCTGGCGCCCTGGTCGTGGGTCAGTCGCCGCCCATGGTTCGGCTCAACGACCGGATCGAAACGATGGCCCAAAGCGACGCCACCGTGCTCATCACCGGCGAGAGCGGCACCGGCAAGGAATTGGTGGCGCGAGCGCTACACGAAAAAGGCCCACGCCGCGGGCGCCCGTTCGTGGCGGTGAACTGTGCAGCGTTCCCCGAGACGCTCCTCGAGGCCGAGCTCTTCGGCCACGAGCGCGGCGCCTTCACGGGCGCGATCCGAAAACGCGACGGTCGCTTTCGCGCCGCCGACGGCGGCACACTTTTCCTAGACGAGATCGCCGAGATTCCGCTGCCGGCACAAGCCAAGCTCCTGCGCGTGCTCCAGGACGGTGCCTTCGAGCCACTCGGCACCAACACCGCGGTACGCGTGGACGTGCGACTGGTGTGCGCGACCCACCGCAACCTGAAGGAACACATCGCCGCAGGGCGCTTCCGCGAAGACCTCTACTACCGCGTCAACGTCCTCGACCTGCACATTCCGCCGCTCCGCGAGCGACGTAGTGACCTGCCGCTTCTGGCGCAGCACTTCCTTCGACGCCTGGTGAAAGGAGATGCCGCGGCGCCGCCGATCGCGCCCCGGGCGTGGGCGGCGCTCAGCCAGTACGCGTTCCCCGGCAACGTGCGCGAGCTGGAGCACGCCCTCGAGCATGCGTTCGTGCTGTCACGCGGTGGCGAGATCGACATCCAGCACCTGCCGGCGGACATCTCCGGCAGCGCTGGCGAGCTGGCGGCGCTGGCCGGGCCCAGCGAGGCGCCGCTTCGGCCGCTTTCGGTGGCGATCAAGGAGTTCGAGCGCGAATACCTGCTGCGGGCGCTCAAGCTCGCCGAGGGCAAGCGCGCCAAGGCCGCCGAGATGCTCGGCATCTCGCGCAAGAACCTGTGGGAGAAGCTCAAGGACCACGGCGTCGGCGACGCCGACATCGAAGACGCCTGAGCACCGGCTGTCCCCAGCGGGGGCAGCCCATTCGTTCCCATCGATCGCGACGCCAGTCGTGCCGAAGACGCGCCGCTGACACCGCGGCGATCGAACCGACGCCGGCTCCGCCGCCTCGTCCCGCGCGATTGCCACCCTTGCCGCTCGCCGAAAAGAGCGGCAACCGGTGCGTGGTATCGTACGCGCGCTCGACCCCTTCCCCTCCAAGAGGTCTGTCATGGATCGCCTCCGGAACGCGCGGGTCCACTCGCCGTCGCGCTCGTCCCTCGTGCTCGGCCTGGTCCTCGCCACCGTTGCAGGGGCAGCGGGCTGCGGCGGCGACGGCGGCTCAGCCGCGAGTGCCGCACGCTTCGAGGACCTCTCGAGCTCCAGCGGCAACGGCCCGCGCGCGGTCTACCTACCGGTCAGCAAGAAGGCGCTCAACTTTCCATTCCCGCACGACGCGTTCACGCTCGTCGATCCATCCACACCGAGCGGACGCCGCCTCAATCTGCCGCTCGAAGGTGACACGTCGCTCGAGATCCGCATCCGCGAGCTGCTGAACTCGCAAGACGGCTTCGACCCGCTGACGCCGATGCAGTTGAGCTTCGACGAGCCGGTGGACCTGGCGACGTTGGCGGTGAATCGCGACACCGATTCCACCAACGACACGGTCTTCGTCCTCAACGTCGACCCACGCAGCCCGCGCTTCGGCGAGCGCGTGGCGATGGACTTCGGCCAAGGGAACTATCCGGTCGAACGCCCGCCGCGCAGCTACTTCCCCAACGACCGCCTGAAGGCTGTCGGCCAGTACGAGTACGCGCCGGGCAACCGCGAAGACTTCTACGAGGACCAGAGCGACACCCTCGTCATGCGCCCGATCACGCCCATGGCGCCGTCGAGCACGCACGCGGTGATCCTGACGCGGGGCGTGCGGGGCGAGGACGGCGAGCCGCTGCGCTCGCCACACGCGCCGCACGTGGCCCTCGACAGCCAATACGCCGCGCTGGATCGGGCACTTCCCCTCCTCGAAGGGCTGGGTGTCGATCCCAGCGACGTCGCCTACGCGTACACGTTCACCACCGGGACACCCACCCACGAGCTCGAGCAGGTGGAGTCGGGGCTGATGCGCGGCGAAGGGCCGCTCGGCTACCTGCACGACCGCTTCCCGGTGAATCTCTCGCTGCTGCCGTTCTCGAAGCAAGCGGGTGACGATTTCCTCGACTACCAGGGCAACGACGAGCTGCTCGATCCGCCGATCGTGAAGCTCGTGGCGAACATCGCCATTCCGCTTTTCGGCGGCGGCTCCGGGGATCTCATCCAAGCGGCGATCGACCAGCTCGCCGACCTCACCAGCATCCGCTACTTCGTCCAGGGCACGTACCGAAGCCCGTTTTTCCTCGGCAATGCCGACGTCGCGTTCCAGCCCGAGGAAATCTCCGGAGCGCGCGAGCTGCGCGCCGATCAGACCGACGACGTGCCGTGGTTCCTCGCGGTGCCGAAGCCCACCGAGCGCAACCATTTCGCCCAGCCGCCCTACCCGGTGTGCATCTTCCAGCACCCGAACTCCACGAGCCGTCTCATTGCGCTGGCGGTGTCGAGCGTGCTCTCCGATTTCGGCATCGCCACCATCGGCATCGACGCCGCCGAGAACGGCCCCATCGCGCCGTACGCCACCGACCAGCTCCTCGAGCTCATCACCAGTGGCGATACGTCCAGCGTGCCGCTGGCAGGGCTCCTGGGACTCGTCCTCGATGGCATCGGCAACGCCGCCGAAGGCATCGCGTTCGTGGACGTGTTCGCCGGCACCGGCCGTACGCCGAACATCGACTTCAACGGCGACGGCCAAATCTCCTCCGGCGAGGAGACCTACACCGGCAACATCCCGACCATCCGCGACGTGTTCCGCCAAACCGTGGTGGACTCGCTGATGCTCACGCGCATCCTGCGCTCCTTCGGCCAGGATCGGAATCACGACGGCAAGCTCGATCCCTCCGAGGGGGATTTCGACGGTGATGGCGTGGTGGACGTGGGCGGCCCCGACGTCGAGCTGCTCGCAGGCGCCGAGTCGCTGGGTACGTTCATGACTGCGCCCTTCCTGACCATCAGCCGCGACGTCGACCGCGCAGCGCTCAACGTGCCCGGCGGCGGCGCCATCGACTTCGTGTCGCGGATCGATTTCTCGGTGGTCGATCAGCTCTTCGTGCAGCTCTTCGGCCCTGGCGTCGTCGGCCGTCCGTCGAATTCGGGCAGCGGCATCGATCTGACGCTGATCAACGACACCGGCGACGAACGTAAGGCGTCGCGCGTCGGTCCCGTGGCGATCCCGCCGGGCGCCATGGTGCGGCTAGTCAACCTGGACAAACCCGAGCTCGCGCCGCGCACCGTCGACGCGAATCCGGACGGAACGTTCCTGATCACGTTCCCGGCCGATCCCGGAAACCGGCTGGAAGTTTCGTTCGCGAGCGCCACCGGTGCATCGCTCGGCCTGCCGAGCTACCGATTCACCAGCGAGCGTCAGGGCTTCGGCGTGCTGCGCAACACACCCTCGTTGCGCACCTTCGCCACCATCACCCAGACGCTCTTCGGCTCCGGCGACGGCGCCAACTACGCCACCCACTGGACCGCCGACCCGCTGCCGGGGCGCAACCCCAAGCACGTGCTCGTCCAGCTCGATCCCGCGGACTTCACGGTGCCGACTTCCACGGGCCTCACGCTGGCACGCGCCGCGGGCTTGGTGAGCACCGAGCGCATGACCGATCTCATCGCCAAGAACGTCGCCGTGGGCACGATTCCCGAGCTCGGGATCCACATGCAGATCCCCGAGCTACCGCTCGCCGCAGGCAACGAGCCCGAATACCCGAGCCTCGACTACGACCTCACCCGCACCTTCCCGTTCGAGAACCGCGTGAGCGGCTCCGGGCTCGCCCTCCATCTCGCCGACAATCACGAGTACCTCTTCGCACCCAGCCAAGGCGAAAGCGGCCCGGTGGGCGCGTGGCTCACGATCGCGGCGCAAGCGCAGCTCGGCATCTTCCTGGAACGCGGCGAGGTGGTGATCCCGTTCCGCGATCTGATCGACGAGCTGCGGGCCAAGGGTCGCGACATCGCGCCCATCCCCGGCGTGGACCCTTGATCTCGCCTCAGGGCGCGTGGGTCGACCACGAGCGCAGGTCGAGCCGGTCGAGCTCGGCGACGTGCCGGACCTCGTCGCCGGAAAAGCGCTCTTCGCGCACGCGCTCGACGGCCGCGTCGCGCTGCGCGGCGTCGAGCCCGGAGTGGGCCAACACCGCGTCGCGGGCCACCCGGTAGGCGGCGACGCGTGCATCCCACTCGGCGCGCCGCTGGTCGAGCTCGTCGAGGCGCGCCGCGGCATCCGCGCCGAAGCGCCGTACCCGTTCGGCACGCACCTCTTCGGGATCGGCGCCGCTGCGACGTAACGACTCCACGTGCTCGGCGCTCTCGATGGGTGCTGCGGCGCGCTCGCGGATCTCGCGCACCTCGCGAGGCAGGCGCGCGTCGATCTCGCTGGGAGTCGCGCGGTCACCTTCGCGCGCCGTTCGTGTTTCGCCCGCTTGCGCCGCGTCGAGCCGACTCACGAGCCGCGCGAGCGCAGCCTCCGCGAGATCGTTCTCGGCGCCGAAAAGCTCTTCGGCGAGCGCGGCACCAAAGACCTCCCGCTGCACGTCGCGAGCTCGAGCCAGCCGCTCCGCGAAGTCGCGGGGGTCGAGCCCGGCGGGATCGAGGCGGCGGCTCGCATCCAGGTAGCGGAAATACTGATCCAGGAACGCACGCGCCTCGCTGGATGCAGGCGGCACCAAGCGCGCGTCGATCTCGCTTTCGATGCGGCTCAGCACCTGATCGCGGCTCCACTCGCCGTTGGCCGTCATGAAATGGCGGAACATGCGGATCGCCGCGGCGGTGGGACGAAAATGACCATCGAGCCCGACCACCAGCTCGCCGTCGACGGTGGTGCCTTCGAGCGCTCGCGGGATGCGCTTGCTGAGAAAGTCGTCTGAAGAGGGCGTGGACGCGGAAGCCGGCGGGTCGATGAGCGCGGGGCGAGTCTCGGTGCCGAGCGACTCACGCGGCCCGTGGGTTTCGACGTTGCGATCGATCTCCACCTCGTGGTGATTGCCCGCCAGCCCGAATACGCGGACGGCACCCACCGCCACGGCGATCACCACCGCTCCGCACGCCAGCGCGACGTGCGTGCGTTGGGTCGCTCGACCGTCAGCGGACGGCGGGTCGAGCCGAGCGGCCTGCACCTAGAGCCCCTGGTTGCGCAGCCGATTCGCGTGATTTCGAAACACCTCGACGGGGTGCGTCTCGTACTCGGGCACCAAGCCGAAGGTCCAATTGATCTCGTCGAGATGATTGTGGAGGTAGTCGTCGCGGATCACCCGGCCGAAGTGGGACGAGCAGCGCGGCACCAGCCCGTCGTTGGCCTCGTCGAAGAACGGTCCCGTGGCAATGAAGAGCCAGTCGAGCGGATCGCTTGCGACCGTGCCCTGCCCGATCCCCGACCACGAATAGAGCGGGATGCCGCGGTACTTCGCTGGGCCTTCGCCACACGCGTCGGATGGCAAGCCCGCCGGAAAGCGCGCGTTGAAATCGCTCAGCCCGCCGCCGATCAAGAACGCCGCGGCAGCGGGATCGTTGGGATCGTCACCCGGAGAGAGGAGCCCGATCAGGTCGCCGAGGGTTCCGAGGAGCGCGAAGCCGAGGTTGGTGAGTGCGTTCGGCTCGATCGCGTCGAATGCCGCGACGCGGTGCGGCCCCGCGACCGAAGTCACGGAGGCGAGGAGATCGGGTCGCACGCCCAGCACGTAGCGCGCGTCGAGGGTGCCCTGGCTGTGGCCGATCAGATTCACCCGCTCGGCACCGGTGACCGCCAGCACCTCCTCGATGTCGCGGATGAGCTGCTCGCCGCGCACCTCGCTCGAGTTGACCTGGCTGACGCGAGTGACGAAGACGTCGGCGCCGTCGGCGGCGAGCCCCTCGGGAATCCCGTTCCAGTAGTCGATCGCATCCAGAATCGAGTCGAAGCCCAGAAAGCCCGGCGTGAGCACGATCGGGTAGCGAGTCGCCGTGAACCCCTCGCGTAGCACCGGATCGTGAGACGAATCGCCACCGCACGCAGCTCCGCCGACGCAGACCGCCAGGAGTAGGGCACGGGCGAGACTCGCGGCTCGCTGGCAGCGGTGAGGAGAGGGAGCGGCGCGGCGCAGCATGGCAGGCATCACGATCGGCGCGCGCCATGCTAGAGGCGCACGCGATCGGCCGCAACCCTCACCGCAGGTCATCGAGCTCTCGCCCGCAAACGTCCCATCACAGCACAAGCACCGGAGAGCCGTGCTGTTCCGGCATCTCGCAATCGATGACGACCACGCCGCGCCGCGCACACGTTTCGCTTCGCAGCAACGCTCGCGAAGGCTTGTCTTCCGACGACTTCCATCGGGTCACCGCGCTGCCCAAGTGCCGCGCTTCAAGTCGTCCGACACGCACTCACCACCGTCACGCTGAAGCAAGCCGGCCCCCTTACCAGGCACACCCGGCCACCACGGTGCAGACGATGACGCCGCGCCGCGCTTCCACGCGGCCCATCCATCCTCGAGGAGCATTCCTAGCGCGCAACGCGGGACTCGAAATCTCGGAAGCTCCCGAGCCTGACGGAAAGGGCAGCGATTGTTCGCACCAGAAGAACCGCCTGACGCTCCCTACCCCGTCACGCACCGCACCAACGCGCGACAGGATCATCGACCTGGCAATCGCGGGCCGGGAGGATCTTCGACTGGCCCTCGCCTAGGAACTTCTCGAGGCGGTTGACGAATGGTCCGCTTGGTCGCCGAACGGAGGAACTTCACCATGAAGCCGTTCGACCCATCGAAGCGCGCCATCGACGACGTGGGCGCCACCTGGATGCACACCGCCTACGTTCTCCGTAACCCAGGCAGCCTTCGTTCCGCTCGAAGGCCCGAGCGGCACTCGCTACTCGACACCGGACCCCGTGCAGGTGCCGATGTCGAAGAGCATGAACGCCGTTAGCTTCTCCTGCGGGGTCATCGAGTCGACCGGCGACACACACCCCCCCGAGGGAAACTTGAGGTTGGTGCCCGACGTGTCTCCGCCGACGGCGTGCATGTCCGAGAAGACCACGCGACCGCATCGCGAGGCCTGTGCGTTCTCGACCGGGGTCGTGAACGAGAAGTACTGTACGGTCGGGTAGCCGTTGGTGGTCGTCGACTCGTAGATCCACTTGCCGGCCTTGGCCTCGTCCACGGCCGTGGCGGTCTGCTTGGTCGGCGTGGGCGTCGGCATCTTGCCGAGGTTGGCGCTGGCGCCGGCGGTCACCAGCCAGTGGGCCATGTCGGCGCCGCGCGCGAGGCTCTGGTTGACGTCCGCATTCTGCGCCGGGAGATCCGACAGGAAGTTCCACGTGGCGAGGGTAGCCCACGCCGTGGGGCCGCTCTGGAGCCAATAGTTGTGCCAGTGCTCGGCGAAGACCCGGCCCCCGGCATCCGCGTAGGCCTTCATCGCGTTGCGCGCCGACTGCGGCTTCTGGTCGGGCAGCTGCTGGCCCTCGCACGAGAGCAGCACGATGTCGTAGGCCGAAAGGTTGGCGCTGCTGGCCCAAAGGGAGGTTGACGCCGTGAATGCTTGGCTTCCGTGCGCCGCGTCGAAGGCCGGTGTCCCGCCCCCTCCCGCGTAGAGGTGGACACGCCCACCGCCGGAGCTGGTCGTGAACTCGGAGTCGTCGATCCCGACCTTGCGGACCAGGCATTCGAGCGCGTCGGCGGCACCGGTGGAAACGGCGATGAGCGGCAGCTCACCCTCGGAGTGATTCTTGGGTAACCGCGTGGCGCTCGGGTCGACGGGCGTATTGGCGCACGCCGTCACGTGCGGGATCGTGATCTGGCGCCTCCATTTCCCCACCTGGATCACCAACGGCACGTTGACGGAGGCGGGCATGTCGTCGACCTCGAACGAGCCGTCGGAGGCCGTCGTTGTGAGCGCCACCGGGTTGCCGGGAGGCGGCGTCGCACAGAGCGAGCACTGGGCACCCGCCGGCAGCGGCTCGAGTGGCAGGTTCGGCACGTACACGACGGCATTGGGGATCGGCAGCGTGCCGTTGGGCGCATGCACCACGCCGCTAACCGAGGTCGTGGCGCTCGGCCCGCACACGGGCTTCAAGCACTGGAGGTTGGCGCACGTCCATTTCTCGGTGCCCCCGGACTCGAAGCCATCCGAGAAGATCGTCGCCGTGGTGCCCACGCTCGCGCGGCTCGTGACGGCGGAGACGAGCACCGCGAGCAGCGATGCGGCGGTGCCGAGGTCGCGAAGCGTGAAGCGGTGATGAGCGAATCCTCGCATGGGGGCTCCGGGGCTCGGCTCGCCGAGACCAAGGACACGCGCAAGCGGTGGCCACGGTAGCATGGTGGCAACCGTTCGTATCCACTGCTTCGCGACGGCAATCCGCCCGTCCGCCGCGTCGCGGCTTCCGCATCGTGGATCGATGAGGACACGACGGCGTGCCCCGCTCCGATCCCACCTTCCCGTGTCGCTTCGCGCCTCCCCGCGCTTCGAGTGTTGGCGCGCTACACCACGTTCGACTGGGACGAGAATTTCCACACTCCGCGAGAGGCCCTTGCAGCGGTCTGCGCCAACTCGGTTGGGGCTCTTCTCGGGACCGGTGCGCCATCCGTGTAAGTCGCGTCGCGCTCGTCGCCGGTCCCAACGGGCGCGAGCGTCCAGCACGGGATGTGCCCGAAGTCGCCGCGGTCGTCCGGGAAATCGCGGTCGAACCTGCGGAACGCCTCCAGCGCCCCGTCGAGTTCGACGAGCAACAGATCAAGCGGCCCGAGCAAGTAACCCTTGCCGGCGCCGTCGTGGTAGGCGCCGAACGTCTCCTTTTCGCGGCGCGGCGTGGGCGCGTAACTGCGAAGGCGGATGCGGATCCTCCTACGCTCGGCGGTGTCGCAGGGCTTCATGGTGACGCGGCCTCGTTCTTGGCACGGACCGACGAGGATCTCGACGGCGACCTCCAACCGACTCGATCAGCGCGGTGCACGAGAGCCCCTGGGCTTCGTCGCAGCGAAAATCGCCGCCGCCGGCGACCCGATCGCCGGTCGCGCCCTCGACTGCTCCGCCGCCACGCCGGGTTGAACCGAGGCAGTCAGCGCAACCTTCTGCGGGAAGTTTGGGTGTTACCCAGCCGAACGCACACCCGGGACAATCAAGCTCGCGGCCGGTCGCGCTTTTTGGAGGCGCGAGTGAGTCACAGCCAGCCCGTGGATGAACGGTCCGCCGAGCGCACTGGCACGGCGTGCACCGGCGGTTCCACGACACGCGACGAACCTTCATCTCACTCGTGCGTCACGTGGCGCCTCGAGACGTCGTCGATCGCGCCACGCACCGAACCGACATCGCAAAGATGGTCGAACGCCACACCGTCTTCGACTTCGGGGAACTCCGCGCCGCCCTGATGCGGGTTTGTTTGCGGGTCCCGCCGCACGGTGCGGCGCTCACGGTCGGAGTCGGAGAAAACCCAACAATTCCTGGCGCGCGACGCGGGATTCGAACCCACGACCTTCGGCTCCGGAGGCCGACGCTCTATCCAACTGAGCTAGTCGCGCAACGCTGGCTGCTCGAGCGAACGAAACCGTGTCCGTGCGCCTGATTGGCCGAGCCGTCGCAATCTATGCCCCACCCCCTAGCGCGTCAACGCGTCCTCGCGCCATGCGACGATCGCGCGATCGTGCTGTGTTACCGTCCACGGCGATGAGGTCGCTCGACACGGACGCCGAGGCGGAGAAGATCCAGCTCGAGATTTGCCGCCGAATGTCGCCCGAGCAGCGGCTCGAGATCGGGCTCGAGCTCAGCGCGCTGAGTCGCCACTTGCTCCGCGAGGGGATTCGGATGCGCCACCCGGAGTACTCCGCGCACGACGTCCACTTCGCGTCCATTCGCGCACTGATCACGCCGGACCTGTTTCGCGCGGCGTATCCCGGGGAGCCCGAGCTCGATCCATGACGCAGGAAGAAGTCGTCGCACGGGTGACGGGCGTATTCGAGGCCGCCGTGCGCGCAGCCGCCCTGGATCTCGACCAGGACTTTTACGAGAACGCGCCGGCCGTCGAGGATGCACTCACGCGACGGTCGCAATTCAACGTCATCCACTTCGAGACCGGCATGAAGGTCGATCTCATCGTTCGCAAGGACCGGCCCTTCAGCCAGAGCGAGCTCGAGCGCCGCACGAGCGCCATTCTCGGCGGACGGTCGGTTGCGTTCGCGACGGCCGAGGACACGTTCCTCGCCAAGCTCGAGTGGGCAGGTCTCGCGGATTCGGAGCGACGATACGACGACGCCTTCGGAATCGCCCGCGTCCAAGGTGCGGGCTTCGATTGGGCCTACGTCGAGCGCTGCGCGAGGGATCTGAGAATCGCGAATCTGGTAGCACGCGTCCACGCCAACCAATCGTTTCGCTGATCGCGGCCTGCGGCTACCAC
>CAYUSL010000137.1:0-13650 GCA_964447125.1 uncultured bacterium | reverse complement strand
GGCTGGTCGGCAATACCGTCAACCAGCTTCAGATGATGAAGGTCTACTTCCGCAACCCCAACGCGGACGACCAGGTGGTCTGCAAGGCCGGCGACGACGACATCGCCTTCGATCCCTACGGCAATCTCAAGATGTGCTTCTGGCTCGATCCAGTCGGCAACATCCGCGAGGAAGGGCCGAAGAGCGCTTACTGGTCCGCGGAAGGCCGTGAGCGGCGACGCGAAGTACGCACCTGCACGCGCAACTGCAACCTGCTCAACTGCAACTTCGATCGCGAGCGCTTCGGCGAGGCGTTCTGGACGCGGCTCGGCGTGAGCGGCGCGCGTAGCTCGTCTTGATAGAAGCGCGCCGAGCGATGAACCAGCGTTCCGCGGGGCCACGAATGGCACGCGCCAGCGGCGCGCCGGCGAGCGCAGCGAGACGACTCGGGCGTGGGGCCCAGACAGAGTCGCGCCTCTTTCGGGTTGGGGGGCTCGAAAAGCCCCCCGAGAATACGTCGCTTAGTCGTGCAGCAAGCGTTCGGCGCTTGCTGCAAGGCTGACGCGCGCGGGGTTCGAGCCCGTGCAGGCATCGTTCGCGCGACGGCTCTCGTACTGGCTCAACTGGCCGCTGGTTCCGCCCTCGAAACTGATTCTGCTGCTCACGCACCGTTGCCCGGTGGCGTGCGAGTTCTGCTCGACCCATCGCTGGGCCGAGGCTCGGCCGCGCGAGCTCACGCTGGCGGAGCTGGAGGCGCGGCTGGCCGAAGCCGCGGAGTGGGGCATTCGCGAGGTGCTCTTCTCGGGCGGCGAGCCACTCTTGCGTCGCAGCGACCTGCTCGCGCTCACGCGCGCGGCCCGCGGCCGCGGAATGATCCCCACGCTCATCACGAGCGGCGCCGTGGGAGGTCGCGCGACGCTCGAAGCGCTCGTCGACGCGGGCATGGCGAGCTTCATGGTTTCCATCGATGGCGACTGCGTGGACACCCACGACCGGTTGCGTGGGAGGCGCGGCTCCTTCGACGAGGCGATCGCGTGGATCGCCGGTGCGGTGGAGCTGCGACGGGCGCTCGACGCGCCGTCGCCACCCTTCACCGTCTACGTCCAGACCGTGGTGACCCGCGACAACGTGCGCGAGCTGGTGTCGCTGGCGCGCCGGATTCGGGAGCTGGGTGCGGACGCGATCCTCTTCCAGGGGCTCGCACCCGACGCCTACCTCGCTGCGCACGGCTTCGATGCGGGCGACCTGCGTGCGCTCGCGGATGCGATCGAGCAGCTCGCGCGGATCGAGCCGCGGAGCTTCGTGATGAATCCGGACGGCTATCTGCACGAGCTGCTCGCGTTCTACGGCGAGCGAGAGCGGATCGCGCCCAAGCGTTGCCCCGCCGGATTCGACACCCTGGTGCTCGCACCCGACGGCTCGGTCAGCACCTGTCGCGAGTCGTTCACTCGCGACATCCGGGGCGCCGACGGCGAGCCGCTGTCGCTTCACCAGGCATGGACCCATCGACGCTTCCAGGCTGCGCGCCGTACCATGCGCGTCTGCCAGGAGCCGTGCACGATCAACTGCTGGTACTCGTCTTGAGCGCTGCGGTGTGGGCGCCGCGACGACGAGCCGAGCGCACGGTCCGTTACCCATGCGCATCGCGCTCGTCCACAAGTCCGGCATCGAGCGTGGCGGAGTCGAGACCTATCTCGACCTCGTCGCGCGGGGCCTGCGCGCTCGCGGGCACGAGCTGGTGCGGATCGAGCCGACGCGTGCTGCGCCGGAGGCGTCGGAGCGTGCGGCGGAGCTGGCTTGCGCGGCGTTGGCACGAAGCGCGATCGAGGTCGTCCACGCGCATCGCGTCGAGGATCCGGCGTGGATCGCGGCGCTCGCGCGTCACTTCCCTGTGCTCTGGTCGATCCACGATCACCGGCCGTTTTGCCCGGGAGCCAATCGCTTGCGCCGCGACGGCGGCGCCTGCGTGCGGGTCGCGGGACCCGGTTGCGCGATGGAGGGCGTTCGGGGGCGGTGCGCCGGCTTGCCTCGCTGGCCGCTCGCCACGGTGCGCCGCGTCGCCGCATGGTCGAGAACGCGCGCAGCCCTCGTCGGTCGCGGGCCCCTCGTCGTTGCCTCGGCGTTCGTGCGTGACGTCGCTGTGGGGCAGGGGATCGCGGCGCGAGACGTGGTGGTGCTTCCGTATCCAGTGGAGGTCCCTCCCGAGGCCGAACCTTCCACGCCAGCCGGCGGTGCAGTGCTCTTCGTGGGGCGGTTCGTCGAACCGGACAAAGGTCTCGCGCTCTTGACCGATGTGCTCGGGCGCTTGCCACCCACCACGCGGGCGGTGATCGCGGGCGAAGGGCCCGCGCGACCGTGGTTGGAAGCGCGGCTAGCTGCGAGCGGTCTGCGCGAGCGGGTGGAAATGGTGGGTTGGCTCGACCGGGCCGCGCTGGCCGAGCACCTGCACCGCGCTGCCATGCTGGTGATGACGTCGGCTTGGCCGGAGCCTTCCGGGCTTGCGGGGCTCGAAGCACTCGCGCATGGGCGACCCGTGGTGGCCACTGATGTGGGCGGCATCGGTGAGTGGCTGGCCGATGGCGTGGTCGGCTGTCGCGTGCCCGCAGGCGATTCGGTGACGATGGCCGATCGCATCCGCGCGCTCCTCGGGGATCGCGCCCGCCGCGAAGCGATGGGACGCGCCGGGCGCGCCTGGGTCGCTGCGCATCGTGCGCCCGAGGCGCATCTCGCAGCACTCGAGCGACTCTATGCCGCGGTGACGGTTCGCTCGCACGGGACGCCGGGCTCGTGAAGATCGCGCTCGTGGGCGTGTTGCCGCCGCTTCGCTCGGGCATCGCGGACTACACCATCGAGCTTGCACGCGCGCTCACGTCGAGCGACGAGGTGCAGCTCTACGTCGAAGATCCCGCACGCGTCGTCGTGCCCGCGGAGCTCCGCGCGGTGCGCGCGGCTGGCGACCTCGAGCGCCGGCGTGCCGAGCACGACGTCGTGCTCTACCAGGTCGGCAATCACGCGGCGCATGGTTTCGTGTACGCGCTGGCGCGCAAGATTCCCGGAGTCGTCGACCTTCACGATGCGACCCTTCACGATCTGGTGGCGTCGCGGTTCCTGGGGCGCCCGGCGGCGTTCGCGCGCGAGCTGGCGCGAAACGAAGGCCTGTTGCGCGTGCTGCCGAGGCTCTTCGCGAACGATGCAGAGACGCGCGCTCACGCCGAGGGTTGGCGGGCTCGCGCGCGCTTTCGAGTCGGCGCCCACTCGGCACGGCGCGAGCTATTCCCGTTGCGGCATGCGCTTCTCGCCTCGGCGCGTGCGGTGATCGTCCACAGTCCGTACCTCGAGAGCGGGGTGCGGCTCGAACGGCCGGCGGTGCCCGTGTTCCACGTACCGCACGGAGTGCGCGACGACTTCTCTCCGAACGATCGGAGCACCGCGCGTGCGTCTCTCGGGCTCGACGCACTCGGCGTGAACGACGAGACGATTCTCTGTCTCAGCTTCGGGCTCGTTCAGCCCCACAAACGCATCGCGGTCGCCCTGGAGGCTGTCCGTCGCGCGCGTGCCGGGGGCGTGGACGTGCGCTACGCACTGGTCGGGCCGCGTTCGCCGGATTTCGATCTGGACGCCGCCATTCGTGATCACGCTCTCGGCGGGGCCGTCCACGTCATCGACGATTTCCCGCTGATCGAGACCGTTGCGCTGTGGATTCGGGCGGCTGACGTCGGGATCAATTTGCGTGGTCCGTCGAGCGGCGGGACCTCGGGCGCACTGCTCAAGATGATGGCGCTCGGATTACCGACGATCGCGACCGCCGTGCCCGAGCTCACCCATCTCGCACCCGACGCCGTGCGCTTCGTCGCCACCGGTGCGCGCGAGGTGCACGACGTGGCGAGCGCGATCGACGAGTGGGCGCGCTCCCCACGCGCCCGCGACGCCGTGGCCGAGCGTGCGCGACGCGCGATCGCTGGCGGCGGATTCCGCTGGGAGGACGCCGCCGAGCGCTACCGGCATGTGCTCGCCCTGAGATGAACGCATGGAGAAACGAGCTCCGTTCGCAGGCGTCGCGAACGGCACGTGCCAGCGGTACGCCGCGAGCGAAGCGAGGCAATTCGGGGGTGGCGCCCCGAAAAAGTCACGCCTTTTTCGGGATGCGTGGCTCGAAAAGCCCCCCGAGGAAACATCCGCGGTCAGCTTCCATGGCTCGGGAGCGCTCTGCTAGAATCGCCGCGCCCGTCAGGGATCGGCAGAACGTGTAGGCGACGGAAGAGGCGTAGCACCATGACCGATCGAGTGGTCGAGCAAGCCCCCCTCAAGAAGCCCTCGCTCTTCGAGGAGTTCGTGTGGTTCCTCAAGAACGAGAAGAAGTGGTGGCTGAGCTTCATCGTCGCGATCTTGGTGGTGCTCGCGGCGTTCATCTTCTTGACCGAGAACAACGCCGTGATGCCATTCATCTACACGATCTTCTGATCGATGCGAGCCGGCGGTGTCGAGCGCGGGTTGCGCGGCGACACACCGGATCGCGATGTTCGTGGCGGGCGCCGGTTCCTACCCCCCTTCGCCGGTGCGACGTGACCCGGTCCACGGCAGGCGCCGATGGCCGGAAGGGAAGTAAGCAGGGGTCGTAGTCAGCGAGACGAAGGCCCCTCCCCTCGCGAACCGGAGCAAGCGTGCGGGTTGGAATCGACATCACCTCGTTGCTCGTGACCAGTGGCGGCGTCGGCCGCTACCTCCGCAATGCCGTCGCGGGGTTGCTCAGAGCCGGTGAGCCGGCGCGCTATCGTTTTTTTCCCGTCGATTTCGAGCGGGTGCGGGACGGCGAGAGCGCGCTGTGGGCGTCGCGAGCGCGCGGGCGGCTGCCGGGGCTCTTTTCGGCGGTCGGGATCTGGTCGGCAGCCGGCTGGAACTTGCTCGGCCGGCCGGCGCAGGATTGGTTCACCGGACCGGTCGACGTCTTCCACACCTCGGATCTGGTTCCGCTGCCGCGGCGCACCGGTAGGATCGTATCCACGATCTACGATCTCGCCCCGGAGATCCTGCCTGCCGAGCACAACCCGCGTCTCAGGCGTCTTCACCAGTTGCGCAATCGCGACATCGCACGGCGCTCGGACGTGGTGGTCGCCATCAGCGAGAGCACCAAGGCCGACGTGGTGCGCCATCTCGGCGTGGATCCGGCGCGGGTGGAAGTGGTCTACGGCGGAGTTTCGGCGGCGTTTCATCCGCGTCCCGAGCCCGAGGTCGAAGAGGCGCGGATCCGTTACGGCTTGCACCGGCCGTACCTGATCTTCGTGGGCACCATCGAGCCGCGGAAGAATCTGGTGCGCTTGGTGCGCGCGTTCTCGCGGCTGCGCAAGCAGGGTGTCGATTCCGATCTGGAGCTGGTGCTGGTGGGGCGGCGAGGCTGGCGCTGGGAAGAGGTGGACCAGGAGATCGCGCGACTCGGTCTCGATTCGCACGTACCCCGTCTCGGCTACGTGCCGGAGCACGATCTGCCCGCGCTGCTCACGGGCGCCGTGGCGCTCGTCTACCCCTCGCTCTACGAAGGCTTCGGGTTCCCGCCCTTGGAAGCGATGGCGTGCGGGACGCCGGCGATCGCTTCCGCGTTGTCGTCCATCCCCGAGGTCGTGGATGGGGCGGGGGTGCTCGTCGATCCCCACCGTGAGGATGCGATCACGGATGCGATGGGCACGGTTCTCGCCGATGGCGCACTGCGCGCGACCCTGGTGGAAGCCGGTCGGAAGCGCGCCGGTCTCTTCCCCTGGGATCGTACCGGGCGCGCGCTTTCTCGGGTGTACCGATCGGTGTGGGAGCGGTCGTGAGCGCAGCCGAAACCTGGCTGCTGCCGCGAACCCTCATCCTCATCCCGGCCTACGACGAAGCGCGCACCGTCGCCGAGGTCATCCACGGTGCGCGCCGCGCAGCACCCGGGATCGACGTGCTGGTGGTCGACGACGGTTCGAGCGACCGCACTGCGCTCAAGGCGCGAACCGCAGGCGCGATGGTGCTGCGCCATCCCTTCAACTTGGGGCACGGCGCGGCGCTTCAGACCGGCTACCGCTTCGCTCGCGAGCGCGGCTATTCCTTCGTGATCCAGCTCGACGCCGACGGTCAACACGATCCCCGTGACGTCGGCGCCCTCGCAGCGGCGCTCGCCGAGGGGGACTGTGACGTGGTGCTCGGCTCGCGCTTCCTCGCGGGTAGCTGTTACCCGATGTCGGTGGTGCGCCGCGCAGCCATCCGCTTCTTCGCGTGGCTGGTCCGCGTGCTCACCGGTTGCGTGGTGACCGATCCGACCACCGGCTTCCAGGGGCTGTCGCGCGCGGCGTTCACCTTCTACTGCGACACGCATTTCCCCGCCGATTTCCCGGACGCGGACGTGATCGTGATGGCCGAGCGCGCAGGATTGCGGCTGCGCGAGGTGGCGGTTCGGATGTACGCTCCGCCGCGCGGCCGCACCATGCACGCTGGCTGGATCAAGCTCTACTATGTCTTCAAGCAGCTCGTTTCGCTGGGAATGGTGGTGCTCGCCACCGGCTGGAGCCGTGGGCAGCGGGGCGTGCGCGCCGCGTCGGGCGCAGGTGGGGCGCGCGCGCAATCCGCGTCTGCTGCCGTGCTGCCGCGAACCACATGACCGACACGCAGCAACGATTCGCGATCGTCACCGCGTTCGTCCTCCTGCTCTTGATCGTCGAGCTGGTTCGGCGTCGCCGGCTGAGCCCGGCGTTCGCGTGGGTGTGGATCGCGGTCGGTGTGGCGATCATGGCGCTGGTGATCTGGTACGACGGGTTGCTCTACCTCACGCACCTGATCGGCGCGGTCGCGCCCACTTCGACGCTCTTCCTGTTCGGCATCCTGTTCTTGCTCTTGCTCTGCCTTCAGTTCTCGATGCGGATCAGCACGCTGGAAGAGCGGGTACGCGTGCTGGCGCAGGAGCTCGCGCTGCTCCGCGATCGAATCGAACGGTGACCCGCTCCGCTCGGCGGCCGTTGCGCCGCGCCTGCGACGTGGCTTCGAGCTTGGTTCCGTGTCGGCCCAGCTAGACGCCTATCTGGCGTTCCTCGCCGTCGAGAAGGGGCTCGCGCCCAACTCGCTGGAAGCGTATGCCCGCGACCTGGGAAAGTACGAGGAACATCTCGAACGCCGCGGCCGCTCGGCGCTCGAGGCGGAGCGCGCCGATGTCGTCGCGTTCCTGAAGCTTCTGGTCGATGGTGGCCTGGCGCCCGCGAGCGTCGCGCGCACGTTGTCGGCCGTGCGCGGGTTTCACCGACATCTGGTACGCGAGGGCGTGTGCTCCACCAATCCCACTCGCGACGTGACTCGTCCGCGGCGCGGGCTCAAGCTGCCGGCGGTGCTGTCGGTGGAGGAAATCGAACGGCTGGTGACGTCACCCGATGGCGATTCGCCGAAGGACCTGCGTGATCGGGCGATGCTCGAGCTGCTCTACGCATCGGGGTTGCGCGTGAGCGAGATTGTGGGGCTTGCGACCCTGGATGTGGATCTCGGCTCCGGCCTGGTGACGGTGACCGGGAAGGGCTCGAAGCAGCGCGTCGTGCCGCTCGGCGAAGAGGCGCAAGCGCGCGTGTCGACCTACCTGCTGCACGGCCGACGCTTCTTGGATCGCACGCGACGCAGCCCCTGGCTCTTCGTCAACGCCCGCGGCGGCAAGCTCACGCGCCAGGGATTCTGGAAGATCCTGCGGGCCCGCGCGCTCGCCGCCGGCTTGTCCCGTCGCGTCACCCCGCACGTGCTGCGACACAGCTTCGCCACCCACCTCCTCGAAGGTGGCGCGGACCTGCGTACGGTCCAGGTCTTGCTCGGACATGCCGACGTCTCGACGACGCAGATCTACACTCACGTGAGCCGCGATTCGCTGCGCCGAGTGTGGGAACGTGCCCATCCCCGCGCCCGTCCGAGCAGGCGGCCTCGCACGTGAGCCATCGCATGCCACTTGCTCCGTCCACGCTCGTCACGCTGCCGCCGGCGCTCACCGTCGGTGAGGCTGCGGCTCGAATGGCTCACGTCGCTGGAGCCATGCTCGAAAGCGCGGGTCGCGAGGTGGTGCTGAGCGTCGACGTCGCTCGTGCGCTCGGGTTCGGGCTGGGCGACGCGCCGATCGAATCGATCGCGCGGACGGACGTGCCGCGGCATGCCTCGCTCGCGGAAGCCGCGGCCGCTCCTGCGCGAGCGGGTACCGCGCTCGGTTGGGTGCTGCTCGAGTCACCGCGCGGCGAGCTCTCGCTCGCGCGTGTAGCGATCGCCGTGCGCCCGACGCGTCAGCTCGACGCCCGCGCGATGGCACGCCTGCTCCCGCCCGCCGCGCTCGACGTGCTCGCGGACGTGGGCAGGTTCGCGGCCGCGCACGGTCGCAACGCATTCGCGGTAGGCGGGCTCGTGCGCGATCTCGCGCTCGGTCTGCCGTTCCAGGAGATGGACCTCGACCTCGTCGTGGACGGGGACGCCATCGCGCTGGCGCGGGCCTGGGGGAAGGCTCGCGGACACGTGGTGCGTACGCACGCGGCGTTCGGTACCGCGAAGTGCTCCGCGGACGGTGCCGTCGAGGTGGATCTCGCGTCCATGCGGCGGGAGCGATACGCGTCCCCCGGAGCATTGCCCAACGTCGAGCCAGGGGATCTTCTCGACGATCTCCACCGGCGCGACTTCACAGCCAACGCGCTCGCCCTCGATCTCTCGCCCGCCGGGTTCGGTGCGGTGGTCGACCCCTTCGATGGCTGGGGCGACCTCGAGCGCCGCGTCTTGCGGGTCCACCATCCGCTGAGCTTCGTCGACGATCCCACGCGACTTCTGCGCTCGGCACGCTATCGGGCTCGGCTGGGCCTCGTGCCCGATGCTGGCCACGAGCGGGCGCGGGCGCTGGCCTTGCGCGCCGACGTCGTGCCGCGCGTCTCCGGTGTGCGGCTCCTCGCCGATCTGGTGCGCATCTTTCTCGATTCGGATCCGGCGTCGGCGCTCGCGGCACTCGCCGCTGAAGGCGCGCTCCGTGCGATTCATCCGACGCTCGACGAATGGCCACGTGGCTTCGAGCGGCTAGCGGAGATCCGGCGGGTGGAGGCGGCATGGCCCGAGCCCCTCCTGCCGGCGGACGCGGCGACGCCGTCGCTCGCGGCGTTGATGTGGGATTGGGACCCCGCGCGGATCGAGCCCGTGCGACGCCGTCTTCAGCCACCCGGCCGCGCCGGCGCGCACCTCGAAGACGAGATCCCACGCGCGCACGCGATCGCCGCACGCCTCGGCAATCAGCACACGTTGCGTCCCAGCGAGGTCTATCGCCTCCTCGACCGTGTTCCCGCGGCGCTGTTGGTGCCGATCGCCGCCTTCGGCGGCCCGAGCGCGGCTTTCGCGGTACGACGCTTCGTGGAGACGTCACGCCACGTGGTGATCAGCACCACGGGCACGGATCTGATGTCGCTCGGCTTCGAGCGCGGCCCGATCCTGGGACGGATCCAGGCGCGCCTGCGGTCCGCGAGGCTCGATGGCGAAGTGCACGACGCCGAATCGGAGCTCGCGTTGGTGAGGCGCGAGTTCCTGGTGCGTGCGGGGAGCTGAGTCGCCCTCGGACCCGGCTGCGGCGCGTGCCCGCGTGGTTCCGTCCGTTCCTTGCTTGGTCCGGGTGGGATCGCTATTCTCCGCGCCCGCCACGCCGAAGCCCGAGCGCGTGCGCGCAATGCGAGCCGACGCGGCTCTCTCTCCACGCCTCTTCAAGCCTTCACTCGGAATCGAGATCGGCGATGACGGATACGCCGCGCGAACGCGTGTTGAGCGGCACCCGCCCGACGGGGCGCTTGCACCTCGGTCATCTGCACGGGGCGCTGCTCAACTGGGTGCGGCTCACCGAGCAATACGAGTGCTATTTCTTCGTCGCCGACTGGCACGCGCTCACCAGCGAGTACGAGACCTCGGGAGTCATCGCCGCCAACGTCCGTGAGCTGGTGGCGGATTGGCTCGGCGCGGGGCTCGACCCGGAACGCGCGACGCTCTTCGTCCAGTCGCGCGTCAAGGAGCACGCCGAGCTCTACCTGCTCCTCGGCATGATCACGCCGCTCGGATGGCTGGAGCGCAATCCCACGTACAAGGAGATGCAGGAGAACCTGACGGCCAAGGATCTCGGCACCTTCGGTTTCCTCGGTTATCCAGTGCTTCAGGCGAGCGACATCCTCGCCTACCGCGCCCACCACGTGCCCGTGGGCGTCGATCAGCTACCGCACCTCGAGATCACCCGCGAGATCGCGCGGCGCTTCAACTTCCTCTTCCGCAGCACGTTTCCCGAGCCGCAGGCGCTGCTCAGCCAGGCCTCGAAGTTGCTCGGTACCGACGGCCGCAAGATGAGCAAGAGCTACGGCAACACCCTCGACCTCGCCGACTCGCCCGACACCTTGCGCACCAAGGTGAAGACGATGTTCACCGATCCTCAGCGCAAGCGGCGCAACGATCCCGGCGATCCCGACATCTGCCCGGTCTTCCATCTGCACCGCCTCTATCACCCGAGCGCCGAGCGCGTGGGCGAGATCGCGGGCGAATGCCGCACGGCCAAGATCGGGTGTGTGGACTGCAAGAAGGAGATGGTCGAGCACCTGGTGACGGGCACCGAGCCCATTCGCGAGCGTCGCGCCGCGGCGCTCGCCAGGCCCGGTTTCATCGACGACATTCTCGAGCACGGCACGCGGCGTGCTCGGGAGATCGCCGCACGCACGCTGCACGACGTGCGCAGCGCAGCCGGATTGCCCGTCGAGCCATGAGCCAAGCGGACGCCATGGGCTTCGACGCCGCGGAGGCGGGGGACGATCGGCCCCCCAGCGGCGAGGGCTCGTGGAAGGTCCGGCTCGACATCTTCGAGGGACCGCTCGATCTGCTGCTCTACTTGCTGCGCAAGGAAAAGCTCAGCATCTACGACATCCCGATCGCCAAGATCACCGAGCAGTACCTCGAAACGCTCAAGGTGATCCAGGAACTGAACCTCGACGTGGCAGGCGAGTTCCTGGTGATGGCGGCGACGTTGCTCCACATCAAGTCGCGGATGCTGTTGCCGACGCCGCCGAACGACGACGGCTCCGCCGACGCAGGACCCGACCCGCGCGCCGAGTTGGTGCAGGCGCTCCTCGAGTACCAGCGCTTCCGTCTCGCTGCCGATCAGCTCGCCACGCGACCGTTGCTCGGGCGTGACGAGTTCGTGCGCGGTGGGCTCGGTCAGGATCCGCTCGGTGACGCGCCCGAACCGCGGGTGGCGGCCGGCATCCTGGATCTGGTGGGTGCGTTTCGCGGTCTGCTCGAGCGGTTGGTCGGAACCGACGCGCACCAGGTGTTTCTCGAGTCGGTGAGTCTCACCGATCGGATCAATCAGTTGCTCGAGCTGCTTCCGCCACGAGGATCGATCCTCTTCGAAGAGCTGTTTCGTCCCTTCTACGCCGACGCGCGGCCGGGTACGCAGCGCTACGAGCTGGTGGTGACGTTTCTGGCGATCTTGGAGCTGGTACGGATTCGGATGATTCGCGCCGCGCAAGAGCAAGCGTTCGGTCCGATCGTGATCGAGCGCTGCATCACCCTGGACGCCGACGAGGCGGCGCGCGTCGCGGAAGAGATCGCGCGCATCGAGGAGCCGTGACCACACGCGACCCATCCGAGGACGACGCGGTCGCCGAGCCAGAAATGGCTGAGCCGATCGTCGAGGCCTCCGCGACCGACGACGCGGTGGTCGTCGATGCGAGCGCAGAAGCGGCGCCGCCTGACGAGGCTGCGACGAGCGCGGATGCTGCCGACGCCGAGGCGGCGATCGATCCGCCCCCGCATTCCGATGTGCCCGCCGACCCGCAGGTTGGTGATGCGGCCGCTGATCCGTCGGATACGGCTGACGCGCCTCAGCCGCCTGAGCCAGCCGTCGATCGCGGCATCGTCGAGGCGCTGCTCTTCGCCGCCGACGAGCCGCTCACGCCCGCGCACATCAAGAAGGCGCTCGGACGCGGCGACACCGGCGAGATCCGAGCGGTGCTGGATGCGATTCGCGACGAGCTCGACGAGCGCCGCGCGGGCTTCGCGCTGGTCGAGGTCGCCGGCGGCTACCAATTTCGCACCCGACCCGAGTACGCGAGCTGGATTCGCCAGCTTCGCTCGGAGAAGCCGGCGCGGCTGTCGAAGCCCGCGCTCGAGACGCTCGCGGTGGTCTCCTACAAGCAGCCCATCACCCGTGCGGAGATCGAGGCGATTCGGCGGGTGGACACCGGCGCCGTGCTGAAGACGCTGCTCGATCGGCGCCTCGTCAAGGTCGTTGGTACCAAGGACGTGCCGGGCCGGCCTGTGCTCTATGGCACCAGCCGCGAGTTCCTCGAGGTGTTCCGGCTCAAGAGCCTGCGCGAGCTGCCGACGCTCAAGGAGATCCGAGACGTTGCCGCTGAAATGGGCGATGCTCTCGACGTGCCCGGCGAGTTGTTGCCCGAGGGGCTCGGTGCGGTGCTGGCGCGAGACGACGCGAGCGCCTCCGAGATCGCGGAGGGCGAGGTGCCGGTCGCCGCGCAGGACGAGCTCGACGAGGGACCGGACGCGCGCAACGCTGCCGCGCCGCACATCGATATGGAGGAAGCCTCGGGCGCGCCCGAGGACGAACCAGCGCCTAGCCCGCCGTCTCCGGCGGCCGAGGAGGACTGACGAGATGAATACCGAGACCGCCCGCTTCACGACCTCACTTCGCCATCCTCGCCCGGACGAGCTCGAAGAGCTCGCCCCGTGGCTCGTCGCGCCGCGCTCGCTCGACGAAGAGGAGGAGGCCGAGGAAGACGACGACGAGGACGACGGCGAGGAGGAGTTCGACGAAGAAGACTTCGACGATGACGACGTCGACGAAGACGACGACGATGGGGACTTCGACGAGGACGACTTCGACGACGAGGACGAGGACGACGAAGACGACGAGGACGAAGATCTCGACGATTGGGAAGACGAAGACGAGTGATCGTCACCACGGATTGTGGCACGTGAGTGGATGCTCGCGCGCCGTGCCCTGACGAGCAGCGATCGCTCTTCGCCACGGCAGCACGAAGCGGCAGCGCGGCGTGCTCCTCGCGATCGACGACCTGCCCCCGGTGGCGGCGGATACCTGCAAGCGATGCCGCTCGAGCGAATCCAGAAAGTGCTCTCACGCGCTGGCGTTGCGTCGCGGCGCGAGGCCGAACGGCTTCTCCTGGCTGGCCGCGTCAGCGTGAACGGCGCGGTCGTGCGCCGGCTGGGCACGAGCGTCGATCCGGCTCACGATCGCATCGCCGTCGACTCGAAGCTGCTCGCGCAGGGCACGCGCGAGCCCGTGGTGCTGGCACTTCACAAGCCGCGCCGGGTGGTGACGACCCTCGCCGATCCGGAGGGGCGCACCACGATTCGCGATCTGTTGGCCGGCTACGACCGGCGCGTCTATCCCGTGGGGCGACTCGATTGGGACGCCGAAGGCCTGGTGCTGCTCACGGACGACGGTGAGCTCGCGCATCGCCTCATGCACCCGTCGTACGAGGTGCCGCGTACCTATCGAGTGAAAGTGCGCGGGCGCGTGACGGCGGATCTACCGCGCCGGCTTGCAGCCGGGATCCGCCTCGAGGATGGCCCCGGTCGTGCCGACAAGACCCACATCGTCTCGGTACTGGAGAAGAACTCGTGGCTGGACGTCACCGTGCGCGAGGGCCGGCA
>CAYUSL010000136.1:6560-13681 GCA_964447125.1 uncultured bacterium | reverse complement strand
CGCGCGCCGGGAAACGCCTGCGCCGCAAGCACGCCCTCGCGGGCGGTGAACGTGAGGTGCCAGGGACCGACGGCGTCCACCCGTGCCGCGCCCATGAAGAGCACCGCCAGCCGAATCGCGAAGCGGCGCGGAATCTGGAGTAGCTCGTCGTACCAGACTGTGTCGCCGGAGAGGTAGATCGCGTCATCGGGCTGGTCGGCGAAGGCCAGCACGAACCCGATCACCGGTCCTCGATCCGCGTGAGCCGGTCCGTGGCGGCACGGAGTGGCAGTGATGCGCAGCACGCGCTCGTCTGCGGAGCGAAGTTCCGCGGTTCCCCACGGCGCGAGCCCCTCGGCCGCGCCCCCGAGCCGCAACGCGCCCGCTTCGGTGGTGAGTACTCGCGGCACGCGTCCCACGAGCTCGCGACCGGCGTGGTCGAGATTGTCGAAGTGGTGATCGTGGCTGAGCAGCACCGCGTCGAGCGCTCCCAGCGCGTCGCGCGCCAACGCCGGGCCACGCGTCTTCCGAAGCACGTACGACGCAGCGCCGTACTCCCCGCCCGCGGGGTCGAACGTGGGATCGGTGAGCAGCCGCAGCCCTCCCCATTCGAGCAGCGCCGTCGGCCCGCCGACGTAAGTCATCCGCAAGGAGTCGGCCGGCATGGGTCGCAGTCTCCGCCGCGCGCCGCCACGAGGCGTGCGCGCGTTACGCCGTGAACCCGCCGTCGATCGCCAAGCTCGCACCGGTCACGAACGAGGCGTCCGGCCCCGCAAGATAGGCGACCATCCCCGCGATCTCGTCGGCGTGCGCGTAGCGCGGTATCGCGAGAACTTGCTTGCGGAGCATCTCCGCAAACTCGCTGGTGCCGGGATTCATGTCGGTATCCACGGGTCCGGGAGCGACGTTGTTGACCGTGATGCCGCGCGGACCGAGGTCCCGCGCCAGCCCTTTCACCAATCCCACCAGCGCGGCCTTCGCCATCGCGTAGACGGCGCCGCCGCCGAAGGGCATCCGTTCGGCGTTGCAGCTACCCAGATTGATGATCCGCCCGCCCGGCTGCATGTGCTTCACCGCAGCCTGCGTGGCCACGAAGACCGCGCGCAGGTTGATGGCCACCATGCGATCGAAGTCTTCGAGCTGGAACGTCTCGATCGGTGCCATCGTCGCGATTCCCGCGTTGTTCACCAGGATGTCGAGGCCGCCCAGCTCTTCGACGGTCCGATCGACGGCGGCGACGACCGCGTCGGCATCCGCCGCGTCCGCCTGGATCACCACGGCGCGCACGCCGAGATCCGAGGCCGCCTTCGCCGCGGCGAGTGCCTGATCCGGTTTGCTGACGAAGGTCAGCGCCACGTCGGCGCCATCCCGCGCGAGACGCTGGACGATGGCGGCGCCGATACCGCGGCTACCTCCAGTGACGAGTGCGCGCTTCTTCTCGAGCGGCCGACTCATGACGATCCCCCCGCGCCGACCGATCCTCCGCAGCAGGGAGATCCCGACGCGCGGCACGGCCCTCGAGCGCACACCGCGCGAGCGCGGCCGCAACAAGGTGGCAGCGCGGGCCTACGCCCGAAAGCGCGCAGCACCCGCCGCTCGCGGAACGACCGAAGTCCGAGCGTGATTCCTGCCGCGGTGATCCCCCGCGCGCGGCGTCGAGCGAATCAGCTTGGCTCGGGATCGCTGCCTTCGTTGATGCCTTCGAAGAGCACGGTCGAGAGATAGCGCTCGCCGGTATCGGGAAGCATCGCGAGGATCACGCTGCCCTCCGGCGCCTTCGCGGCGACCTGGCGCGCGACCGCGAACGTGCCGCCCGCCGAGATGCCCACGAAGATGCCTTCGCCACGGGCGAGATCACGCGCCGCAGCCACCGCGTCCGCGTCGGTGACCGGGATGCGCTCGTCGAACACGCTGCGATCGAGAACCGCGGGAACGAAGTCGGGCGTCCAGCCCTGGATCTTGTGCGGCTTCCAGTCGTTGCCACCAAGCAACTGCGCCTCGCTGGGCTCGGCCACCACGATCTGGAGGTCGGGACGCGCGCGCTTCAGCACCTGGCCGGCGCCGGTGAGCGTCCCGCCCGTGCCCCAGCCGGTCACGAAGTAGTCGAGGCGCTTGCCTGCGAAGTCGGAGAGGATCTCGGGACCGGTGGTCTGGCGGTGATACGCGGGGTTGGCTTCGTTCTCGAACTGGCGCGTCAGGAACCAGCCGTGCTTGGCGGCCAGTTCCTCCGCCTTGCGCACCATGCCGGTGCCGCGCTCGGCAGCGGGGGTCAGGATCACCTGTGCGCCGAAGGCGCGCATGATCTTGCGGCGCTCGATGGAGAAGGTCTCGACCATGACCGCCACGAATGGATAGCCGCGGGCGGCGCACACCATCGCCATCGCGATTCCGGTGTTGCCGGAGGTCGCCTCGACCACCGTCTGACCGGGCTTCAGCAACCCGCGTCGCTCGGCGTCCTCGATGATGCCGATGGCGAGGCGATCCTTCACCGAGCCACCGGGATTGAACGCCTCCACCTTCACGTACATGCGGGTGTGAGCGGGCGCGAGACGCTGGATGCGAACGATCGGTGTCCGGCCGATGGTGTCGACGATGCTGTCGTAGATCACGGCGATCCCCTCTCTTGCATGAGCACGGCGGGTTGGATGCGCGTGAGCATACGCCGAGCGGTCGAGGAGGGCTGCCCCCGATCGTGAGGACGCGGCTGGTCACGCCCTAGGGTCGGGCCGAAGTGGCCCGCATCGCTGCCGGCGTCGCAAGCGACAGCGCGAATCGGCCTCGCCCAACGTGCCCTGCTCATCGCCGGTTCGCCGCGGTGCTCGCGGATACCTCCGAAAAACAGCCGAATCTCGCGAATATTCCAGACGCAGGCCGAAGTGAAGCCGAGACCGCACACTCGGCAAGCGTTTTGCTCTTTCGCGAGGGCAACGCACGACGAACGGTGTTAGCAGCCGGGAGGGAGCCCATGCGAGTCACGGATCGACGATCGGAAAACCACGAGCCGGTGAGTGTTGCGACAGCCGCGCCAGCGCTGGCGACGCACACCACCGCCGCAGCAGCGCCGAACGTCGAGCGCCGCACCTCGCTGCGCCACGCGACCTCAGTCTCGATCGAGGTCTCGGTCCCGCACGAGCACCGGGCCCGCCCCCACGTGCTGCGCAACCTGAGCGCGGGAGGCCTCTCCTACACCGCCACCCGCCCCGTGAAACCCGGCACCATCGTCTCCATTCGCTTCCGCGTCTCGGATCCCGCCGTGGTGCTCGTCGGGCAGATCACCTGGTGCGAGCTTTCCGAGCACGGTTACGAGGTGGGCGTGCGTTTCCTGGGCGGCATGGACGCAGCGCGCACTCGCGTGCTCGACGAGCTATCCGAGCACACCACCGAGCGCCGTGCTGCGCGCGCCGACGCGCGCCGGCGCCTGCGCGCCGAACGCATCACCGCCGCGTGGGCCATCCGCCACGCGAGCGCCCAGCCGAGCGCCACCGCTCAGCATTGATCCCCACCGCGCACGAGGCCGACGATCGCTCTCTTCTTCGGCTCCGCATCTGCGCGTTTCCTCACTGCGCGGAACGCCTGCGCTGCCTCGTTTCCGCGCGGCGCGGCGCCCGTTCCAACGAGCGACGGCTCCCGCCCCCAACGACGCGCACAGCGCTCAGTACCGCGCCAACTCCCATCTGCCCTGCCCGGCCGCGTCGCGGTAGCCGAGCCAAACTTGGCTCGCTGCCGCGGCGCGCTTTTCGTCGCCGAGTCGCTGGTTCTCGAAGCCGCTGGTGGGCGTCGCCAGGATCGCCGTCGCGCCCAGCTCGCTGACACACGCGTCGTCGGCCTGCGCCCACGAGACCGCGGCCTCGGTGATTCGCCACTCGCCACCCACGCGGCAAGCGGCGCGTTGCTCCTCGGCGCAGTCGCGCGGCACGAAGTGACCATCCGCTGCGCTCGACGCGCAGCGCGCGCCGCCGGCGGGCCGCGGCTCGCCTGGCGCCCAGCTCCACACCATGGCGGTGGCGCGGGCATCGTCGGGTCGTAGCTGGTCGAGCGCCACTTCGTTGAGCGGACAGCCGCGCATGGCGGCCAGCGTCTCGGCATCGATCGGCTTCACGTCGGGATCCACCAGGCTCGAAAGGAACGTGCTGTCTTGCCAGACACGCGTCCACTTCGTCGCGTAGTCCTCGGCGGAAAAATAGGCCGACTCGCAGTCCGGGTACGGCGTGAATCCATCGTTACCTTTCTTGCGTCCGGTCTCGTCGAAAAACGCCGTCGGCCACGCGTCACCTGCGCCGCAACCGGAGGCGAGCACGACGCGCGCGCCGGCGGCCCGTACCGCGTTCTTGGTGAGATCGAGGGGCAGCGGGTGGCAGGCGCCGTCAGCCGGTGGACGGTAGAGCTCGTCGCCCAGCAACGACTCGAAGATCGCCACCACCTCGTCGTGCGCCTCGGGCACGGGGCGGCTGCCGGTGGCAGCGTTGGGCTCCTCGAGCACGTCCTCGACGCCCACGATCACCACCGCGTCCTCGTTCTCCGGCGCGGCCAGGAAATCCACGATCTCCGCCACACCGTCGGCGAATGGCCGCGCCTTGGACGTGCAGCCGACATGGAAGAGATCGGCACCCTGGGCGTGACACAAGACCGGCGCCTTGGTGCCGGCGGCATCGCTCTGGTACCAGTGGGCATCGAGCTCGAGCTTGCGAATGCCGAGGGTGAGCTGATCGCGAATCGAGACCTGCTGGTTGAAGTCGAAGTAGCCCACACCGGTGTAGGCCGCCGCGTTGAACGAGTTGTGGGTCGAGTGCCACTGCGACTCGCCCAACGGCGTATTGCGATCGAGGCGCTCCTGCAGCAGCAGCGCCTCGTGCAGCCACGTGCAGCGATGGCCGGCCACGTCTGGCGAGGTGAGCGCATCGGCCGAGTAGCAGTCTTCATAGCGCGGTGCGGCGGTGGCCGATCCGCCGCCGTCGTTCGAGCCCGAGCACGCCGCGAGCGACAGGATCCCGCCGATCAGCGCCGCCGTCAGCTTGGTTCGCATCCACACTCGAGTCCGCACGCCGCCCCCGCTCTCGTGAACGCGCGAGCGCGCCACGGATTGCGGCGCCGACTGTAACAAACGCGCCATTCGAGAGTCGCGCCAACGTCACTCGAACGACGCAGAGCACGCTCGCGCCTGCACGAGCCGTCCGGAATCTCTGCACTCGCCCTGCGCTCACCCCCGCCACGTTCGTCGTGTTCGTCCCCACACGAGGGCCTCCGCCCTCGGCCACCGCTCGTTCACGAGGAGACGCGCATGACCGCACATCGCCTGGCCGCCATCGGGCTCATCTTTCTTTGCACCGCCATCGGCTGGTGCATCCTCGGCAGCTCGATCGTGTTCCGCACGGGGGAGAAAGGCGGAGCCTTGGGGATGGAGGTGGAACGACTGTGGGGCGGGTATCACCGCCAGTTCGCACCCACCGCCGAGGTCGAACGTAAGCGCTCGGTTTCCGAGGTGGTCACCGAGAAAGACGCCGCGGGCGTGCCGCAATCGCGCACCATCACCCGCGAGGTGGTCGATCGCACCCCGCTGGGCCTCGACTCGAGCGAGGTGGCGGTGAAACTCCACGTCGATCACCGACGCAAAGGCTTGCTCTGGTACGACACCTACGGCATCGACCTGAGCGGCCAGTACGCGGTGACGAATCCCGACGACGAGGAGCGGAACGTCGACGTCACGTTCACGTTCCCATCGGCAACCGCGATCTACGATGGCTTCATCTTCCGGGTGGACGGTCACGAGCCCGCGGCGGTCAGCGACCTCACCCACGGCGTCACGGTGCGAACCCTCGTCGCGCCGCACGCGGCGGCCAAGGTGGAGATCGCCTATCGCTCGCGCGGCATCGGCACCTGGATCTACGCCTTGGCTCGCGAAGGCGTGGCGCAGGCGCGGAACCTGTCGCTCGCGATCGACACCGACTTCAGCGACATCGACTTCCCCTCGGGCTCGCTTTCACCCACCTCCAAGGCGCGAGAGGGCTCCGGCTGGAAGCTCCACTGGGACTTCACGAACGTGGTCACCGGTCAGTGCATCGGGCTGGTGCCACCGAGCAAGCTCAATCCTGGCCCGCTGGCGTCGCGCATCACCTACTTCGCACCCGTGTCGCTGCTCTTCTTCCTGACGGTGATGGTGATCCTGGGGATGATTCAGGGACAGAACCTCCATCCCATGAACTACTTCTTCCTGTGCGCGGCGTTCTTCGCGTTCCACCTGCTGCTCGCCTACCTGGCCGATCTCGTCGATCTCAACGTCGCGTTCGTCATCGCCGCTGCGACCAGCATCTTCCTCGTGCTGAGCTACCTGAGGCTGGTTGCGGGAATGCGGCGCTTCCTGATCCACGCTGGCGCCGCGCAGCTCGTCTACCTGGTGCTCTTCAGCTACGCGTTCTTCTTCGAGGGGCTCACCGGCCTCACCATCACCGTGGGAGCGGTGGTGACGCTCTTCGTGCTGATGCAGCTCACCGCCCGCGTCGATTGGGCCGAGCTCTTCGCGTCCAGCCGTGCGGCGATCCCATCACGCCGCGCAACGGTGACGGCACCGAGAACCTCATGACGCAAGCCGAGCGCGCCGATGCTCGACATGCAACGAAACGAGGTGGCGAAGCGATTGCGACTGGCGCACGGCACGGCGACACTTCGCGTGCGTTCGACGGCGACGGGCCTCGAGAGCTGCAGGATCGCGCGAGTTACGCGACGAGCTCGAAGCCACGCCGCCGAGAGCGATGGGCGAAACGCCGGGTCCGATGCGATTGCTCGACTTCCTTCGTCGCAGTGGCCGCTTGCCGCGCGGCCGCGGCCTCGTCTCGGGCAGCATCGCGCTCGCCCTCGGCGCGCTCTCGGTGCTCGCGGTCTTGGCGTTTCACTTTCCCGAGTACCTGACCACGCCGGAGCTACGAAAGAAGTACGACGTCGCGGTGCTTCGCCACGCGCTCCTCGCGGCCATGGTCGTGGCCGGTGGGCTAAGCCTCGCGAATCTGATTCTGGGACGCTCGCGCTGGCTCGCCACCGCAGCGTTCGGGCTCGTCGCCGTCGCCGCGCTCTTCGGCGGGCACCGCGTCCCCGTCGGGAACTTTCCCGACGGCACGCCTTACCTCGGGCTCGACTGGTTCATCCTCGAC
>CAYUSL010000136.1:2161-6460 GCA_964447125.1 uncultured bacterium | reverse complement strand
CTGGTCCAGTACTGGCTGCACCGCGCGTATCACGCCGTGCCGTGGCTCTGGCGCTTTCACGCCGTCCACCACAGTGCCCGCACGCTCGACTGGATCGCCGGCTCGCGTCTGCACGTGCTCGAGGTCGTCGCCACCCGGGTGGCGGTCCTCGGCGTGCTCTACGCCATCGGATTCTCGCGCCGGGCGCTCGATGCGTACGTGGTGATCGTCGGCCTGCAAGCGGTGCTCATCCACTCCAACGTGCGATGGCCGTGGGGTGTGTTGCGCTACGTCGTCGTGACTCCCGACTTTCACCATTGGCATCACGGCAGCGACCCGAGCGCGATCAACAGGAACTATGCGGCGCACCTGGCCTTCCTCGATCACCTCTTCGGCACGGCCGTTCAGGTGCCCGGCAGGCTGCCCGAGCAATACGGCGTTCTCGGCAACGACGTGCCGCCAGGATTCTGGGCTCAGCAGACGTACCCGTTCCGGCGCTGACGACCACTCGGCGCCCGCGGGTGCGATCCCGACGACAGACACGACTTGGACGGTTCCAATCCCCACGATGCAGAACTAGGCGTCAGGCCCACCGCAGAATTCGCGGAGTCGCGCGCTGTCGTGAATGCGGTCCTGAATCAAAGCCCACGATTGGAACGCTCGTTCGGAGGGACCGGCTCCTGCCGGTCCGCTGTTTCGAGGCGGGGACGGAGCCCCGCCCTCCACCTGGATCGCGATCGTGGTTGGCCGGTGATTCAGCGTGCGGTGTCACTCGATGGGCTGGCAGTCGTAGCCGACGATGCGGACGGTGCCTTCGGAGGCGGAGCCGGGGGACTCGAGCTCGAAGGTCGCGCGCGCGCCTGGCGCGAGCGAGGCGGGCGTCGCGGTGACGTGTGGCGTTCCTTTGGGAACGCTGGTGGCATCGGGCTTCACGATGGCCACGACCACGTCACGCGCCATCCCCGGGCCTGCGTTCTCGACCTCGCCGCGCGTCTTGGTGCCGCTCTGCGAAGGTGTGCCCACGAACTTGAGCTCGCAATAACCCTTTCCCGACACGCCGAACTCGGGGCGAGGCGCATCGCAGCCGTCCATCTCGCGGGTCAGCATCTCTTTGCCGCCACCGTGCGCCGCCACTCCGGCCCACGTGGCCGAAACCGAGTAGCTCGCTTCGCCGCCTGGATCGATGTCGCCGGGCTCGGTGGCCACCGCTTCATCGCCGGCCACGAAATCGTCCGTCGCACCGCGAATCTGGAACCGTACCCGCACACCTTTGGCGACGGCGTCGCCGGTGTTCCGGATGCGGCCCTTGAAGGTCACCTTCTTCGCGGCGTTGTCCTGGGATCGCTGCGGCTGGCCGACGTCTTCGAGCTTGCACTTGGTGGCGACCGTCGCATCACCCTCCGCGGCGGCGCACGGCAGCGCCAGCAGCGTGGCAGCGAACGCAACGGCAACGGCGGTGTTCTCGATCCGGTGGTTTGGCATGGCACTCCTCTCGTCAGGTGCGATCGGGCTCTGCGTCGGCGGGGCCGAGGATGGGCTCGGCAGCGTTGAGCGCCTGCACCGCCGCGGGAATGCCGGCATAGCACGCCGTCTGCATGAGCACCTCCACCAACTCCCGACGCGTGATGCCGAGGCGCCGCGCGCCTGCGAGGTGGGCACGCAGTTCATCTGTTTTTCCGAGCGCCGCGAGCTGCGCCACCGTCACCAGGCTGCGGCTGCGCAAGTCGAGCCCAGGACGCGACCACACGTCGCCGAAGCAGCTCTTCGTCACCCACTCGAAGAATTCGGGCGCCACCTTCATCCCCGGCGGACCGGAAGCGGCGCCGCCTACGGCGGGTTCACCCCAGAGAGCCGCCTTGATCTCGTTGCCGCGGGCCAGGCGATCGTCCGAGTCGTTCATCGTGCCTCCAGCATCCTGCGCGGCTCCGGCGGAGCCGGGCCCTCCGAAATCGGTGCGAACGAGCCCCTCGACCTCGCGGGGAGTCACGCGCCGCGGACGGCGAGCTGATCGCGGAGCTTGAACTTCTGGACCTTGCCGGCGAGCGTGCGCGGCAGCTCGGGGACTAGCTCCAGTCGCTCCGGTGTCTTCTGCTTGGCGATGCCGGCGGCGCGGAAGTGTTCGGCCATCTCGTCGAAGGTGAGCGGATCGCGTTCGTTCCGCGCCACCACGAACGCGCACACCCGCTCGCCGTACTTGGCGTCCGGCACGGCCACCGCCGCCGCTTCCATGACCTTGGGATGCTTGGCGAGGACTTCTTCGACCTCGCGGGCGGAGATGTTCTCACCGCCGCGGATGATGATGTCCTTGATGCGATCGGTGATGGCGAGGCAACCGTTGGCGTCGAGGACGCCGACGTCGCCAGTGCGATACCAGCCATCCGCGTCGAGGGCGACGTTGTGGGCCTCGTCGCGGTAACCGACGCACATGTCGGGACCGATGGTGAGGATCTCACCCGGCGTGCCGAGCGGCACGTCACGACCGTCGGCGTCCACGATGCGAAGCCGCACCCCGAGCTGAGCGCGGCCGTCCGTGTGCGCGCGCCACTCCACGGGATCGGCCATGAACGCCTGCGTGATCGACGGATGCTCGGTGGAGCCGTACGAGCGAAACGAGAAGATCCCGTGCGCCGCCGCCTTCTCGATCAGGCTGGCCGGCACGCCGGCCCCGCCGCAGCCAAAGAGCCTGAGGCTGGTGAGATCGCGCATGACGAGATCGGGATGCTCGAGCAAGCCGTTCAGGAAAAACGGCGCCCCCCCGGCCTTGGTGGCGCGATGGGTCTCGATCAGCTCCAGGCACGCCGCCGGGTCCCAACCGTCCATCATCACGATCTTCTGGCCCATCACGGCCGCGAACAAGAAGTTCGTGAGCAAGCCCGCGATGTGCCCAGCGGGATTGGGCGAGACCATGATCTCGCGCCCCTCCACGTCCTCCGTGGACTCGACTTGCGCGCGCACTTCCGCCAGCAGCGAGTTGTGCGAGTGCAGCACGCCCTTCGGCTCCGCGGTGGTGCCCGACGTGTAGTTCGTGACGTGGACGTCGTCGGCATGGATGTCCGGCCGCGGGAAGCGATCGTGGCCACGCGCTTCGAGGTCTTCGAACGAGCGCGCGCCGTTCGGCGGCTCGCCGACCACCACCCACGAGAGCCCCGGATGGCGCGCGGGGTAATCGCGCTCGCTGTAGTCGATCCCGCCCCACACCGCCGGCGAAACCAGCGCTTTTGCCCGCGACGAGCGCAGGATGTGGTCCACCTCGGTCTGCCCGTACACGTGGATGATCGGCAGGATCACGAGCCCCAGCTCGACGCAGGCGTGATAGAGCACACCGGCCTCGATCCAATTCGGCATCTGCGCTGCCACCACATCGCCGGCGCGAAGCCCGAGATCGTGGAAGGCACCCGCCAGGCGCCGGCCGCGCTGGTGCATCTCGCCGAGCGTGGTCTCGCCGGAGCGAAACCACGACCACACCACTACCGGCCGCTCGCCCCAGCGATCAACCGCGCGCTCGATGCGGTCGCGCACGGTTTCCGTGCCGTAGAAACCTTCGTCGTACCAGCGTTGCGTGAGCGTGGTTCGCGTTCCGCGCATGATCTCTTTCGTGCCGGCAAGAGGGGCGAGGGGCAAGTCCGCGCGATCCTACCTACGACACCCGCCGCGCACCAGCCGCACCACCCGCGAATCAGCACCGCATTGCTGCGGGTGTTCGCCCTCGGCCCGAGAGTCGTCGGTCGCGATCACGCCTCCTCACCGCGGGTCTCGACGAGTGCCCGTTCGACGAGATCGAGCACCCCGAGGTCTGGAGCCCAGCGCCGCAGATAGGCGAAGTCGAGCGCATCGCCTTGAACCCGAAGCACACCGACGACATCGGCCCAATGTCGCTCCGAGACTTCACCGCCCGGTCGATACCATTCGAGCTTGCGCAAGATCACGTCCTCGGGCGCCCGGAACGCGAAGCGGCGCGCGTTCGGCGCATCCGAGAGCGCGCGATCGACGTGGCGCTCGAAGGAAACGCGGTCGAATGCACCGTCCCGTACCACGAACACGTCGACCTTCAACATCGTCGTCAGGTGAATCAGGTTGAACGGACGACGGGTGTGTACCGCGGCTCGGACCGCTTCGCGATCGACGTAGTAGTCGGGTTCGAGCGCAGCGACGAAACGCTCCACCTGCGGCTCGCCCAGGTCGCACACGACATCCACGTCGAGCGTCGAACGCGGCACGCCCAGGACGGCGCTGGCGACCGAGCCACCGATCCGGTACGTAACGCCGAGCCGCTCCATCCCTTCCACGACGGGGACCAGCGCCTCGACGAGATCGTTCGAG
>CAYUSL010000136.1:231-2061 GCA_964447125.1 uncultured bacterium | reverse complement strand
GTATCCGCGGAACGAGCCGTCTTCATGACTGCATCATACGTCCGTCGGATGGGCTGCAACGCCACCGCAGCCGTTCGATCGCAGGCACGGCCGATCATCGGATCCGGAACCGAAGGGGATGTCTGGCGATGGCGCGTCGGGCGGCGCGGGAACGCCGCCCGTCCAGCAGCGAAACGACGATCACGTGCGATCACGAACGATTGGACGGCGGCCCTCGTGGACGAGGGCGACGATCTCGTCTCGTTCGAGGCCGAGATCGACACCACCGACGTCGAGAGGGGACCCTCGCCGTCGCTCCGGCCTGAGCACGAACACCGTTCCATCGCGGCGGCGAATCCGCACCGCGCCGTCGCGCTGCGCCCGCTCCAGCAACGCCGCGAGCCCCTGACGGGCCTCGGAGTACGTGTACTCCTTCATGACGGCACCTCCACGAGCGCGATCCCCGCCGCCTCGGCCGCGCGCGCCAGAGCCCGGTCGAGCGTGACGAGCGGCGCGCGTTGCGCGCGCGCACAGGCGATGACATACGCGTCGTAAGCGTAGAGCGAGTGCTCGGCGGCGATCTCCAACGCGGACGCGAGATCCACGTCGACCATGCGCAGCGGGATCGATTCGTAGGCCTCGACGGCGCGCAGTAGCTGCTCCAGCGTGGCGCGACGCCGCCGTAGCGCGGCACTGAGCGCGTTCCCTACCTCCCAGTGGACCGAGCTGGGTGCGACGAGATCCGCGCCCCTCGTCGCCCGTACCAGCGCCGAGCGTTCAGGCTCGCTCGTGACGACTGCAATCAGCGCGGACGTATCGATCACGAGGATCATCAAGATCCATTGTACAATTGTACGTACGAACGGATCAATCGACGCGAGATCGCGGTGCGACGCTGCGGCGGCGAGGGACCGGGGCTCTCCAGGCCGAGACGCGTGCCCCCGCGGGAACGCTACGGCGATCCGAACAAGAAGCGGCCGAGCTCGGCCAAGAGCAGCGCGGGGTTGTCGATCATCGGCACGTGGCCGGAGTTGGGGATCTCCGCGGCGCGGCCATTCGCGAGCACCTCGCGAACCATGCGCTCGACGGTGGCGGCGCCGAGCATGGGCGAGTGCGCGCCGCGCACCACCAGCGTGGGACAGCGGACGGCGGCGAGATCGCGCCACAGCGCCTGCTCGCCCTGCTCCGCCCAGCTCTTGCGGTCGAATGAGGATCGATCCGCGTCGGTGGGCGCGGCCTGCGGCTTGGGAGGGCGGGGACGCCAGAAGCGTTCGTCGAGGGTGAGCTCGTAACGGCCATCGGCGCGCTCGCGAAGCCAGTGGCTGGCGAGGCGATCGAGGAGCTCGCGCGAGGCACCAGGATGGAAGCGCGTGAGCACGGCGACGTACTCGGAGATCGAGCCGAACGAGCCGTCGCCGGCGGGCTTGGCTCGCTCGAAGCGCTCGCCTCGCTCACCGCCGGCACGCGCGTCGCCGCGCTCGCCACTGCCGCCTCGCCCCCCACTCGGCCGCAGCTCCGCGCCGGCATCGACGAGCACCAGCTTGGTCACGCGATCGGGAAATCGCGCCGCGTAACCGATGCAGGCATGCCCCGCGGTGGAGTGGGCGACGAGCGCCACGCCCCCCGAGCCGAGCGCCTCGACGATGCGCGCCAGATCCTTCCCGATCGACGCGTGGTGGTAGCGAAAGCCCGGGTCCCGCGCCGAGGCGCCGTGCCCGCGCAAGTCGAACGCCAGCACCCGATATGCACCGACGAAGGCCGGCGCAATCTCGTCCCAGACGTGGTGATCGTGACCGAAGCCGTGGAGGAAGACCAGCGGCTCGCCGCTTCCTCCGTACTCGTGCCCGACGA
>CAYUSL010000136.1:0-221 GCA_964447125.1 uncultured bacterium | reverse complement strand
CGCCCCCGCCGTGGGTTGGGTCCCCGCTGCCGGGGCGCACGCCCCGCGGCTCGCCGCTCCCCCCGACCTGGGCCCCCCCGCGCGTGCGCTCGCCGGCGCCGGTGACCGTGAGCGGGCCCGGCCGGTCTGCGGTGCTCATTGGCGTCGCTCTCCTCGCAGCATCACCGCGCCGAAGCTCGACCGTATTTGACGAAGTGTCAAATTTCGGGTTGAAGTCTCGC
>CAYUSL010000135.1:2625-13689 GCA_964447125.1 uncultured bacterium | reverse complement strand
GGCGAAGCCGCAACCGAGCGTTCGACTCTTCGATGTCGAGCGCGGCCGAGCGGTGCCCGCGGATGGGTCGTCCGATCTTGCGACCCGATCGCTGCACCCGGTCGACGTGCATGACGACCAGTGGGCGATTCCGGTGGCGTGCAACGGCTCTTTTCGGTAGCTTGACCGCTGCGGCCGGCAGGACCTCACATGGCCGCCAACCCACAACCGGTCGTTCTTCGAGGAAGAGGAGCCATGAACTTGTCGATCCCCCCGTTTCGCCTTGCGCGCCGCATCGTGCTCACAGCAACGCTCGTGTTGGGCACGAGCCTGGCGAGTCGTGCGCTCGCAGCCGACGATGCCCCCGCCAAGCAGACGATCAAGCTGGCGACCATCTTGCCGGACGGCGCACCTGGCACCACCGAGCTTCGCGGCGCCGCCGACGCCATCAAGAAGGCGAGCGGCGACAAGGTGGAGCTCAAGCTCTATCTGGGCGTTTCTGGCGACGAGAAAGACATCGTCAAGAAGCTCAAGATCAATCAGCTCCAGGCGGCGCACCTCACCGGCCTCGGCCTCGCCGAAATCCTCCCCTCGATTCACGTTCTCGACCTGCCCTTCTTCTTCACCAACTACGGCGAGGTCGATCACGTCTACGAGAACATCCTGCCGCACTTCCAGCAGGCGTTTCGTGAGAAGGGGTTCGAGTTCCTGGGCTTCACCGAAACGGGCTTCGTCTACATGTACAGCAACCTGAAGATCGAGAACCTGGCGCAGCTCCAGCAGGCCAAGATCTGGGCGGCCGAAGGGGATCCACTCACCGCCGCGTTCGTCGGCGAAGCCAAGATGCAGGCCGTGCCGCTCGGGATTCCCGATGTTCTCCAATCGCTCCAGACCGGCCTCATCGACACGGTGTACGGACCACCCTCCGGCATGATCGGGCTGCAATGGTTCACCAAGGTCAAGTACGTGCAGACCGTGCCCTTCGTGCATGCCACCGGCGGCGTGGTGATGACCAAGAAGGCCTACGACGCGCTGTCGCCCGACCTTCAAGCCTCGCTCGGCAAAACCATGAGCGAACAGGCGAAGCTCATCACCCAGTCGCTGCGCAAGGTCAACGAAGAGTCGAAGGACGAGATCAGGAAGGCGGGTGTCGCCGATCTGCCCAAGCCGAGCGACGAGTTCTGGGCGCAGTTCCGCGACATCTCGAACCGCGTCACCGAGAACCAGGCGGGGAACCTCTACTCGAAGGAGCTCCTCGACAAGGTCCGCAAGCTGCGTGACGAGGCGCCGAAGACCGCCGCGAAGTGAGCCAACGAGATTCCCGGGGCTGACTCTCGCCGAGTTGCCCCGAACGAGCGGTGAGGACGTCGGTCCTCACCGCTCGTCGCGTTTTGGCTCCGCTGTCGCTGGCGATGCAGGCGCCGCCACGAGTGCCGCGTCGTAGAGCTGCGCGTGGGTCGCGAGCGCGACGTCGAGATCCGCGGCACGCGCGAGCACGTGCCGGATCAGGCCGAGCTCGGGATCGCCGCGCAAGCTGCTCCAATCGTGAGCGCAATAGCTCCACACCCGATTCTCCGACGCGACCCGCTCGAGCTCCTGGTCCAGCACGCGCCGATAGCCCGCGACGTCGTCCCAGCCGTGGTTCTCGCGCCAGAGCACGTCCTGCCAGCCCTGGATCGGAATCTCGAGCAGACGCGGGAAGCCTTGCGGCGCGTACCAGTGGGGCTGCACCTCGAGGTCCACGGGTTGCCAGTCGTTCGCCTCGCGCGCATACGAGCGCACGAAGACGAACCCGGCCCGGTCGAGCAACGCCAGCAGATCGGGACGATCGGCGAGCCCGCGATAAGCGCCGTAGGGAATGGTGAGGCCGCGCGGCCCTCGCCCCAGCACCTTCCGCATGACGCCGACGCTTCGTTCGAGGGAACGCACGATCGCGGCCGGCTCGGCAGCAGGAAGGAAGCGCACCCCGGCGGGGCTGCGTTCGACGAGCGGCTTGAGACGCTCGTGGGTGTAGGTGTGCGACTCCACCTCGAAGAGGGGATCGGCGTCGATGGCTCGGAAAAGTGGCGCAGCCTGCTCGAGCGTCCAGCCGGTGGGAAAGAAAGTGGCTGGCGCCCGCGCCGCGCGGTGGATCGCCGTGACCTTGCGCAGGAACTCGGCGGTGTCGTCGAGGCCGCTGGCCTCGACGTCGTAACCGATCAGCAGCACGCCGTGTCCACGGCTCATGAGTGGCGTACGCGTCAGATCGAGCGTGTGAGCGGCCGGATCGGCGAAGACGGTCTCTGCAAGCGGTGGCGCCAGCGACTGGGGTGATTCCGCGCAACCAGCCGAGAAAACGAGCACGAACGCGGCGACCGCGCCCGTGCAGCAGGCCCGCGCGATCACGGCCCGGGCCCACAGGCGCGAATCACCGCGATCGGCGACCAGCTCACGAACACCATCGCGCCCAGGACCAGCAACGCCGCCACGTAGCGCCGCAGCTCGGCGACGCTCGGATAGAAAGCGACGAGCACGCGCAAGTCCTCACGATCGAGAAGCTTGCGGATGCCGAACACGGCAGCAGCAAAGAGCAAGGGGCTCGCCAGCGCCACCCAGCTCGCCTCCAGAGCGCCGCGCCCCGGCGCCACCAGGGCACCACCGAGGATCAGCGCCGGCAGCACGATCACGAGGTGAAGCGGCGCCAAGAGCGGCAGGAACGCCAGCGGCGCGAGCACCACCAGCCACGCCGTGAACGCATGCAGCCCGAAGCCCGCAACACTGGCCACCGCGCCGAGCGGCGCGATCGGGCCACCGAGCACCGAGACCGGCGCCCGCCACGCGATCGCGAGGACGGCCAGGGCGACCACGCACGCCACCGCGCCGAGCCGCACCTGACGAAGAACCACCAGCAGGTAACCGCCGAGCATCAGGCCGAGCACCGCCGCACGAGGGTCGATCGCGAGCGCAGCGCACCCCAGCACGGCACCCAGCCGGAAGCGGCCCTCACGAAACGCAACCAGGGCCGAAAGCAGCGCCGGCCCCGCAAACGCGGCAGGATCGATGCCGAGATTCATCACGCTGCGAATCGGTGTGAATGCGAGGTATGCGATCACCAGCGCCGCGACCAGCGACGGATCACTCAGCTCGCGACGCGCCAGGCGCGCGAGCGGCAGCGCTCCGGCGGCCAGCGCCGCAGCCTGAAGCACGATCGTCGCGACGCTGCCGAAGGAGTGATCGTCACCCGCCCACAGACAGGTCAGCGCGCTCGTGGCCATTGCCACCCCTGCGAGCGCGACGACGATCGGCACGAAAGCAGGATGGGTCGCCCACCCCCCCGCCATCCGCTCGCCCAGCCAGGTGACGGCAGGCACTTCGCGAAGCGGGGTGACCGGATCCAGTAGGCGTCGCGCTCCGAGCGTCGCCACGATCGCCGCGCCCACGGCCACCAGCGCTGGCGAGATCGCCGACGGCCGATCGCGCGACGCCGTCGGCCAACCACTCGCCACGAGCAGCAGCCACGCGATCCCCAGCGCGGCCGCGAGCCCGTCGAGGGTGCTCACCGCGCGACGCCGCGTGCGACGCCGGCGCAACCGTTGGGCTGCGGCGGCACGCTCGGCAGATGGCGCATCGCTCACGCGAGCTCGACTCCCGATGCGCCTGCCTCTTCGGGGGGATCGAGCACCACCCGGTTCTTGCCGCGCGACTTCGCGAGGCGAAGCGCCGCCTCGGCGCGGGAGAGGAGATCTTCGGGGTCGAGCAATGCCTCGCCCACCGAGCCCGAGATGCCGATGCTGATCGTGACCCGCACGTCGTGGCTCGCCAGCCCGAAGCTCGTCCCTTCGATCGAGCGCCGGATCGCCTCCGCGACCGCCTCGCTCTCGGCGCTCACACGGCGATTGAGACGATCCGCAGCGATGCGTGAATCCTCCCCCGCCGTGTGCGGCAGGATGATCCCGAAGAGCTCGCCGCCCAACCTTCCCAGCACGTCGACCTCGCGCGTGCAGCCACGCACCACCAGCGCCAGATCGCGCAACACCCGGTTGCCGATGTCTTCACCCCAGCGTCGGTTGATGTCCCAAAAGTCGTCGACGTCGAAGACCGCCACGCTGAGCGCCGTCCGGTACCGCCGGGCGCGACGGATCTCGCCGGTGAGGACCTCGAGGAAGTGGTCGCGACGCACGAAGCCGGTGAGCGGATCGAGGGTGCGCACGGTGGCGAGCTCGCGCTCACGCGCCTCCAGGCGACGAAGGAGCCGGCCCAGCCGATGGGTACGGCGGAGCTGCGCCTCGAGTTCCTGCGGCTCCGCGCGCATCCCGTCCACGACGAGCGCCCCCAGATGCTCCACCGCAGCCGACGACGTGAGGTCTCCTGCCGCCGCGAGCAGCACGGCGGGGACCTCGCGCAGCGCGAGCTGATGCGCCGTGGCGAGCACCAGGTCCGAGGCACGCGTTCCCACCTCCACCTCGAGCACCAGTGCCTCGGCTTGGGTGCGATCCCAAGCATTTGCGAGCGTCTCGCCTTCCGCCGGCGAGGCCAGCGTGAGACCCACCGCGCGAGCAGCCCCGCGCACGCTCTCGACGAGCGCCGGGTTGCGCACCGCCATCAGCACCGCAGGCGAGCCCGGCGCGCTGCTCGAAGCCTGCTCCAGATCGAGGATGCGCCGCGCCCCCAAGTACTCGGTGGTGTCGTACGAGCTCACCCGCGCGAGCCGCGCCACGCACCGCCCGAGGCGCTCAGCCTGCTCGCGGATGATCTCCAGGTCGCGCCTGCCCGGGTGATCCGGCTCGAGGCGGCGATCGAGGAGCGCAGCGCGCCCCAAGATCCCGGTGAGCGGCTGATTCATCTCGTGGGCGGCCGCCCCGGCCAGCTCGATCACCGCCTCGCGCTTGCCACCGGCCACCATCCGATCCTGCATGGCACGGAGCTCGTCCCTGAGCGCCTTGGTCTTGAGATGCGCGCGCACACGCGCTTCGAGCTCCTCGGGCTCGAACGGCTTCACGACGCAGTCGCTGGCGCCGGCGCGCAACGCTTCGATGCGCGGCTCGCTCTCGGTGCGCGCAGTCACCACCAAGATCGCGATGGCGTCGAACGCGGGATGGCGGCGCACCTCGCGGCACACGCTCAGGCCATCGAGAATCGGCAACATCAGGTCGAGGAGCACCAGATCGGGCGGGTCGCGGTGGATCGCCGCCAACGCCTCGACGCCATCGGCAGCGATGCTCAGCTCGTAGTCGGGTCCGACGAACTGGCGCCGATACCCGGCCAGCACCAATGGATCGTCATCCACCGCCAGAATGCGATGGACCACCGCAGGCTTCGTCGCTGCGAGCGCGACTTCGCCGCGGGCGCCTTCCGGCGCGCGCATCACCAGCTCAGAGACCGAGGCCCTGAACCTCGGGGAGCTCGATGCGGATTCCGAACACGTGCACCGCGATCAGGTAGATGGCGGCGATCGCTGCGAGGAGCCCCGCCAACGACGCGAGCCCGAACGCGATGCTGCCGATCACGACCAGCAAAGACCCGAACGTGACCAGTGCCGAGCCCCGCCCGTCGAAAGGCGGAAGCGGCCGCACCAGCACACCGAGCCCGGGCTGGCCGTCGGCGCGATACGGAGTGCCGAACAGTCGTTCGCGCAAATCATCGAGCCAATCGCGGGCCATCGCCTTCCTCCTCGGGTCGCGGGGGTGCGAGCGCGCGCCAGCATAGCCCTGAACCACGCGCATCACGAAGCGCGTCTCGTCGGTGGGCAGGAAACGTGACACTCGTCGCGAGGCACGGCGCGAACGCAGCAAGGCACCTCGCTGGTGATGGCCTTCGGGCTTAGCACGCCATGGAGCCCGGCGCGGCTCGTCGAGCCCCCCACGGCAACCTCGGTGGCCGGCATTCGGGTGCTCTGGTAGCTTCCGCGCTCGCCTTTTCGCGAAACGTCGCCGCCATGCTCGATTTCCTCCGCTGGGTCCTCGCCAACACGCGCGCGACGCTGGTCAACGCGTTTCTGCGCGTCACCCGCGGCGCTCGCCCCTACCGCTGGCTGCGGCTCGAGCTCGCCGGCCCGCTGGACGAAGACCCGGCACGCGCTGGCTTTCGTAGAATCCTTCGCGCTCACCATCCGTCGCTCCTGGAAGTCGTGGAGCTGCTCGACGATGCTGCCCGCGACCCGCGGCTGGAAGGGGTGATGCTCACCGTCGGTTCGCTGGCGTGCGGCTGGGGCCAGCTCGAGAGCCTGCGCGAGGCACTGACCGCGGTGCGAAGCGCTGGAAAGCGGGTGGTCGCATTCCTCGAATCCGCCGACGCCCTCGGCTACGTGCTGGCGGCGTCGAGCGCCGATCGCGTGATCCTTCACCCCACGGGCGGCGTTCACTGGGCCGGGCTGCGCGCCGAGGTCGCACTCTTCGGACCGGCGCTCGAGAGGCTCGGCGTGAGCGTCGATCTGCTTCCGGTCGGGCGCTTCAAGAGCGCAGTCGAGCCCTTCACCCGCTCGTCGCTCAGCGAGGATGCGCGTGCGGCACTGGCGTCGCTGGTGGACGACCTCTTCGCGCAGAGCTGCGCCGCGGTCGCGCGAGGGCGGAAGAAGAGCGAGGCCGAGGTCGTGGCGTTGGTGGATCAGGGTCCATTTCTGGCGCACGAAGCGCTCGCCGCGGGCCTGATCGATCGACTCGCGTTCGAGGACGAGGTGCTGGTCGAGCTCGCCGGCGAGGATTCGCGCAAGGCGTTACGCAAATTGGTGGGCCCCCGTCGCTACTACTACCTGCGGCGGCGCCGCCACCGTCCCTTCGGCGAGGGCGCGCCCGCTCGCGTGGCGTGGGTGCCCGTGGTGGGCGCGATCCACTCGGGAGAGAACGGCGGCTTGAGCACGGGCACGGGCGCCAGCTCGCGCGCCTTGGCGGCAGCTCTCCGGCGCGCGCGGCACGACGACTCGGTTCGGGCGATCGTGCTGCGCGTCGACAGCCCGGGCGGCTCGGCCCTCGCTTCCGACGTCATCTGGCGCGCCGTGATGCGCGCCAAGGAAAAGAAGCCGGTGATCGTGTCGATGGGCGATTACGCGGCCTCGGGTGGCTATTACGTGGCGGTGGCGGGCACCAAGATCGTCGCGGCCGAGAGCACGCTCACCGGCTCGATCGGCGTGTTCGGTGGCAAGCTCTCCGTGGGCGGGCTCTACCGCCGCCTCGGCGTACACAAGGACGGCTACGGTCGGGGCGCCTTCGTCGCGCTCCACTCGGAGGCGCGCACCTTCACGCGCACCGAGCGACGCAAAGTGCGCAGTCAGCTCGAAGACACCTACCGAGTATTCCTGGAGCGTGTCGCCGCGGGACGCAGCAGCACCGTGGAAGGCGTGGCGGCGCACGCGGAAGGTCGCGTGTGGACCGGGCGTCAGGCCCGCGAACGCGGCCTCGTCGACGTGAACGGCGGACTGCGAACGGCGCTCGAGCTGGTGCGGCGCGAGCTCGAGCTGCCCGCCGAGCATCCACTCGAGCTGGTGGCGCTGCATCGCCCCCACGGCCTGCTGCCGTGGCTCGCCGAGCGGCTGACCGAAGCGCGCGCTCGCTCGCGGTCGGTGATCGACGCCTGGCTGGTGATGGCGCGCCTCACCCAACCCGCGGAGCCGCTGGCGATCCTGCCCGTGGCGCTCGAAATCCGCTGACGCTCACGCCACCTCGCCAACGAGCGAGCCTCGCTCTCCCGAGGTGCCGAAACGACCGCGGCCATCCCGCGTGAGGTAGGCCAACGCCACCTCGGGATCGTGGGTGAAGAAGAGCCGGCCGCCGCGCGGTAGCAACGCGGTGAAGAGCGCTTGCTTCTCGTCGACCGCACGCTCGGGAAAGCGGTCGTAGCCCATGGTGATGGCGGCGTGGACCCATGGGCGTCCGGGAGCGAGATCCGCGATGAAGACGACGGACCCGTCGCTGCTCGGGATCTCGGCAAGGGCCAACCCCGGTGTGTGGCCCTCGGAAAAGTGGAACGCGTAGCCCGTCCCGAGCGTCTCCGAGTGGCCATCGCGGAGGAGCTCCACGCGCTGGGTCGCCGCCAGCAGCGCAGGCAGCTCGGGAATGAACGACGCGCGGTCGCGCAGGTGGGGTGACTGGGCGCGGTGGAAAGCGGCCTCGCTCACGACGTAGCGCGCCTTGGGAAACACCAACTGCGGCGGGCGATCCGGCTCCCAAGCGGCGAGCAACCCTCCTGCGTGATCGAAGTGCAGGTGGGAAAGCACCACGACGTCCACGTCTTCGGGTGCAGCGCCCACTGCACGCAAACTGGCGAGCAGCCGATGATCGGAATCGACCACACCGAAGCGATCGCGCAGCCGAGGCTCGAAGAACGCCCCTACCCCGGTCTCGAAGAGGATCGTGCGGCCTTCCTCCTCGACGAGGAGCCCGCGACACGCCAGCGCGACGCGGTGCCGTTCGTCGGGTGCCGCCCACGACTCCCAGAGCTCGCGGGGCGCGTTGCCGAACATCGCGCCGCCGTCGAGGCGCTGTGCATTGCCCTCGATCGAGAAGAGACGCCGCATGGCGACAGTGTACGGCACGCGCTGCGCGTGCTGCCCGTCGAGCCGCTCAGATCCAGCCGTCGGCGCGATACTCGGCGAGGGTTCGCCGCAGTCCCGCCTCGAGATCCACGGCGGGCTCGTAGCCGAGGAGCTGGCGCGCTTTGGCGATCGAGTACGCACGCTCCTTGGTGAAAAACGCCACGCGTTCGGGATAGAGCGGTGGACGCACGCCGAACGGTCTGCAGAGGGCCTCCATCCAGCGCGCCGCCAGCACGACGGGTGCGAGCGGCAACCTGAGCCGCGGTGGCTTCGTGCCTGCGACCTGCGCGATCGCCGCGATCAGCTCCGTGAGGGCCACTGGCGCGGCGCCGGCGACGATGAAGTCTTGACCGGCCGCCTCCGGGCGCGCAAGTGCCAGCTCCACCGCGTGCGCGACGTCGTCGACGTGGACCAGATGGTAGCGACACGTGCAAGGCCCGATGCGCACGAAGCGTCCAGTCGCGATACCCCGAAAGAGCTTGAGCAGACGGCGATCGTAGCGGCCGTACACACCTGCGGGCCGGAGCACCACCAGCTCGACGCCGTACTCGCGCGCAGTGGCGCGCGCCTCCTCCTCGCCCTCCCACTTGCTCAGCTCGTACGCATCCTGGGGCCGCGCGGGAGCTCGCTCGTCGACGACGCTGCCACCGGTGTCACCGTAGACACCGACACTGCTCAGGTGCACGACGCGCTGCACGCCCGCTCGCGCAGCAGCTTCCACGAGCTGGCGCGTCCCGGCCACGTGCACCGCGCGGTATCGCTCGGCGGCGACGCCGCCTTCGCCGACCACCGCCGCCATGTGAACGACGTGGCTGACGCCAGCCACGAACGGCACCAGGCTCTCGGCACGCGTCACGTCGCCGTCGAAGAGCCTCACCCGATCCGCGATCTCGACTGGAACTCGCGCCCGGTCGCGAACCAGAAGCCGCACGCCATGCCCATGCTCCACCAACCATCGCGCGGTGTGCCGCCCCACGAATCCCGTGCCGCCCGTCAGCGCGATCTCCACGTCCGCCCCGCTCCGATCGGCGATCACTCGACGAGAGCGATCTGAACGCCGAGCCACTGCCGGCCTCGACCGAGACCGTAGTACGCCGGTTGGAAGGCATGGCTGGCGCGCGCTTCGAGGATCCACGCCCAACCGTCGCGGCCCCCGCGGCGCACGGGAATGCCCTGCCCCACGCCCTCGAGGTGCACCTCCTCGGTGCGCTGCGGCAAGAGCCGCACGTGGCTGCGGGCGGCGCCGAGAGCGAGCTGCACCCGCGTTCGTCGCGGCCCCGAGCGCAGCACCAGCCGATCGGGCGGCTCTGGTCGATCGCGCCACACCAGCACCAGGGCCGCATCCTCGCGTGGCGTCCAGAAACACGCCGAAGCGAGACGGACCTCGGGGCCGATGCCTTCGCAAACACTCGTCACCACGTCGACGTTCTCGACCACGTCCACCAGTGCCAGGCCCGCGCTGCGGGTGGCGATGGGGCGACCGGTGGGCAACGAGCCCAAGCGGCTCGGATCGACAGGCAGCCAACGATACGGCCACGCGCGCGCGTGAAGCGCGGGCTCGCGCACCACGCCCACGGGATTCGTGAGCGGCTCGCCCAAGAGCACGCCGGCGAGCGTCCACGCGGCGATCAGCCAGCGCCCACCAACGACTCCCGTGCCGGCGACGATCGCCAGCGGGTAGAGCGCCGCAGCGAGGGCCACACCGGGACCGTCACTCGGGCCCGCGAAGCGCGTGGGGGAAACGAGTGCGAGCGTGGCCACTGCGACACACGGCAAGCTCAGGAGCGCGAATCGCCACCGCCTCCGCCGCCGCGCGGTCACCGCCACCCAGGCAACGCCCAGGCACGGATACCACCAGCAGCTTCCCGAGAAACGCCCCACGAACGCGTCGCGCAACGCGCTGGCGCGCAACGAGGCCGGTATCGGCGCTGGGATCCCCGCGGCTTCGGTCTTCGTGCCGAGCTCGTCGAAGTGCTCGCCCGCCTCACCTGGCAACGCTCCCGCGAAGACTTTCACGTCCGCAGCCGCGCGGCTCGGATCGACGGCGCGCAACCGTGCAAAGGGCGCCACGTGCAGCGCCAACGCCACCGCCACGATCAGCACGCTCGCCCCCGACGCCGTGGCCCACACCACCTTGCGTCGGTTCACCCCGAGCGTTTCGGGCATTGCGGCGATCGGAACCAGCGCCAAGATCCAACCCGGCACCGAGAGCTCCCAGACGGCGAGCCCCAGGAACGCGCAGCCCACACCCGTACGCAGCAGGCGCAGGGGAAGCGCCGCGCGCGTGGTCCACTCGTCCTCCACCTCCCGATCGGGACGCGGGGCCAGCAGCGCGGCACCGGCGAGGACGAGTGCTGCGTGAAAGGCCTCGGGCGTGAAACGGAAGAGCCATACCGGCAGCGCCGAAGCGGCCAGCGCGCTCGCGATCCACGCCGCAGTGCGCCCGCGCGAATCGCCGAGCCGCGCCCACGCAAGCAACGCCGCTGCGGCGAGAGCCGCGGCGTGAAAGAGCGGAAACGCACGCGCGCCGAGCCACGGGATCACGTTCGAGACCAGCCACGGCTCGATGCCGCGCGCCA
>CAYUSL010000135.1:0-2525 GCA_964447125.1 uncultured bacterium | reverse complement strand
GCGCCGAGCCACGGGATCACGTTCGAGACCAGCCACGGCTCGATGCCGCGCGCCACGTATCGCAGCTCGCCGCCGCGCGCCCGTGCCAGCGGAATCTCGCTGGGCACTACGCCGAAGATCGCGGTGGCGTCCTCCAGATCGGCGCGGTCGTAGCGCAGATCGCGGTCGGCTGCGAGGCTCACGGCCGCGAGCACTTGGCTCACCTCGCCGTCGAGCGGAGCGCCGCGACGCATCCGCGCGGGATCGACGGAAGCCGCGGCGCCGAGCGCGAAGAGCGCCGCTCCCACGACGATCCAGATCCCCGGTAGTGCTCGCCTCGCGCTCACGCCCGCACCCCGTCGATCACGCCTCGATAGGCATCCAGGATCGCATTCCAGCTCGGCAATCGTGCGACGCTCGCGCGCCCGTTGGCGCTCAGCGCGGCGCGCCGCTCGGAGTCACCCAGCAGCTCGCGCAGGACAGCGGGGAACGCGGACCAATCGTCGAACGTGACGCCTGCGCCCATGCGCGCGCACTGCCCCACGAGCACCGGCGAGGCGCCGTACGCGAGCACGGGCGTTCCCACGGCGGCGCTCTCCAGGAAGGCCAGCGAGAGGCTTTCGTAGGGCGAGGCGACGACGCTCACGTCGGCGGCGGCGAGCCCGCTCCATTTGTCGTCGTCCGAGACCCAACCGAGGCAACGGATCGCGGGGTCCGACGGCATCGGCGTCCGTACCATCCCCAGGAACACCAGCGTGCCTTCACCGCCGCGCGCGCGATGCTCGAGGAAGCCTTCGGCGAGACGAGTCGCCCCCTTCACCCGATCGACACGCCCCACGCACAGGATGAGCGGCCCGGTGAGGCCGAACTTGCGGCGAAAACCCGCGGGATCGGTGGTGGTCGGCGCCGTGATCGAGACACCGGCCACCGTCTCCGCACGGGGAGCGATGGCGAAGCGCTGGTGCACCAGCTCGCGCTCCTCCGGGGTCTGGAACACGAAGCCGCGGGCGGCGCGGAACACGTCGTCGAAGATCCGGAACCGAAGTGGCGGCTCGTCGTGAGCGGTCGGCACCAGCACCGCACGCTCGCCGACCGCAGGGACGCCGAAGAAGGTCGGATAGTAGAGGTAGGTGAAGAAGAGGATCGCGTCGAAGGATTGGCCCTCGCGTGCCAGCGCAGTGACGAGATCGAGCACCCGTGGCCCCTGGCGCTCCATCCACGCGAGCTCGAGCTCCCGCGAGTGGGGGCCGGCGACGAGGCGCTGGGTCATGCGCCCGAACCAGCGGATGCGTCGCGGCCGATCCACCGGGAATCGCCGCACGCGCACCGCGCCGTCGCGCTCCTCGCCGGCGGGCAGCTCGTTTGCCCACGTGAGGTAGTCGCGCGCACAAGAGGTCCAGACCTCGACATCGTCGGTGGCCGCGAGCCCGTGTGCGATCCGCCGGGCCAGCGCCTCGGAGCCGCCGTCGACCTCCGCACCGTAGCGATGCACGACGATCGCCAGCTTGCGTGCCATGGCATCGGTTCTCGCGAGATCTCGAATGCTCGCACGCGCCGCTCGATTCGAATTCGAGGCCGAGCGCGGATCGAAGCCGCAGAATGGCCCAAGCGCAGGGCGCGCGGGAAGCGCTCGCTCGGAGGCGCGCCGCCGACGCGCCGCGCTCCGCCCGAAGACCTCAGCCGGTGGCGAGCTGCGGCGCGCCCACGGCCTCCCCGACCGCACTGCCCCGCCCGGAAAGGCTCGGAAAGGTCATGAAGAAGTTGTGGGCGCTGAATGCGCCTGGTCCCGCAGCGACGCGCGTATAGGTGCCGTCGGGACCGAGCGTCCAGCTCTGCGCCTGATCACGGATGTTCGCGAGCATGATCTGGTCGAGGATCTGACGATGAACGGTGGGATTCTCGATGGGAATCAGCGTCTCGACGCGGCGATCGAGGTTGCGTGTCATCCAATCCGCGGACGAGATGAACACCTTCGCCTCCGGCGAGGGCAAGCCGTGGCCCGCGCCGAAGCAGACGATGCGTGCGTGCTCGAGGAATCGGCCCACGATGCTCTTGACGCGGATGTTCTCCGAGAGCCCGGCGACGCCGGGGCGCAGGCTGCACATCCCGCGCACCACCAGATCGATCCGCACTCCTACCTGCGATGCGCGGTAGAGCGCCTCGATGATCTCGCCGTCCACCAGCGCGTTGAGCTTGGCCCAGATCTGCCCCGGGCGCCCGGCGCGCGCGTGGCCGCTCTCCTCGTCGATGAGCGCCACCAGCGTCTCGCGCAGATCGATCGGCGCCACCGCGATCTTCTCGAGCTTGGTGGGACGCGCGTAGCCGGTCATGTAGTTGAAGAGCGCTGCCGCGTCCCTGCACAGCACGGGATCACACGTGAAGTACGAGAGGTCGGTGTAGATCTTCGCGGTGATCGGGTGGTAGTTGCCGGTGCCGAAGTGGACGTAGCTCTTGAGGCCGCCGCTCTCGCGGCGCACCACCAACGACACCTTCGCGTGCGTCTTGAGGTCGACGAAGCCGTACACGACCTGGGCGCCGGCGCGCTC
>CAYUSL010000134.1:8084-13774 GCA_964447125.1 uncultured bacterium | reverse complement strand
CACCAGCGGCTCTTCGGCCACTCGCATCCCGAGCGAGCGATCGAGGTGGTGACGCTGCGCGTACGCGGTCGCGGCCGCGTCGCGCGACCCGATTGGTCCGAGCTGCCGCGCGGCCGTCGCAGCTCGGTGGCGGCGCCGCAAGTGGGAAACGCGCGGCTCGTGGAGTCGCGTGGAACGCGGCGCGTGCCGGTGCTCGATCGCGCGCGGCTCGTCCGCGATGCGCGCATCGCCGGTCCGGCGATCGTCGTGGAGAAGACGGCGACCACGTACCTGCCGTCGGGCGCTCAGGCGCGGGTGGGGCGCTTGGGCGAGCTTTGGATCGAGGTGGGCTCGTGAGCGCGCGTGCGACGCGAGCGCCGCAGCGTTTCGACGCGGTGCGCCTCCAGCTCGTGAAGGATCTCTTCGCGTCGATCGCCGAGGAGATGGGCAGCACCCTCGAGCGCACGGGGCTCTCACCCAACGTGAAGGAACGGCGGGATTTCTCGTGCGCAGTCTTCGATGCGCGCTGCAGGCTGATCGCGCAAGCAGCGCACATCCCCGTGCACCTGGGATCGATGGCGCTGGCGGTCGAAGCCGCGGTGGCGGGCGTGTCGTGCGAGCCCGGCGACGAAGTGCTGGTCAACGATCCCTTCGCTGGCGGCACGCACCTGCCCGACATCACGCTCGTCACGCCGGTCTTTCTCGGGCGGAAGCGCTTCCCCTCGTTCTTCGTGGCAAGCCGCGCCCACCACGCGGACGTCGGCGGCATGTCCGCGGGCTCGATGCCGTTGGCGCGCGAGATCTACCAAGAAGGCTTGCGCATCCCGCCCGTGCGCATCGCCCGCCGCGGCGAGCTGGATCGCGAAGTGCTGGCACTGGTGCTTGCGAACATGCGCGTTCCCGAGGAGCGCTTCGGCGATCTGGCGGCCCAGCGCGGTGCCAACGCCGTGGGTGTGGCGCGGCTCCGCGCGTGGGTCGAGCGCATGGGCGAGCGCGCGCTTTCGAGCGCAGTCGACGAGCTCCTCGACTACGCCGAGCGGCTGGTGCGTCGCTTGGTTCGCGAGATCCCGCGCGGCCGTCACCGTTTCCGCGACGTCCTCGACGACGATGGGCTCGGCCACGGCCCGGTCCCGATCGTGGTCGAGATTCGCCGCGAGCGTGCCAGCGACGTGGTCTTCGACTTCGCCGGCACCAGCCCGCAAGTGGAGGGCCCCGTGAACGCGGTGCGCGCAGTGACGCTCTCGGCGGTGTTTTACGCGCTGCGCACGTTGCTGCCGCTGGACGTGCCCACCAACGCCGGCATCTTGCGGCCGGTGCGATTGGTCACCGAGCCGGGCTCGATCGTGGACGCGATCCCACCGGCGGCGGTGAGCGCCGGCAACGTCGAGACCAGCCAGCGCATCGTGGATGTGGTGCTCGGTGCCCTGGCGAAGGCGCTGCCGGGGCGCGTGCCCGCGGCGAGCGCGGGTACCATGAACAATCTCGCCATCGGAAGCGTCGGTCCGCGCCCGTTCGCCTACTACGAGACCATCGCCGGCGGCATGGGTGCCAGGCCCGGTCTCGACGGCTTGTCGGCGGTGCAGACGCACATGACCAATACGCGTAACACTCCCATCGAGGCCCTCGAACACGCCTATCCGGTGCGCGTCACCCGCTATCGGGTGCGGCGCGGCTCGGGGGGCGCGGGAGTGGCCCGCGGAGGTGACGGAGTGGTACGCGAGATCGAAGCGCTGGCGACGATGACGGCGACGATCGTGAGCGAGCGCCGGGTGAGCGCGCCCTACGGTCTCGCGGGCGGTGAGCCTGGCGAGCGGGGTCGCAATCGGCTGGTTCGGCGCGGCGCGCGTCCCGTGGAGCTGCCGGGAAAGGTGACACTCGCGCTCGAACCGGGAGATCGGGTTTGCATCGAGACACCCGGCGGCGGCGGCCATGGCCGCGCGCGCGAGGGTGTGGAAGCGACTGTGAATACGACGCGGCGTGAACGGGGGCGCTCGTGACTGCCTCTACGGTTCAGGCGCTCGCGCTCGCCGTATTCGACGTCGACCACACGCTGGTGCGGGGCTCGTCGGGTGGTGCGTTCATCGGCTACCTGTGGCGCAACGACGTGCTGCCACCGTCGCGAAAAAAAATGGTCGCTCGTGAGCTGTTGGCGTATCGGCTTCGGCGCCGAACCGGCCGCGACTTGGTGGAGCTGGGTGCGCGGCTCTTTCACGGGATGCCCGAGCCCGAGCTGCGCGAGCACGCGCGCCGTTGCGTGGCCGAGGACGTGCACAAGGTCGTCTATCGGGAGGCGCTCGAAGCCATTCAGCGCTGCCGTGCGCAGGGATTGACGGTGATCCTCGCGTCCGGGTCCACCGAGCTCATCATCGAGCCGCTCGCGGAGCTGGTGGGTGCCACACTTGGGATCGGTTCGCGTGCGACGATTCGCGGCGGCCAGCTCACCGACGAGGTCGAGCAGCCCGTGCCGTACAAAGAAGGCAAGGTTGCACGCATCGAGGGGGCTTTTCAGGGCCGCGAAATCGATTGGGCCGGCAGCACCGCGTACACGGATCGCGCCATCGACGTGCCGCTCCTCGAGCGGGTGGGGCGCGGTGTAGCGGTCAATCCTCGCGGCTCGCTCGGTCCGATGGCGCTCGAGCGTGGCTGGCGCGTCGAGCGCTGGTCACGGGTGACTGGTGTCGCACACCCCTCGGCCGGGCGCGACTCCGGCCCATCGCGCTGAAGCGCCCCAGCGCTCGCTCGGCGGTTTCGCGCTCGAACGAGCCGGCTCGCCTCGGCGCCACTTCGGTGACGCAATCGTGACGGTGCCGGTGTTGCGCGACCAACTCGACTTGCGTACTATCGAAAAGCCGCGATTTCTGCGGGTTCCTCAGGACTTCACGCGTCATCGCGACGCCATCGCGCACTTCGGGGGGAGGGGGCGTGGAGCGCAACGCAAGCTCGACGGGACACGTGCGTCCGCAGTCTGGAGTGGTTGCGCGCCGCGCCGCGGCGCTGCGGGTCGGTGCGATCATCGTCCTGCTCACGAGTGCGGCGCTCGGGTTCGCTGGCATCGCGTCGGCGCAGTCGGCGGCCGTGTTCGCGCCGAGCGGTCGCGGACCGCAAGGGCCACCGGTCTCGGAGGCGTCGATCGTCGAGGTTCCGGTGTCGGTGAACGTCGCCACGTTGAGCGCCACGGCGGACGTGATCACGCTCTCTCGCCCCGACGGCTCCACGTACACGGCGACCCGTTCCGGCTTCGAGCGCCGCGGCAACGACGACTATGTCTGGCGCGGCTATCTCGGCGCCTCGGCCAAGTCACCAACGGGCGACGTGACGTTGACGGTGAAGAAGGGGCTGCTGGCGGGCCTGATCACGTCGGTCAGCGAGGTCTACGAACTGGTACCTCGCGACGCCTCGACCTCGATCCTCGCTCAGCTCGATCCGAGCCGCTTCCCGCACTGTGCCGCGTCACAGGAGGACGCTCGCAAGCTGCCGTCACCGCCGTTCGCACCGGACTTCCCGTCGTCGGTCCCAAGCACCCGAACTGCGACCTCGGTGGTCGACGTGTTGTCGGTGTACACGCCGGGGGCACGCGACGCCGCGGGCGGCGTCGCGGCCATCGAAGCCACGCTGCAGTCGGCGGTCGACGTGGCGAATACGTCGTTCGCGACGAGTGGAATCGACGCTGAGCTTCGACTCGTTCACACGGCGCTCGTGAGCTACACGGAGACTGGAGATCCCGAAACCGATCTGGCATGGGTCACGGCCGATCCCACGGTCAAGGCGCTCCGCAACCAGTACTTCGCAGACCTGGTGAGCCTGATCGTCAACGACATGACCAACGCGTGCGGGATCGCGCACGTGATGCGCACGGTCTCGCCCTCGTTCGCGAGCCAAGCCCAGCAAGTCACGAAGCTCTCGTGCGCCGTGGGAAACCTGAGCTTCGCGCACGAGCACGGTCACAATCTCGGCGCCGAGCACAATCCCGAGAACGGCATTCAGCCGCCGTCGTCGGCCTCGTACGTTTGGTCCTATGGCCACTACGTCGACGGTCAGTTCCGAACCGTGATGTCGTACGACACGCCGTGCACGCTCGGTTGCACGCGGATCCAGCGCTTCTCGAACCCCGGTGTGCTCTTCAACGGCTTTCCGACGGGAATCGCGGACGCGCGGGACAACCACCGCACGATCAACCTCACGGCGCCGCTCGCCACCGGCTTCCGCGTTCCGGGCCTCGACAGCGACGGCGATGGCGTCGGCGAGTACGTGGACGATTGCCCGACGGTCTGGAATCCGGGCCAGCAGGACTCGAACGCCAACGGCATCGGCGACGCGTGTGAGCCGCCCGTGCCTACGCCGCACTGGGCCAAGCTGATCGCCAGCGACCACGCCCCGGGAGACGTCCTGGGGAGCGCCGTTGCCGTGTCTGGCTCGGTGCTCGTGGCGGGCGCGATGTTCGACGACTCCCCGGGCGATTCGGGTTCTGCCTACGTGTTCGAGCGCAACGGCGCTGGATGGACGCAGAAGGCGAAGCTCAAACCGACTTCGCTCGGGTCCGCGGACTTCTTCGGGCAAGGCGTCACGATCTCCGGCGACACGATCGTCGTCGGAGCGGCGAATCAAGGCACCCCGGCGGGCTGGGGCGGCGGCGCGGCCTACGTCTACCGGAAAACGAACGGGACGTGGACGCAAACGCAGCGACTGGCGCCCACGGATGGCACGCCAGGTGACCACTTCGGCTACTCGCTGAGCCTGACCGGCGACACTTTGGTCGTGGGTTTGGGCCTGTACGACGGGGCAGCCGTCAACCAGGGCTCCGCTTACGTCTACGAGCGCAGCAACGGAACATTCACCCAGGTTGCCAAGCTCACGGCTTCCGACGGAGTTCCGGGGGATCGCTTCGGTACCTCGGTGTCGATCGACGCTGGAACGATCGTCGTGGCCGCCGAGCAGCAGGATTCGAGCGCCACGGACGCAGGCGCCGTCTACGTCTTCGAGAAGGTTGGCGGGACTTGGACGCAAACGGCGAAGCTCCTCGCGAGCGGAATAGCGGCGGGCGACCGGCTCGGTCGGCGAGTGGCGGTGAGCGGAAATCTCCTCGTGGCCGGTACGCCGCTCCACAAGGTCGATGGGCAGGTCGTCGGCGCCGCGTACGTGTGGGAAAAGAGCGGTTCCGCGTGGACGCAGGTCGCGGAGCTCTTGCCTGCGGATCGCTACGTCAGCTCGCAATTCGGGTCCGATCTCGCGATTGCGCCGGGCACGATCGTGGTGGGTGCCTGGAGTTACCAGTACGCCGGAAACTACGGATCGGCTTACGTGTTCACCAAGAACGGTCCGCAGTGGTCCCAGGTGGGCGCGATTCGGACCACCGATGGCACGCAGGACAACCTCGCGCGGGCCATTGCCGCAGATGCAACCTCGCTGGTCGCCGGTGCCCCGAATTCCGACGCTGGTGGTTACGACTCCGGCTCGGTTTACGTTTGGGACCTGCCGGATTTCGACACGATCCCCACGGAATTCGACAACTGTCCTGCGGTTGCGAATACGGACCAAGCAGATGCCGACGGCGACGGGGTCGGTGACGCATGCGATGCCTGCAAGGACGTCGATCACGACGGCTACGGTGCGCCCGGTGATGCGTCGTGCAGCGGGGGGGCAGCAACGGATTGCAGCGATTCGAACGCGAACGTGAACCCCGGACATGCGGAGCTTCCCGGCAACGGCGTCGA
>CAYUSL010000134.1:0-7984 GCA_964447125.1 uncultured bacterium | reverse complement strand
ATTCGAACGCGAACGTGAACCCCGGACATGCGGAGCTTCCCGGCAACGGCGTCGACGACGACTGCAACGCCGCAACTCTCGACTGCGTGGATGTCGATGTCGACGGTTATTCGATCTCCGGCGGCGTATGCGGTGTGGTCGACTGCAACGATTCAAGCGCCAACGTGAATCCCGGGCATGCCGAGGTTCCCGGCAACGGCGTCGATGACGATTGCAACTCGTCCACGCTGGATTGCGTCGACTCCGACGGCGACGGCTACTCATCCAGCGGCGGGGCCTGCGGCGCGGCCGACTGCAACGATTCGAACGCCAACGTCAATCCGGGACACGCCGAGGTTCTCGGCAACGGCATCGACGACGACTGCAGTGCCGGGACGCCGGATTGCGTGGATGCGGACAGCGACGGCTATTCGGTTTCTGGTGGTGCTTGTGGTGCGATCGATTGCCTGGACACGAACGCCAACGTGAACCCGGGAAAGACGGAGATCCCAGGCAACGGCCTCGACGACGACTGCAACGCTGCGACCAGCGATTGCAAGGATCTCGACTCCGACGGCTACGGCAACCCCGCCTCAGCCGCCTGCGCCCACGCGCAGCTCGACTGCAACGAATCCAACGCCAACGTGAATCCCGGTCGCACGGAGATCCCGAGCAACGGCATCGACGACGACTGCAACGCCGCCACCCCGGGAGGGTGTGGCGCTCCATAAAACGATTCGATTGGGTCTGAGACCATGATCAACAACTATCGTAAACTTATCTCGACTCCGCCTACATCCGTTTGTTTCTGCAGCCGGAGGGCTGTGTCAATGCGACTGAAATTCATCGTCGTGGCGATCGTCTTGACCAGCCATGTTCGCGCAATGGCGAATACGTTCGACGTGGATCGCACGGACGACAGCCCCACAGCTACGGCTTGCACGGCGGCGCCGTCGGACTGCTCTTTGCGCGGCGCGGTGCGCACAGCGAATGCAACGGCTGGCACGCACCTCATCAATCTCCCGCCGGGCCAGTACAATCTGACGACACTGCCGTCGGGCGATACGGACTACGATCTCGACGTTACACGAACGATGACCATCTATGGCGCTGGCGCCTCCACCACGATCATCGATGCACAGAGCCGTGACAACGTCATACAGGGATTCACGCCGAGTGGTTCGCCCGACGTCAGTCTCACGCTCGTCGGCGTGACGCTGCGCAATGGGGCTTCGACGACCGTTGGCGGCGGAATTCACTTCAGCGGGAACGGTACGCTCACGCTTCGAGATTCCGTGATCCGGGACTGTGTTGGCTGGTATGGCGGTGGCGCCATCTTTGCCAACTCGGGCGACACGAACATCGACATCCGAGGGACGTCGCTGATCGGCAACTGGTCCTCGGGAGGTGCTGGCGGAATCTGGACGACTGCGCGGTCGATGACAGTCGATTCGAGCACGCTGTCGGGTAACGTGGGGTCGACCAGCGTCAACGGATCTGCCCTCGAGTTTCAAGGGGGAGCGATTTCGATCGCCAACTCGACGTTGAGTGGCAACACGGGCGCGATTGCGACGGACCTCATACTCGGCGGGACCGTGTCGAACGTCTTGAAGAACGTCACGATCGTTGGAGGCAGTGCGACAGCTCCGGCGGTGCTCTACGGGAATGCACTGAACGTTACGAATACGATCGTGGAAGGCGGATGCGCCGTTGAGGGACCGGTGGTCGTGACCTCGAACGGTGGCAACATCGAGACGGTGTCCAGTGCCTGCGGGTTTTCGAACGCTAGCGATCGATCGGGCGTGTCCCTCGCCGCAGTGAATCTCGCGCCGCTCGGCAGCTACGGCGGTCCCACGCAAACGCATCTGCCTCAGGCGCCGAGCCTGGCTCTCGATGGTGGTTCGGCGGTGGGATGCCTGACCACGGACCAGCGCGGGATGCCGCGGCCCTTCGGCGTCACTTGTGATTCGGGGTCGGTGGAGGCCGCGTTTTGCGCGAGCGGTGTTGCGTGCGAACCGCAGCTTGTCGCAAAGCTCATACCGAACGACGTGGCCGCCGGTGACGGATTTGGTACCAACGTGGCGCTCGATGGAGATTATCTCGTTGCGACTGCACCGTTCGACGACGACCAGGGATCGAGCTCAGGATCCGCCTATGTGTTCTGGTACGACGGATCGAGCTGGGCGCAGCAAGCGAAGCTGCTGCCTAGCGACGGTGCGGCGAACGATAATTTCGGAACCGCAGTCTCCATCTCCGGGGAAACGATTGCTGTCGCCCGTGACGATTCGGGCACGACGCGACCGGGTGCGGTCTACGTCTACAACCGAGTCGGAGGTGCGTGGAGCCAGACTGCCAAGGTGAGCGCGTCGGGCTGGACGGCCAATGAGCTGTTCGGATTCGGCGTCGCACTTCAGGGCGACTATCTCGCGGTACCATCTGGTCCCGCTGGCGTCTATGCCAACCTCCTCAAGCTCCGGATTTTCACGCGCTCTGGCACGAGCTGGACTCAACGTCAGTCCATCACCCCAGGGATCTCGAACTGGTATTTCGGCACGGCGACGGTCTTCGACGGAAACCGGTTGTTCGTATCGGCGCCAGGGAGCGGCGCCGGACAAGCAGTCGTGTACCGGCGATCAGGATCGACGTATGCCCAAGAAGGAACGCTTGTGCCCAGTGACGGTGCGAGCGGCGACTTCTTCGGAGTCGGACTCGGTGCTCAGTCGGACGTCGCGCTCGTCGGCGCACACATGAGTGATCCGAATTCGATCACGAACGCAGGATCGGTCTACACCTTCGGTTGGGACGGCAGTACGTGGAAACAGTGGCAAAAGATCCTCGCGCCCGACCAGGCCGCAAACGACAACTTCGGAGCAAGTGTAGCGACAAAAGGGCCATGGACGGTCGTTGGCGCGCACCAAAAGGATTCGAACAAGGGCTCGGCGTACTGGTACGCCCAGTTCGGCTTGGCGACGAGCCTACAGGCGACGCTTCGACCGGCGGACGTGGCGGCGGGTGCAGGGTTCGGTGCCGATGCAGCGCTCGGTACACGGTGGTTGGCCGTCCGGGCCAGCGGTGATGCGAGTGCCGGCGCGAATTCCGGAGCGGTTTACGTATTCTCGCCTCCGGTGGCGGACACGGACGGCGACGGTATCGTCGATACGGCGGACGGTTGCCCAGGAATCTTCGATCCACTCCAAGCAGACGCAGATGGCGATGGTGTAGGTGATGCCTGCGACTCGTGTCCGGATGCCGACGGCGACGGCTACGGTAGTCCGGCATCCACGGGATGCGGACACCCCGAGCGCGACTGCAACGACGCAAACGCGCAGGTGAACCCCGGCCACGCCGAGGTGGCGGGGAATGGTGTCGACGACGACTGCAATCCCGCCACGCTCGACTGCGTAGATGGTGATGGCGACGGCTACTCGGTCTCGGGTGGTGTGTGCGGTCCGGTGGATTGCAGCGATTCCAATGCTGACGTGAACCCCGGCCACGCGGAGGTCGCTGGGAACGGCGTAGATGACGACTGCAACGCGGCCACGCCGGATTGCGTGGATGCCGACGGCGACGGCTCGTCCGTGAGCGGCGGGGTTTGCGGGGCGATCGACTGCAACGATGGCGTCGCCAGCATTCATCCCGGCGCCACGGAGGTCTGCAACGAGACCGACGACGACTGCGACGGCTCGATCGACGAAGGCGTCACGACCACGTTCTTCCGCGACGCCGACGGCGACACGTACGGCAACGCGGGAGTGACGACGCAGGCGTGCGCTCCACCAGGTGGCTACGTCGCGAACGACTCCGACTGCAATGACGGCGATCCCAGCGTGAATCCGGGGCACGCCGAAGTGCCCGGCAACGGCGTCGATGACGACTGCAATCCGTCCACGACCGACTGCCTCGATGGCGATGGCGACAGCTTCTCGCCGAGCGGCGGGACTTGCGGTCCGGTCGATTGCAACGACTCGAACGCGAACGTGAACCCCGGGCACGCGGAGGTTCTCGGCAATGGCGTGGACGACGACTGCAACGCCGGGACGCCGGATTGCGTGGACGCGGACAGCGACGGCTATTCGGTTTCTGGTGGCGCTTGCGGAGCGATCGACTGCCTGGACACGAACGCCGACGTGAACCCGGGGAAGACGGAGATCCCAGGCAACGGCGTCGATGACGACTGCAACGCTGCGACGAGCGACTGCAAGGACCTCGACGCCGACGGCTACGGCAACCCGGCGTCGGCTGCGTGTGCCCACACGCAGCTCGACTGCAACGATTCCAACGCCAACGTGAACCCTGGTCGCACGGAGATCCCGAGCAACGGCATCGACGACGATTGCAACTCGGCTACGCCGGGAGGCTGCTCGCAGCCGTAGCGGGCACGAGATCGTCCCGGTGACCGCGACAGCGCGGTGACCGGTTCGCGGGGGCGATATCCGATGGGGTATCGCCCCCGTGCTATCTCCACCGGTACTGCGCAGATTCCGAGGCTCGCATGCGTCCCGCTACCAGCGTCGCCGACGACGATCGCCCGTTTCCGCTCAAGATCTTCCTGTTCGCGTTCTTCGGCTGGACGTTCGATTTCTACGATCTCGTGCTGCTCGGCTTCCTGAAGGAACACGTCGGCCACGACCTGGGGCTCACCCACAGCGCCGAGGCGTGGATGCTGGGTGTGGCGCTCGGTACGTCGGGGCTGGGTGGGATCGTGGCGGGCGCGCTCGCGGATCGCATCGGCAAGCGGACCATGCTTGCCAGTACCATCGGGCTCTACTCGCTGGGCTCGCTCGTAGCTGGCTTGGCGCCGAACCTGACGGTGTTCTTGCTTGGTCGCGGGCTCGTCGGTCTCGGCGTGGGTGGCGAGTGGGCGATCGGCCATGCGCTGGTTGCCGAAGCGATCGGCAATCACATGCGCGGGCGTGGCTCGGCGTTCCTGCAATCGGGTGAGCCGGTGGGCGTCGCCCTCGCGGCGGTGGCGGGCTTTCTCGTAGCGCCGCACGTGGGCTGGCGTTGGGTGATGATCGGCTCGAGCGCGACCGGGCTGCTCGCGCTCGCGGTGCGCCGCACGATCCATCTGCCTGACGAGCCGGCTGCGGCGAGGGTGCCGTGGTCCCGGCTTCGCGGAGCGGGGATCGGCCGCCACATGCTCGCGGCATGGCTGCTCGGAGTGTTCAAGCTCGGTACGTATTGGACCTGCTACACGTGGCTGCCGAGTTTTCTGCTGAAGGAGATGCAGCAAGGTGTCGGCAAGAGCTTCGGGTGGGTTTTCACGGCGCAGATTGGCCAGCTCACGGGCATGCTCGTGTTCGGCCACCTTTCCGATCGCGTCGGGCGGCGCCCGGCGTTCACGCTCTTCTCGTTGGTGACGGCCGCGGCGATCGCCACACTCGCGTTCCGTTGGCAGTTCTTGTCGGCGAATCCTGCACTCTTCTGGGCGACGATGCTCACTCTCGGCCTCGGCTCCGGCTGTACCGCCGGGTTCGGCGCGCTGCTCGCGGAGCTCTTTCCCTCCGAAGTGCGCGCGCTGGCGATGGGCACGACCTACAATCTCGCGCGCGCCGTGCAGGTGCTGGCGCCGGTGCTGGTGCAGCATGCCGTGGACGCACGCGGCCTGAGCGGCGGGCTGAGCGTGCCGCTGGTGCTGGCGCTCGCCACCGCAAGCTGGGTTTGGGTGCTGCCCGAGACGCGTGGCATCGAGCTCAAGCGCCTCGCCGACGATACCGGCGATTGAGCGGCGCTCAGCGCACGGGGGCGTCGCCGAGCGAGGCCCAGAGGTGCAGCACCGCATACGATCGCCATGGACGCCACGCCTCGGCGCGCGCGGCGGCGGCGCGCGGTGAGAGGCCGCCGAGCGCTTTGCGGATGGCGATGTCGGCGGCGGGAAAGGCGTCGGGATGGCGCAAGGCGCGCATCGCCAGATAGTGCGCCGTCCACGAGCCGATCCCTGGCAATTCCTCGAGACGCCGCATCGTGTCCTCGACTGGCGCTTGGCGGTCGAGCGCCAGGCTGCCATCGGCGACGGCCTGCGCGAGCGCCACGATGGCCCGCGCCCGTGCGCTGACGATGCCGAGTGAAGCGATGTCGCCCGAGCGTGCTTGGGCGAGCCGTGCAGCGCTCGGGAAGAGATGGGTCAGCGTCGACGTCTCGCTGGCTTCGGTGGCTTCAGCATCCGCACGGGCCGCGAGCGGGATGCCGAAGCGTGCCACCAATCGTCCGGCGAGGGTCGTCGCCGCGCGCACGGTCACCTGCTGGCCGAGGATCGCGCGCACCGCGGCCTCGAATGCGTCGAACGCGCCGGGTACGCGCAACCCGGGCCGGCGCGCCACCATCGGCGCCAAGTGCGGATCTCGACTCAGCACCTCGACGATCGTGTGCGGATTCGCGTCGAGATCGAAGAGCGCGCGCAGCCGCGCCGCGATCACCATGAGCGCGCCCGCCAGTTGCGGCGAGGCCGTCACGGCGATCGCGGCCCGCGCCACGTCGTGGCGGACGGCGATGGTTCCGATCGTGGCGCCGATCGCAACCGTACGCCGATACGTGTCGCCGAACGCATCCTCCACACCGGGCGCGGCGCGGCCGCGGAGGAACGCGAGCAACCCGTCCCAGTCGAGCGGCGGGCGATAGCCGAGCCTGAGCTCGAGCGCCGGCTCGGCTTCGGCCGCCCGCGCGCTGCCGCGCCTGCTCGCGCTTCTACCTCCGCCCGTGCGCCGCAACGCCGACGGCGCACACCCGAAGCGCTCGCGAAAGAGCGCGTTGAACCGGCGCACGCTGCGAAAGCCGCTGGCATACGCGATCTGCGTCAGCTCGGCGCGCGAGTCGTGGAGGAGCTGCTTGGCGAGCGCGAGGCGGCGAGTCTGAGCGAGCTCGACGGGCGTCACCCCGAGGCAGGCTTCGGTCGCGCGTCTCAAATGCCGGCTGGTGACGCCGAGGCGGGCTGCCAGCTCGTCGACGCTGCAATCGTTCAGAAACCCTTCGTCGATGTGCCGCGCCGCGGCGGTCACGAGCCGCGGGATGGAGTCGAGGGGGGCCGAGCCAGGGGCGAGCTCGGGCCGGCAACGGAAGCACGCGCGATAACCGGCACGCTCGGCTTCCGCAGGAGTGCGGAAGAACGAGCAGCGATCGCGGCGCGGCGTGCGTGCGCTGCAGATGGGCCGGCAGTAGATGCCAGTGGTCGAGACCGCCACGAAGAAGTGGCCATCGAAGCGCCGATCCTTGGCGACGATGGCGCGGTAGCAGGTGAGGGGATCGAGCGGTGGCGTGCGCATCTCCTCAGTATGCGGTCTCGCGTCGCAATGACTAGCCGTTTTCGGACCTTGGCACCGGGGCGCCCGGCACAGGGATGTGCGCCGGGGCTACAAGACGCTCGCGCGGCTCGCCACGACGACCCGCTGGGTCGACCGGTGCCACCGAAGCGGCGAATCGAGCACAGCCCGCCACCCGCGAGCGCGCCGTCACGAGGGGTGGCGTGGGCGGTCGCCGCCGTCGCGATGATCGGTGATCGGTACTAGCTCGGGTCCCCAAGGAAGGAACGGGAGCACGAATGCCGCCGCAAGAAACGCGGAGAGACAGACGCGAAACGCAAGATCGCCCAGCACGGCCGCGAGGTTGAGCCCCGCGACGAAAGGCTCGCTGGCCCGGAAGCGCTCGCGTGGGCACTGCTCGTGCGTGTACGTGCGCAATTCATCGATCGAGCTTCGACGGCGGTAGTTCTGCCGGCGCGAGCGAAGTCGCATCCGGCAACACGGTCTCGCTCTCGGCTCTGGAGCCGAATCGGATCTGAGCCAGGAGTCGACTGCACCTGACCGCGCGGAGCGTCGGCGGAGGTGGTAGCGTCAGCGTCACCGTCGCGATTGCGACGGCGATCGAACGTGCGCAGGGCGTCGTCGCACGGGGCTCACCACCGTCAGGAGCCACGAGGGCTGCGAGCGACCGGAGGGGGCCTCAGCCTGGAAAGCCTCAGCTCGCGAGGCGTTCGATCGTGTACGTGAGCGTGTAGGCGCTGCCGCCGGCC
>CAYUSL010000133.1:0-13784 GCA_964447125.1 uncultured bacterium | reverse complement strand
TCAAGCTCTTGCTCGACGCCCAGGATGCGGGCCTGAAGGAGCGCTTCCAGCGCGAAGCCGAGCTCATGGGCAAGGTCCGGCACCCGAACGTGGTGTCGGTGCTCGACTACGGCTTCCTGGAAAGCGGTTACCCCTGCATCGTGATGGACTTCGTGGAAGGCGAACCGCTCGATCGACGGCTCGCCCACCTGAGTGGCGTGCCGTGGCAAACGGCGTGCGATTGGACGCTCGGCATCTTGGGCGGGCTCGGGGCGATGCACGAGCACGGAGTGCTGCACCGCGATCTGAAGCCGGCCAACATCGTCCTCGCCAAGGGCACACCCGAGTACGCGAAGATCATCGACTTCGGGATCGCCAAGGATCCCAACGATTCCAGCAGCAAGCTGACTCAAACCGGCGGCATCATCGGCACCCCGGCGTACATGTCGCCGGAGCAGCTCCTGGGCGGCGCCCTCGACGAGCGCTCCGACCTCTACTCCACGGGCCTCATCCTGTGGGAGATGCTCGCGGGCGCCACGCTCACCAAAGGCAACGACGTCAGCGCCGTGGTGGAGCGGCTACGCACCGCACCGGCAGCACCGCGAGCGCCTGGCGGCCTGCCCGCGGTGCCGCGCGCGCTTCAGGATCTGGTGCTCGCATCGCTCGCCGTGGCGCCCGAGCGACGGCCGCGCAGCGCCGGCGAGTTCATCGAGAAGCTGCGCAAGGTGAGCGCGGCAGCAGCCGTGGTGGTCTCGAGCGGCGAGTCGCCGTCGACTCGGATTCCCGCGCCGCGCGTGCCCCGAGCGGCGCCTGCCGGCGAGGACGGGGCCACTCGCGTGCCTGCACCGCCGCGAGCCGCACCCGCCGACGAGGGACCCGCCACCCGCGTTCGTGCGCGGGTGGTCGAGCCGGACGCCAACGACCTCGCGACGCGTGTACGTGCCCCGCTCGCCCCGCCGGCCGACGCGGACCCAGCGGCGACGCGAGTGCGGCAGCGATTCGAAGCCAGCCACGAGGCCGCGCACGATGCGGCCGAATCACCACTCCTCGACGAGCTGCCGAGCACGATCGTCGAAGACGAGCCCGAAGAGCTGCGCTACCTGGTTGCCGCACGACTACCGCCGAGCCGCCTCGTGCGCCAGGATGAACGCCGCTGGCTCGCCACACTCACGAGCAAGACCGGGCGCGGCTTCACCCTCGGCCAGCAGTTTTGGTTCGCGTGGCAGAGTCAGGGCACCACCATGGACGACGCCTCCGGCGAAGCCCGCGCCATCACCACCGCCATCGAGCAACGCTATGGCGAAGCCGTGCGCACCGCCTGGAAGCTCGTCGACGCCGGCTTCTCCGTCACGACGGCGTCTCTCACCGGCGCCGCTCCGCTACCCGACCCCCTCAAAGCGCTGATCGACGAGATCTCGAGCTGAAACTGGGAGCCAGGGGTAGCGAGGGCGCATGCACGCGTTCGCCCTCGATGCCGCGCGATCCCGCTCGAGGTCGTCGGACGCGGGATCGTCAGCGTGAATCGCTCTTGTCTCGATTCGCGACGGAGGCAGACTAGCGGCATGACGACGGCGACGGCGACGAACGGCGCGCGCTGGCTGATCTACGGCGCGAATGGGTACACGGGAAGGCTCATCGCGGAGGAAGCGAAGCGTCGCGGGCTGACTCCGATTCTCGCGGGGCGCGACCGCAATGCGATCGCTGCGATCGGCTCGACTCTGGGCTTCGAGACGCGCACGTTCGAGCTAGCCAACGTCGACACCATCGCCGCCCACCTGCGCGACGTCGATCTGGTGCTGCATTGCGCGGGGCCGTTCTCGGCCACCGCCAAGCCGATGCTCGACGCCTGCGCCGGCTCGGGCTCGCACTACCTCGACATCACCGGTGAGATCGAAGTCTTCGAGCACGTTCATGCGAGCGACGCCAAGTGGATCGACTGCGGCATCGTGGCGATGCCGGGCGTGGGCTTCGACGTGGTGCCCTCGGACTGCCTGGCAGCGATGCTCAAGGCGCGCATGCCCGCCGCCACGCGGCTCAGGCTCGCCTTCAAGCCCGATCACGCGAAGCTCAGCCCCGGCACCACCAAGACCGTGATCGAGGGCATTCCCCGCGGGGGCATGGTTCGTCGCAACGGCAAGCTCGTGAAGGTGCGTTCCGCGCACAAGGTGATCCGTGTGCCGTTCGACGGCCGCACGCCCGAGCAGGCCGTGGCGATTCCCTGGGGCGACGTGTCCACGGCGTTCCATTCGACCGGCATCCCGAGCATCGAAGTGTTCATCGGGCTGCCACCGGCGATGATCTGGCAGATGCGCGCCACCAGCCCTCTCGGCGGGCTGCTCGGCGCTGCCACGATTCAGCGCTTCCTCAAGGGGCAGGTCACGCGGCGCGTGAAGGGACCGAGCGACGCCGAGCGCGCCGCTTCGTCCGTGATCGTTTGGGGCGAAGTGCGCGACGCCGAAGGGAAGAAACTCGCGATGACGCTGCGCACGCCCGAGACGTATCAGTTCACCGTCGCCGCGGCGCTGGCGTGCACCGAACGTGTGCTCGCTGGCGACGTGAAGCCCGGTGCCAAGACACCGTCGAAGGCGCTCGGTGCCGACTTCGTCCTCTCGCTCCCGGGCGTGACGGCGCTCGCGCCGGGCTGAAATCGTCGACGGCGTGAGACGCCCGCGCCCTCAGCCCAAGACGTCAGCGACGATCTCGTCCCAGGCGCGAATCCGCGCGTCGTCGGCACCAACGAGCTCGACCAGCTTGATTCGAATGAACACTCGATCGAGCGTGTCGCGTTGCTCGCGGACTACTGCCTCGACGTCCGCGAGATCCTTGCGACGAAAGAACATCATCTTGAGGATGCAGCAATCCTCGGGCCCAAGAATCCACACCACCCGCCCGAGCAGCATGCCTCGTCGCTTACGATCCGCGAGCTCTCGATAGAACTCGATGGCTGGGACGAACACATCCACGCGCATCCCGGCGACGTAACCGCGAAACTGTCCATCTCGGATCGCGCGTCGTTGGAGCATCTCCTCGGATTCATCCGGAGCGAAGCCAGCCTGAGCGAGCGCAGCCAGGGCGCGAGCAAGACCAGTTGCTGGCGGGACGAAGACGTTCAGGTCGACGTCGACCGTGGCGCGAGGTGGTGCGTAGAAGCCCAACGCCAAAGCACCACCAATCGCGTAGTCGAGACCGTGAGCCTCGAGCGCATCGGCCAAACGGCGAGCGACATCGACGGCGGTCGGCGGGACGTCAGCCACGGAACTGGGCGCGCGGCAGCCGACGGAGCAGGCGAATCGTGGACTCGGGCAGCGGATCGACGTGTGCCAGCCGTGCTGCGCGATCCGGCGCGTCTGCGAGGATCTGCAAGGCAGCTCGGCAAGCCGCTTCGATGTCCCTCGAGCGTTCTTCCACCGAGACTTCGCGACGAACCGGTGGCGGTCTCAGGATTGGCCAGGGCACTCGCTTCGACATGAGGCCAGCGTAGCAACGCAAGCTGACCGAGACCAGCGCGACTTGGCTGTGGTGGCATCGGCATCGTGGATCGCACTCACGCCCGACCCCTGGTGCGGGCGTGGCGGATCAGTGCGACCCGAGGCGTTTCACGGGCTCACCTTCGAGTAGCGTGTGGGATTCGGCGAGCACCCGCGGAATGGTCTCGGCGTGAGGCGACTGGCGGAGGCTCGGCCCCCAATCGAGGTCGAAGCCGGCGTCGGCCTGGTTGCCGGGGAACCAATGATCGCCGCGTGAGAGCAGGTTGTAGCGAGCCTTGCCGTATTCGAACATGTCGAGCGCGAGCGCGAGATTCCGAAGCCGCACGATCTCGCGCACGTTCACCTGGCCCGGTGCCTCGTGCCATTCGGGCAGCCCGTCGTCCCACGTCTCCACCCAGCGGCGGCCGAGCACGCGGTCGAGCTCGGCCGTGAGCCGTGTGTCGATCTCGTGCACCAGCGGAGGCATGCGCGCTGGTTCGGTCACCAGCTCGAGCGCCTTCACGTGCTCGTCGAAGTCGGACGCTCGCTCGGCGCCGATGCTGAGCGTATGGACCAGCGGGCTCGAGAGCGTCCACGCGTCGTTGAACACGATCGGCGAGAGCGGCGCCGTCAGCTCACGCAGCTTGGCGCTCGGCGAGTAGAGCCGGCCGCCCTTGTCGGTGGGGCTGATGATGAAGACGCCCATGTCGTGGCGCCGCGCTTCCACGAGCGCAGGGGCGTTGCGCTGGAAGACCCAGTACCAATGCAGGTTCACGAAGTCGAAGACGCCGTCCTTCAGGATGTCGAGGAGCAGCGGCAACGGTGCGTGGGTGGAAAATCCGAGCCAGCGGGCGCGTCCCTGACGCTTGAGCTCGAGCGCGATCTCCAGGCAGCCCCCTTTCCGGAACGTCCACGCGAAGCGCTCGGCGTCGTTGATGCCGTGGATGGCGAAGAGATCCACCTGCTCGAGGCCGAGATCGCGAAACGCTCGCTCCACGCCGGCGCGGAAGTCGGCGGCGTCCGGCGCAGGCCCAACCTTGGTCTGTACGATCACCCGAGAACGATCGACACCGCGCAGCACGCGGCCGAGCTGCTCGCCGCTGGTGCCGTAACCACGGGCCGTCTCGAAATGGTGGATGCCGAGAGCGAGCGCGCGCTCGACGATCGCCTCGAGGTTGCGCTGGCTCTCGGGTGTGACCGGAACGCCATCGGTCCACGATTGTTGGAAGCGCATACCGCCGCACGAAAACAGCGGCATGGCGATCTCGGTGCGGCCGAAGCGGCGGTAGAGCATCGGAGGTCCGTGACGAGCAGTCAGCGCTCGCGGCGGCGCGTGGTGGACGGAATCGAGAAGGTGACTTTGGCGGTGGCGCAAAGCTCACCGGAATCGTCGCGAATGCGCGCCTCGGCGAACGCGAGCCTGCGGCCCACGCGCAACGCCTCGCCTTCGGCATGGACGCGCGTTCCGGTGATGGGGCGCAGGAAGCTCAGCGAGAGCTCGACGGTGTAGATGAGCGCCTGCGCATCACCGAGCAAGCTCCGCACCGCGTGCGCGGCCGTGGTGTCGGCGAGCGCCGCGACCGCGCCGCCGTGAACGCCCTCGTTCGGATTCAGGACCGCGGGCGTGATCGGGAAGCTGGCGCGGCCGCGACCCGCGCTCGTCCAGGGCTCCAGCGTGAGCCCGATCGAATCGTAGAGCGACATCGCGGCGCGTAAGATAGGGCCGCGCTTCACGACCAAGCAAACGACGACTCGGGTACCACGAAGCACTCGCGTGACGATGAGGAGAGCGGATGAGCGGCGATGCGGGGGTGGCCGACAAGGAAGTGGTGCGACGCTACGTCGACGCGTTCAACCGCGGCGACATGGACGCGATGCAGGATCTCTTCACGCCCGACGCGATCGTCTACGGCGTGCTCGGCTTCGGCGGCCTCGACAAGGTGATTCCCATCTGGCGCCAGCTCCACGAGGGCGTCGCCGCGCACCTGACCATCGAGGAGATCATCGGCGAAGGCGACCGGATCGCCGTGCGCTACGTCGAACGCGGCAAGTCCGTGGGTACGTTCCTCGGTAATGCGCCCACGGGAAAGACCTACGAGATCGTGGCCATGGAATGGTTCGTGATGAAGGATGGGCGCATCCACAAACGCTGGGGCGCCCGCGATTCCGCTGCGATGGCGCGTCAGATGGGACTCACCGCTCCATGAGCGCCGAGGCAGAGCTCACCATCGAGGGCGGCTGCCTGTGCGGCGCCGTGCGCTATTGCGCCACCGCAACGCCCAGCAACAGCATGATCTGCCATTGCAACACCTGCCGCCGCGCAGCAGGCGCGCCGGTGGTGGCGTGGATCACCGTCCCAGCGCCCTCCTTCGCACTCGTTCGCGGCGAGCCCAGTCGCTACGCTTCGTCACCGGGTGTCGAGAGGACGTTCTGCGCCCATTGCGGCACGCCGCTGACCTACGTGCACGCGCGGCGTCCCGAAGACGTCGACATCACCACTGCGAGCCTCGATCACCCGGAGGCATTCCCGCCCACGTGGCACGGTTGGACGGAAGACAGCGTGCCGTGGGTTCGCTTCGGCGACGATCTACCCCAGCACCGCAAGGTCCCGAGCGCCGAATGAGCAGCATCGAAACCGACGCGCCGCCCGGCGACGCCGTCGAGCCGCACGACGAACCGGGTGATGCGCCGGTCGAAGTCGTGAACATCCGCGAGATCCATCACGAGCCCGACGATGGGATCCACCGATTCCTGGAGTGGCAAGACCACCAATACGATCCCGGTCATTTTCGCGGCGGAAGGCTGCATCCTTCGCTGACCCGCAGCCGCCTCAACCCATTCGGATGGTGGGCGCTGGGCATCGCGGTTCTCTACCTGTTCGGGCTGGCGGGGTGGGGAGAGATCAAATCGCTCGCGCAGTTGGCTAAGGCTGTCGGCACCGCGCTGCTCATCACGCTCGCGGCGCTGCGGCTGCTCACGCGCCCCGCCTCAAGATGATGGACGAGCCGAGCGCAGCTGAGCACGCGGCTCGATCGCCCGCCGACGGTGAGTGGCCGCGACTCGCGCGGCGCCACGCGACGTGACGAAGTCGCATCGCACCAAACCCGTAACTCCGACGCCACCTGTTCCTGCGACCACGATCGAGACTCGACCGCATCGAGAGCGAGGCGGCACACCGCGAGGAGCACATTCGTGAGCAGCGAACGAACGATTGCCGTGTTTGCGAATCCACGCGCCCGAGACGCCGACGCGGTTCGCTCTGCAGTGAAGAAGGCGAATGCGATCCAGCGCCGCGTTCATTTCGAGCTCCGCGAGGCGAGCTGGCTACCGCAGAAAGGTCCGGTGGCCATCTCGCAGTTGACCGCCAGTGTCGATCGTCACAACTCGGCAATCCCGGATTACGCAGTAGTCGTGATCCAGCCGCGCTTCCAGGACACGTACTTCGCCCACTGGCGCGAGACGATCTCCTACCTTTCGCTCGATCAGCGAGACGGGATGGGGCTGCCGTCGCTAAGCGCCTACATCCTTTTCCACTTTGCGTTCGCGACGGCGATGGCGGCGGGCGATCTACGGAATGACGAGATCGATTGGGAGCATGACGAAGGCGCCGGATGCCTATTCGACGGCTACGAGTATCAGCGCGATCTGCGCCGCGTCATGATTGCAGGGTTCGTCTGTGGCGCATGTCGTACGGCGCTCGCCGGGCAACGTGCCGATATCGCAGATGAAGTCGCGATCGAACGAATCCTCGCATACGTGCGTGATCACACCCTCGGTCGGCGCCCCGGCGTGGCCGACAAGGTGTTCATCGGACACGGACATTCACACGCCTGGCACACGGTGAAGGAGATCGTGACCGACACCGGACTCCACTGCATCGAGTTCGAGATGGATGGCGTAGCTCCGCGCGCCGTCAAGGAGCGGCTCGAGGAAATGCTGTCACAGGCCAGGTTTGCGATCCTGGTCGTCACCGGCGAGGTCAGGGCGGGCGACACGCTTCACGCTCGGCCCAACGTGATCCACGAGATCGGCCTTTGCCAGGGGCGTCTCGGCTTCGATCAGACGCTGGTGCTGCAGCAGGAGGGTACGGAGCTCTTCTCGAACCTGGCGGGTCTGATGTCGATCCGCTTTCGGAAGAACGACGTTGCCGCAAAGCGCCGCCAGATCGTCGCGACGCTGCGTCGCGCTGGCTTGCTCTCGGCCCGAGAGGCCCGCTTACGTCCTCGGCGCCGCGGCGCGTAGGTCAGCGAGGGCCATTCCGGAACGCGGCGGGCGAAGCGCGTATCGCGTGCCAGCGTCAGCGCGGGCGCTCTTGCACGAAGCGGCGCGCCACCACGAGCGGCACCGAGACGCGATCGACGCGTAGGATCAGGCACTTCAGATAGGCCGTCTCGGGGATCGAGAGACGCACCCGGTGATCGGCGGCGGCCCCGCGCTTCTCGAGCAGCGTCACGTCACGTCCGGCGTCGGCCGCGGCTTCGGCGACGATCTCGAGGAAGCGTTCTTCGCTCACGTGATGGCTGCACGTGCACGTGACCAGAATCCCGCCCGGACCGAGCAAACGGAAGCCGCGCAGGTTGATCTCTTTGTAGCCCCGCAACGCGCCGTCGAGATCGCGACGACTGCGCGCGAAGGCCGGCGGATCGAGCACCACGGTCTCGTAACGCCGACGCGCCGCGACCAGCTCGCGGATGGCGTCGAACGCGTTCGCTTCGCGCCACTCGACCGTCACCTGATTGCGCGCGGCGTTGGCGCGAGCGCGTTCGATCGAGACCGCCGACGATTCGATCGCCTCGACGCGGGTCACGGCCGCCGATGCGGCGAGGCGCACCGCGAAGCCGCCTTCCGCGGAAAACACGTCGAGCACCGAGCCGCTCGCCCAGCGCGCCGCGGCCTCGCGGTTTTCGCGCTGATCCAAGAAGGCACCGGTCTTCTGCCCTTCGAGCGGCTGCACTCCGAGGCGCACCGGTCCCTGCACCACCTCCACCTCGCCGGGATCCGTGCCGGCGAGCAGCCCGCTAATCTCGGCCAGTCCTTCGAGCGCGCGCACCCGACTGTCGTTGCGTTCGATCACCGCGCGCGGATGCAGTCGCGACTGGATCAGCTCCACCCACAGCGACTTCAGGCGCTCCGCGCCTTGCGTGAGCGTCTGGATCGAGACCACGTCGGCAAAGCGATCCACCACCAGTCCTGGAAAGCCGTCAGCCTCACCGTGGACGAGCCGCAACGACTCGACTCCGGGCGCCACCTGGACGCGGAACGCCAACGCTTCGTCGAACGCACGCGCCCAGAATGCCTCGTCGACGGCGACGTCGTCCCACGACACCACCCGCAGCGCGATCTCGGAACGATCGCTGTAGAGAGCGCGCGCGAGGAATCGCCCACGTGAGTCGCGCACGCTGACCACGTCACCACCGGTGGCGCCTTCCACGCGATCGACATCGCTCTTGTAGATCCACGGGTGGCGCCGCGCGAATCGCGCCAGCCCGCGATCGCGAACGAAGACGGAACGGCGGAATTCGGTCGTCGGCTGCATGCACCCCGAGAAGCCTGTTGCGAGATCAGTCCCCGCATTGGCTCCGTGCTGCGCTGCGCGCGCAGTCGGCGAGTGAACGCGAGCCAACTCGGGGGTGCCGCCCCATACGCGTTAACGTAAGCCGATTGCGCAACGCGGAATCTTCGAAAAACACGTGACTTTTGAGATTGACCAGTCTCGTCAGAAGCGCTGAACTGCGGGGAAATCTGAGCGACTTCCCCGTTAGATTAACGCGTATGGGGTGCCGCCCCGCAAGAAGCGGCACCCGTCGTGGCGCTGGATCTTGGCGAGCCGCCGTTGGACACGTCGGGGCTGGAGCTCTGGTCGAGCACCCCCGTGGAGCCAATGGCCCGCAACTCCTTGAGCTCACGCTCGTGCTGGGCCTGCTCATCATCGGCGTTCATCTTGAGGCCGCGCTCCCCTGCCTCGAGGAACGTCGCCATCCAATCCTCGACCTCCGATTGCTTGAGGTCGTACTCGCGGCAGGCGTCCACCAGCTTCTTGTCGCTCTCGATCAGCGCCAGCACCAGCTCGGCCTTGCGCCGTGCCGTCCACCACTGGAAGTCCTTGTCCATCGCGCGTCTCCTCCTGGGTTCGGGTGATTACACCCTGCCCAGTCCAAGAGGGGAACCACATCAAACGAGCAGTCGAAGCCTTTCGTGTGGACGAAGAGTGCTGACGAAATCCTCGAATCCGTTGCTCGATTTTGTAAACAAATTTCGGTGACAGGACACTAGGCGGAAAGCGGCTTCGCACCTGCGCGCCACCGTCGTTCGAGCGCCGCAACGAGACCAAGGCCAGTCGCCGTCAAAACACTCTGCCCGACGAGTGGCGGGATCATCGGCTCGGGCAACGATGGTTCGGAAATCGTACTGACGCACGACCGAATGCCCGCAGCGATCGTGTAATAGCGGCGATGCGAGAGCCTCAACAAGGGGTCTTTTGCGATGTAAGCATCCCATGTGCCCGCTGCAGCGGCTTCGCGGGCCTTGAGAAGATCTCGCTCGTGAAGCCAGAGGCTCGATCGTGTGGGGTAAAAGACGAAAAAATCTGTGAGATAGTAACCGCTGTATGCGAGCGCAGCGGCGAGAAGTAATGCTGGCATCCTCTCGCCATGCTGGACGAGTTGCTCGAGCCCGACTCCAGCAGCAATTGCGTAGAACGGCCATGCACCTAGGGTTCGCAATGGGTGCGGCAACCCCATCCTCGTGAGAGCAGCAGGAGTCACAGCTATGCAGATGCCAGCGATCACGTACCAGCGCTCTGCGGTTCCGTGGGCACTGCGCCGTCCCCGAATCGAATCGATGAACAACGACGGCAACATGACGAATACCCCGATGATGTCCAAGACCGACAAGACTCCGACACGTTGCGTCGACAGCATGCGGTTTACGGGATCGCCCGTCGTGAAGAGAAACGACGGTGTGAAATGGAGTAACAGAAAGCGAGAGAACTGAGAGATCTGACACAACACACCACAATCGCTTGAAGAAAACAGTGACATTTCTCGATAGCGGGCCAAGAGCGGGCCGAACAGGATTCCAGTCGTCAGGTAGGGGACGGTGAATCCCGCTCCGAGAATCGCTCCCGCCGCAATTTTCGAATCGACGGTCCCTCGCCACCAACCCAAGATCAGGGTAGTACACAAAACGAGCGGCGCGACGAAGCAACCAGGCAGGTAACTGTAGGCCGCGAGGGAGAAGCACACACCCGCGATCGCCGCCCGCAACGGGCGTTGAGCAGTCAACAGAAGATAAACGCCAGCAAGCATCCAGAACGGATATAGGGGATCGTCCCACGCAATGCGGGAAAACTGAAACGCCCACGGAGACAGTGTTGCGCACAGGAGCGCCCAGGTCGCGGCGGTCTTGCTGAAGAGGCGGCGCGTGACCGCGTACACGAGAAGCGTGGTCGCGAACGTGTACGCAGCCGCCACCCCTCGGAACACCTCGCGGGAAGGACCAAGCAATTTGGTAGCGAGGGCTGCAGAATAAGCCCAGGTCGCACTGTGAATCGTGGATGAATAAGTCGGGAAGAACAGGGGCAGGTATTGGCCAAGCTTTGCGTCCACGCCCCCTTCGGCAACGCATATGGCATGGAGTGAAGCATTTTGCTCGTCGTCATAGAAACCCGATGGTGCCTTGCCAAGCCAGAAGAAACGCGCCGCCGTCCAGACAATCAGCGTCGCAAGCAGCACGCCGTGACAGATCTTCGACGCGCTTTTGGCGGTACGTTCGTTCCCTGGCGCCGAGCTGCGCTCGGCGAGCGCTATCCAGCGGTCAAAGAGCAAGTGCCTCTCCGCACCGTGGGTCGACGCGAACTCGGCGCCACGGTCCACGGTAATTCGCAAACCTGCAACCACTCACGTGCGGCGTGCTTCGCTGGACACGAACTCTCACAGTATGAGCCTAGCACAGCAGCGCGTGAGCCGGGACGACCGATCTCGCTCACACGCGCGGGAGATCGATGCCGCCCTTGAGCGGCAGCTCGGATCGGCCCATGAGCCATTTGTCGACGTGGTGTGCGGCCTCGCGTCCTTCCGAGATCGCCCACACCACCAGCGACTGACCGCGGCGCAGGTCGCCGGCGGCGAACACCCCCGGCACGTTGGTCATGTAGCTCGCGTTCGACTTGGCGTTGCCGCGCCCGTCGAGCTCGACTCCGAGCTGAGCGATGACTCCATCGGGCTCGGGCCCCAGGAAGCCCATGGCGAGGAGCACGAGATCGGCCGGCCATTCACGCTCGCTGCCAGCCCGCTCGACCGGCTTGGGCGGCGCACCGTTGCCGCTCGACACCCAGTCGAGCTCGACGGTGCGTAGCGCCTTCACTCGACCGCCTTCGCCGAGAATCGACTTGGTGGAGATGCTCCAGAATCGATCGCACCCTTCTTCGTGGGAGGTGCTGGTGCGGAGCTTCATCGGCCAGTACGGCCACGGTTGCTGGCCCGGACGTCCCGGCGGCGGCTGAGCCAAGAGCTCGAACTGGGTGATCGACTTGGCACCATGCCGGTTCGACGTACCGATGCAGTCGCTGCCGGTGTCGCCGCCACCGATCACGATCACGTGCTTGCCGGTGGCGAGGATGGACGCGATGCCCTTCTGCTCCACGTCGTCGCCCGCGACCCGCATGTTCTGCTGCGACAGGAATTCCATCGCGTAGTGGACGCCAGCGAGGTCGCGCCCCGGAACGGGCAGATCACGCGGCTTGGTGGCGCCGCCGCAGAGCACGATGGCGTCGAATTTCTTCAGCTCGGCCGCAGGTACGTTCTTGCCGACGTGGGCGTTGGTACGGAACTCGATGCCTTCGGCGCGCATCAGCTCGAGCCGCCTGTCGATCACGCGCTTCTCGAGCTTGAAATCCGGGATGCCGTAGCGAAGCAGCCCGCCGATCCGATCGGCGCGCTCGAACACCGTCACCGAGTGCCCGGCGCGGTTGAGCTGCTGCGCCGCCGCCAATCCCGCGGGCCCGGAGCCCACCACCGCGACCGCCTTGCCCGTGCGAGTCGTGGGCGGCTCCGCCTTCAAGAGCCCTTCGGCGAAGGCGTGCTCGACGATCGACTGCTCGATCTGCTCGATCGTCACCGGCGGATCCGTGATGCCGAGGACACACGCTTCCTCGCACGGCGCCGGACACACGCGCCCCGTGAACTCGGGGAAGTTGTTGGTCGAGTGGAGGACTCGCAGCGCCCGGCCCCAGTGGCCGCGGTACACGAGATCGTTCCAGTCGGGGATGATGTTCCCGAGCGGGCAGCCGGTGTGACAGAAGGGCACGCCGCAGTCCATGCAGCGCGCGGCCTGCTTCGCGACCTTGTCGTCGCCGAACGGCTCGGGGATCTCGCGCCAATCGCGCACGCGCAGCTCGATCGGCCGCTTCGCCGGAAGCTCTCGCGCATATTCTTTGAATCCGGTCGGCTTACCCACGATCACTCCCGCGACGGGCGAGGTCGCGCCTCACCCCGACGAGCAACTCGCGACGCACCCCGCTCCCCGGGGTGCGCCGTCCTCACCTCACGCCGAAGGCACCACCGCGTACGGTCCCCGTGAAACCGGTGGTGCCACCGGTGTCTCGGTGAGCGCCTTCTCGGATTCGAGCTTCTGAAGGGCGCGCCGGTAATCGACCGGCATCACCTTCACGAACCGCTGGATTGCGTCCTGCCAATGATCGAGCACCCAGTGCGCCCGCGGGCTGCCGGTGTAGCGGAAGTGATTCTCCACCAGCCGCTTGACCGTCGCCTGATCCGTCGCGTCGAGCGGCTCCGGCTCGACCATCTCGTGGTTGCAGCGCAGCTCCCAGAAGTCACGAGACTCGTCGAAGACGTACGCGATGCCACCGCTCATGCCCGCAGCGAAGTTCCGACCCGTGGGTCCGAGCACCACGACGCGCCCGCCGGTCATGTACTCACAGCCGTGATCGCCCACTCCTTCGACCACTGCGTGAGCGCCACTGTTGCGCACGGCGAAGCGCTCGCCCCCAACCCCGCGGATGTAGGCCTCGCCGCTGGTGGCACCGTAGAGCGCCACGTTGCCGCAGATGATGTTCTCCTCGGCCACGAACTTCGCGCGGCGCGACGGATAGAGCACGAGCTTCGCGCCCGAGAGCCCCTTGCCGAAGTAATCGTTGGCGTCGCCCTCGACGATGGCGCAGACGCCCTTGGCACCGAACGCCATGAAGCTCTGCCCTGCCGAGCCTTCGCAGCGCAACGTGATGGTGTCCTCGGGCAACGCATCCGCGCCGTGACGGCGCGTGATCTCGCTCGACAGGATGGTGCCGAGCGTGCGCTGGACGTTGCGGATCGTGAGCGG
>CAYUSL010000132.1:0-13801 GCA_964447125.1 uncultured bacterium | reverse complement strand
GCCGGCGCGTTCGAGCGGCTCTTCGACCGTCACTCAGGCTGGGTCGCGGCGCTCGCCATGCGATTCCTCGGCAACCGCGACGATGCGCTCGACGTGCTGAGCGAGACCTTCGAGTACCTGGTGGGCCGGCTGCCGACGCTCACGCTCACCACCTCGCTGCGCGGGTTCCTCTATCCGGCGGTGCGTCATCTCGCGATCTCGAAGTACCGCACCCGGCGCAACCACGTGGACGTGAGCGACGTCGTGCTGGTCGACACCCCCTGGAACCAGGAGTGGATGCAGCCCGACCTGCGACGCGCCCTCGCCGCAATCCCCGACGCGCAGCGAGAGGTGGTGGTGATGCGTTTCGGCGACGGGCTGAGCATCAAGGAGATCGCCGAGGCGCTGGTGATTCCGGAGGGCACCGTGAAATCGCGTCTACATCACGGGCTCCTCGCCATGCGCGCGAGGCTCTCGCCATGACCGACACTGCTCACGTCGACGGGTCGAACGGTGCCGAGCATCTGGGGCCGCTGCGTCTCGACGCGATCCGCCTCGGCCAGGGCACGGACTTCGAGCATGCGCATCTTCGCGGCTGTGCCCACTGCCGCGAGGGGCTGGCGATGCTGCGTCGGCTCGATCACGAGCTCGCCCCCGCGGCGTCAGCGCCCTTCGAGATTCCCCCCGATCGGCGCCGCGTGATCCTCGCGAACGCCGAGCGGGAGCTGGCGGTGATCGCGCGCGCTCGGCGGCGATCGGTGCGACCTCGCGCGTGGCTGCCCTTCGCCCTCGCGGCGACGCTGCTCGTCGGGCTCGGCCTAGGACGGCTTTGGTTCGCATCTCCCAACGCTTCCGAGCGGCACATCGCGCTGCAAGAACGCGTCACCCCCAGCGAGCCTGCCGCCCGCCCTCGATCCGCGGCGCCCGCCGGCGAGAAGCCACGCCCCGGCGATACCGAGCAGGGCGCGACCGCGACCGTCGTCGACGACGGCACGCTCGCCGTAGCACCGAACGAGCGGCCGTCTCCACACGAGAGCCGCGGAAGCGCTCCGCTCGATCTCCCGGCCCGGCCGAGCTGGATGCCACCCTCTCGGCCACGAGCGGAGCCGAGCGCCGGGCCGCGATCCGTGATCGCACAGCGACCCGACCCCGCGTTGGGTGCCGCCGAAAAGACCAAGCACGCGCCCGACGGGTCCACGTCGAGGGTGCCAGATCCCCCCGTCGTACCCACCGCGCGAGAAGACCGCGTGCCGGACCCGCGCGGTGTGGGGATCGCGGCGGATCTACCGATCACTCGAGCCCCGGCTGCGCGTGCGTATCCGTCCGCTGCACAGTGGCCACGCGGCGCCTACGACGACCCAGGCACGAGGTGGACGATCAAGCTCGCGACCATCCTGCCCGATGGGGCGCCGGGGACGTCCGAGCTCAAGGGCGCCGGCGACGCCATCCAGCAGGCGAGCGGCGACAAGGTGGAGCTCAAGCTCTACCTGGGCGTCTCCGGCGACGAGAAGGACATCGTCAAGAAGCTCGAGATCGGCCAGCTCCAGGCGGCACAGCTCACCGGTCTCGGGCTCGCCGAGATCGTGCCGTCGATCCACGTTCTCGACCTTCCGTTCTTCTTCACCAGCTACGCGCAGGTCGACCGCGTGTACGACGGCGTGCTGTCCTACTTTCAGCAGGCATTCCGCGAAAAGGGTTTCGAATTCCTGGGCTTCACCGAGACTGGATTCGTCTACCTCTACAGCAATCTGAAGATCGAGAGCCTCGCCGACCTGAAGCAGGCGAAGCTCTGGGCGGCCGAAGGCGATCCCCTGACCGCTGCGTTCGTCGGCGAGGCCAAGATGCAATCCGTGCCGCTCGGCATCCCCGACGTGCTCCAGTCGCTCCGAACCGGGCTCATCGACACGGTGTACGGCCCACCCTCCGGCGTGATCGGGTTGCAGTGGTTCACTCAGATCAAGTACGCGCAGATCGTGCCCTTCGTTCACGCCACCGGCGGCGTGGTGATGACGACGAGGGTGTTCGACGCGATGGATCCGAATCTGCAGGCATCGCTCACCAAGACGATGGCCGATCAGGCGAGGCTCATCACGCAGTCGATGCGCAAAGTGAACGAAGACTCGAAGCAAGAGATCCAGAAGGCGGGAGTGATGGACCTGCCCAGACCGGGCGCCGAAATGTGGAGGCAGCTCGGAGAGATCGCGCAGCGGGTGACGGAATTCGAGGCGGGGCATCTGTACCCGAAAGAGCTGCTCGAACGCGTACGGCGGCTGCGGGACGAGGCTGCGGCCGCCGAAGCGTCGCGCTGATCTCCTCGCTCGCGGCGCGCGCTACGCTGCGGGCGATGTGGCGGTGGCGCACGGCCGAGTTGCCGGGATGCGCTCGATCGACCGCGAGGGAGCCCCATGCAGATCAAGCGCACACCGGACGAACGCTTCGCGAGCCTGCCTGGCTACGCCTTCGCGCCGCATTACGTCGAAGTGGCGGGGCTCAGGATCCATTACGTGGACGAAGGCCCGCGCGACGCGGCACCGGTGCTCTTGATGCACGGCGAGCCGTCGTGGTCGTACCTCTATCGCAAGATGATCCCGGTGCTGGTGGCCGCCGGCCACCGCTGTGTGGCACCGGACCTCGTCGGCTTCGGTCGCTCCGACAAGCCCAGCGATCGGCGCGACTACACCTACCAGCGCCACGTCGACTGGATGCGCAGCTTCCTCGAAGCCACCGACCTGCGCCGCGTGACGCTCGTCTGCCAGGACTGGGGCGGGCTCATCGGGTTGCGGTTGGTCGCCGAGCACGTCGATCGCTTCGACCGCGTGGTCGCGGCGAACACGTTCCTGCCCACGGGCGACCGCCCCGGCGGCAAGGCGTTCGAGCAATGGCAGCGTTTTTCGCAAGAAGCGCCGGAGTTCATGGTCGGCGCCATCGTCCAAGGCGGCTGTGCCACGTCACTCTCCGACGAGGTGATCGCCGCCTACGACGCACCGTTTCCCGACGACACCTACAAGGCCGGCGCGCGCGTGTTCCCCATGCTCGTGCCGACGACTCCCAACGACCCCGCGAGCGAGCCCAATCGCGCAGCGTGGGAGGTGCTCAAGCGCTTCGAGAAGCCGTTCCTGTGTGCCTTCAGCGATCTCGACCCGATCACCAAGGGCGCCGACAAAGTCTTGATCGACTCCATCCCGGGTGCGCGCGGCCAACCTCACACCACGATCGAAAGCGGTGGGCATTTTCTCCAGGAAGACCAAGGCGAGGCCCTGGCCGACGTGGTCGCGCGCTTCATCGCTGCGACGCGCTGAGCGGGCGTACGATGCGGTGCTCGCGTTGACACGTTTCTCGGGCGGGGCTTAGAGTCGCCGAACCGTTGCCCCGCCCGCCTTCGCGACGCGATACGAGCCCGTTCGCAGCACGGCATGTCGATCCCGGTGTCCCTTTCCGAGGACGCGGTGGTGCGTCCTCCGCTGCCGGCGAACACCGCCGAAGCGCGCACCGACGCCGCTTCGCACGAGCTCGGCCTCGCCTGGCGTGTCCTGCGCGCGCCCCAGTGGCTGCATTTCCTGATCGTCCCCGCGCTACCGCTGCACGCGATTCTGGCGACGTCGCCGGGCGACGTCGTCGCGCGCTTCGTTCCCGCAGCATTGGTGGCAGCGCTCGCATTGGCGTTTGCTTATGGCATCAACGCCATCGCCGATCGCCGCGGCGATCGGCCGGGCGCCAAGAATCCGCTCGCAGGACGCGAGCACGTGCCCATCGCGGTGTGGGCGGCGGTCACGGCGTGCGGCGTCGCCTCGCTCGCGCTGGCGCTCGCCAGCCCAGCGACGCTGCGCGCGTCGGCCGTGCTGATCTCGCTCGTCGCCAGCACGATTTACAGCGTCGGTCCACGGATCAAGCGCGTGCCGGTGGTGGGAACGCTCGCCAACCTCTTCATCTTCACGCCCCTCGCCCTGCTCGTCCGCCTCGACGGCTACGCGTCACCGCATCTCTCGCTGCTGCTCGCGACCTTCGTGGTGCTGCTCACCCAGAACCAGCTCGTCCACGAGGCCGGCGATCTCGCCGAGGATCGCGGCGCGGGCACCTCCAGCTCGACCGTTGCGTTCGGGACGCGGGCGTCCACGCGTGCTGCGCGCGCGCTGGGCATCGCCGCCGCGGCGCTCTTCGTCGTGCGCTGGGGATTCGGGCTCGTGCCGCTCGTCGCCAGCGCTGCGGCCGTCGCGGGGGGCGTGTTGATCGGCGGCGCGTCGGCGGAGGACGCTGCACGCGTTCGCCGCCAGCACCGCTGGCTGGCCCTCGCTGCCGGCGCCACGGTCTACGGGCTCGCGACGCTGGCCGCGGCGAGCGTCCAGCCATGAGCGGTCCCCGCCTTCCTGCCGTCGGTTCGCTGGCTCGCCTCGGCCTCGCGATGGCCACGCGGCGCCGGCTGCCGTTCTCGATGGTGTTCATCCTCACCAATCGCTGCAACTTCGACTGCGACTACTGCAACATCCCGGCGCAGGCGAGCGAGGAGATGAGCGAGGCCGAGTTCCGCCGCGCCATCGACGAGCTGCGGGCCCTCGGCATGTCGCGCGCGGCGTTCAGCGGCGGCGAGGTGACGATCCGCCGCGACCACGCGGCGCTGGTGGGCTACGCCAAATCGCTCGGGCTCTTCACCTCGATGAACACCAACTCGTGGCTGAGCACGGCGCAGATCGACGCGCTCCTGCCCAACCTCGACATGGTGGTCACGTCCCTCGACGGACCCGAGGACGTCCACGATCGGGTGCGCCAGCGCAAGGGATCGTACAAGCGGGTGATGACGTCGCTCGAGCGTTTCCTCGGCTCGGGCGTGGCGGTGGCCACCATCACCACCCTCGGCCCCTGGAACCTGCCGTGGATCGAGTGGGTGCTGGAACAAGCCGAGCGCATGGGCTTCTACGCCTATTTCCAGCCTGCGCACGAGGATTGCTTCCACCTCGAAGCTGGCATCCATTCGGTGTTCGACGGATCCACCCTCGACAGCATCGCCGCGCGGCTGCAGGCAGCGCGGGCGAGCGGCCGCCCCGTGGGATCCTCACCGGGTTACTTCGAGCGCCTCACCCGGGCGCCGAAGTTCTCCGACTGCGCCACCTGCAAGGCCGGCATCTACTTCGGCACCGTGCTCCCCGACGGCCGCGTGGTGCCGTGCCACCTCACGTCCGACGGCCCCTACCTCAACGGTCGTGAGGTGGGTTTCGCCCGAGCGTTCCTGGAAGCGCCGCATCCCACCACCGGCTCCGGCTGCAGCGTGACACCGCTGGTCGAGAACGACCTGATCTTCAGCCTCGAGCCGCGCGCGATCCTCGCCGCTGCGCGGCAGATCCGTACGGCGCGCCGGACGCGTGGGGCCGCTGCACCGCTCGGCCAGCCACACGTCGCCGGGTGAACGCCGGGCACCGCCCGCGTCTTTTCGTGCGCAACGTCGGCATGCCGTTCGCCGCGGCCGACGGAGTCATCGCCGACTGCATCCGCGCGACTCGTCTCTCTCCTCCAGCGTAGCCACGGGATGAATCGGTTCTTCTTCACCCACATGCTCATCACGGGCTTGGTGTTCGTGCTCGTGATCCGCTACCTGCTGGGCAAGGCGGCTCGCTTCTCCGCGTTCACACGAATCCTGTACGGCACGGCGATGGCGCTCGCCGTACCGCCGCTGGTCTTCTACGGAAGCACCCTGGAAACGCTGCCGCTCTGGGCGAGTGGGTCGTGGCTGGTGATCGCCTCGATCGTCGCCACGGTCCTTCACCGGCGAGGTCGTGGGGCCGTGCGCGTGGCGCTCAGCGTGGGCGCGTACACCGTGTTCCACACGTGGTTCGCCACCTGGCTCTTCTGGTCGATCTCGCCCGGCTGCGCCGAGGTGCTCGCCCAGCCCGGTGCGCGACGCCTCGACGCGGATGCGGATTCGTCGCTCGCGCTCTTCAAGAATCGCGGCGAGTACGCGATCGAGGTCGATCCCGAAGAGCGCTACGCGTACGCGAGCTACGCGCACCGCGGCTTTCGTTCCGGGATCACCCGCCTGCGCATCGATGGTTCCGGACCGGCGGCGCACCTGGAGGTGGGCTCGCGCGGCATCCTCAAGATCCGCTTCGATCCCAGCACCCGTCGCATCCTCGCCACCGATCACATCGAGGGCAGGCTCTACGTCCTGGGTGAAGAGCCGTTTCGCGTTCTCGACACCATCGAGCTCGGTGCACGTGAGCCGATGGACCTCACGGTGGATGTTCCAGCGGGCCGCTTGCTGGTCATCGACCGATCCGAGGCGCCGCACGCAGCGGATCCCGCCGATCGCTTCGCTGGCCTCTTGGTCTTGGACCTGGCAGAGCCATCGCGTCGACTCGGACGCATTTCCCTCGACGGGCTGCCGGGAGCGAACGAGATCATCCGCGTGCTCGGCGAGCACCGGCTCTTCGTGACCAGCGAGGGCTTCATCACGCTCTTCACCCACGACCTCACGACGCACACGAGCCGCCTGGTACACACGCTCATTCCCGGCATCGGCGGTGGCGCCGTGGATACCGCGCGGCGCGAGCTCTACCTCACCCACACCACCGGCCTGATCCAGGTGCGCAACCTGGACACGTTCGCCTACGAGCGCACACTCTTCGTACGCGGCGCCCGCGCAGTGGCGCTGGACGCCACGCGCGGCGCGCTCTACGTCAGCGACTTCATGAATGGCCGCGTGGTTCGCATCGACCCCAACACCGGCGAGTCCCTGGGGGTCGTCCGGTCCGGGGTACGCGTACGCCAGATGAAGGTGCTCCGTGACGGGCGGCTGGTCACGGCAGGCGGCTGTGGCATCGTCGTCCTCGAGCCACCCGGTGCGACCGCAAGCCGCGAGGCGCATGACGGCGAAGCGCCGCGCGCCGCGCACGACCCTGCCACCGCCGAGCGATCGTGAACCAGTACTTCTTCACCCACATGCTGCTCGTCGGCCTGGCGTTGCTGGGGTCGGTGTGGCTGGTGTGGATGATCGGACGCTACGCCGCGCCGCTGCGCCGCCTGCTGCGGGTGGCGGCGTTCGTGATCGCGACACCGCCGGTGGTCTTCTACACCAGCACCCTCGCGATGCTACCGCTCTGGGCGAGCGGACCGTGGGCGGTGATCGTGGCCACGGCATTCCGGGTGCTCGAGCGCCGCCGGGTGAGCCGCACGGCGATTGCCGTGGTGCTGGGTGCGTACTCGGTCTTCCACACCTGGCTCTTCACGTGCGTGTTCTTCGCCACCTCGCCGGGTTGCGACGCCGTCTGGCGCCAGCCGGGCGCGCTGCGTCTCGACAGCCAGCCCGACACGACGATGATGGCGGTGCTGCAGAACCGGGGCGAATACGCGCTCGACGTCGACCCGGAGGAGCGCTTCGCCTACGCCAGCTACGCCCACGGCGGGCAGTTGAGCGGCGTGGTGCGCGTCGCGCTCGACGGCTCGGGTCGCACCGACCGCGTCGACCTCGGTGTGCGCGGCATCCTCCACGTGCGTTTCGAGCCCAGCACCCGCCGCATCTACGCCGTCGATCACACGAGCGCCGAGCTCTACGTGCTCGAGGCCGATCCATTCCGCCTGATCCGCACCCTGAAGCTCAAAGCGCAGGCGCCAATGGACTTCACGTTCGATCCCGCGGCGGGCGAGCTCTTGGTGATCGATCGCGCCGAGGTCGACGAGGCGCCGAACCCCGCCGATCGCTTCGGCGGCTTGGTGGCCTACGACCTCGCCGAGCCCACCGAGCCCGTCGGCCGTTACCCCCTCGACAACCACCCGGGCGCCAACGAGATCGTCGCCGTTCCCGGCGAGCGCCGCGCCTTCGTCACCAGCGAAGGATTCATCACCCTCGCCACCTACGACTATGCGAGCCATGCCAGCCGACTGCTCTTCACCGGCATTCCCGGGATCGGCGGTGGCACGGTGGACACGGAGCGCCGCGAGCTCTACCTCACGCACACCATCGGGCTGGTGCAGGTGCGCGATCTGGATCGCTTCGACTACCTGCGTACGCATTTCGTGCGCGGTGCGCGGGCCATCGCCGTCGATCCGGCGCGGAAAGCGCTCTACGTCGCCGACTTCTTCAACGGCCGCGTGGTGCGCATCGACCCTGCGAGCGGCAAGCGGCTCGGCGTCGTGCGCTCGGGCGTGCGCATGCGACAGATGCGCGTGCTTCGCGACGGGCGCCTCGTGACGGCGAGTGCCTGCGGCATCGGCATCCTGCCGCCTCCCTGAGCGAGCAAACCCATCCACCCTCGTGATTCGTGCCGCTGGGATGAGCAACGGTTGCTGGCCGGCCGCAGCACGCGCCAGCGCGGTCGGCGTCATCGAGAGGATCGCCACGGTTGCGGCTCTGGGCGTGTGTCGATAGCGTGGCCATCCGTGGCGAGGAGTCCCGCGTCGCCCGCGACCCGAACGCACCATGAACGCCACGACGGAGGCCACCAAGGACGCGGCCGTGAGCGTGGTGATTCCGGCCTTCGATGCCGCTCCGACGTTGGCGCGTTGTGTCGAGAGCGTGCTTCGCTCCTGCGATCCGCCGCTCGAAGTGATCGTGGCCGACGACGCCTCGACGGACGCAACACCAGCCATCGTGCGCAGGCTCGTCGAAGTCCACGGCGACCGAGTCCGTCACGTCCGGATCGCGGAGCGCCGCGGCGCCGCAGCAGCACGAAACGCCGGCGCGCACGCAGCGCGTGCGCCGCTCGTCTTCTTCGTGGACGCAGACACCGAGCTCGCGAACGACGCGCTCGGCCGGTTCCGCGCGTCGATTCGCGAGGCGGATGCCGTGAGCGGCGTTTACGCACCAGAGCCACTCGAGCCGGCGGGCGCCGCCGCCGTCTACAAGGCGCTATTCGACCACTTCAATTTCTCCCGCGCGGGCGTCACGTCGTACGACGGCTTCTCGGCGTATTGCGCCGGGGTCCGGCGCGAGGTGTTCTTCGCGGCTGGCGGTTTCGACGAAACGCTCGGCCCCGAGTGCGAATTCGAGAACGAGGACTTCGGCTATCGGCTCGCCGTCGGCCGGCGCACACTGCTCGATCCTTCGATCCGAGCGCGACACCACTTTCCCGGCTTTGCACGTGCAAGCCGCAACTATCTGGTGCGCGTGAAGCAGTGGACCTTGCTCTTCTTGGAGCGCCGCCGATTCGAGCAGGCGGGTGACGCGACCGCGAGCGGATCGTTGCGCGCGCTCGCGGCTCCGTGTGCCCTCGCGGCGTGGCTCGGCGCGCCCGCATCGACGGTGGCGACTGCCATCGCCCTGGCCTCGTCCGCAGCATGGCTCGCGGGTGCGTGGCCATTCCTGCGCTTCGTCGCCCGCGAGCGCCCACGCTTCGTCGTTGCCGCCGCCGCGCTCAACTTCTACTTCGCGTGCGTGATCTGCGCGGGTGCCGCTCTCGGCTGTCTCACCTACGCCGTGCGCTGGGTCCGCCAGCCGACTCGGCGTGCCGCGCTCGCGCACCCGAGGGTCTGACGATGGCCGCAGCGTCGACGTGGAGCACCCTTCGCGCCCTCGGCGATCCGAAGCAGCTCGGCTACCTCATTTTCTACGTCACCAATCGCTGCAACTTGAGCTGCGATTTCTGCTTCTATCACGCAGAAATCGCCAAAGGTGCGAAGCCCGACGAACTCACCGTGGACGAGATCGAGCGCGTGGCTGCCAAGCTCGGTCCGCTGGCGCAGCTCTCGCTCACGGGCGGCGAACCATTCGTCCGCACCGAGCTTCCCGACATCGCCGCAGTCTGGCTCCAGCACAGTCACGCCCGTTGGGTCACGATCCCGTCCAACGGCTGGTTCACGGAGCGCACCGAGCGATTCTTCGACGAGCTGACCGCAGGCTTTCCGCGCTCCAATTTCCGGCTGGTGCTCTCGATCGACGGCATCGGCGATCAGCACGACGCGGAGCGCTCCGCCCCGGGGTCGTGGCAACGGCTGTGCGCGACCTACGCGGCGCTCGACCGGATCCGGCGCGTGCGGCGGAACCTGGTGATCGACGCCAACACCGTGTTCTCCGCGCGGACCGAGGACCGGATCGTCGCCACCCTGCGAACGCTCGACACCGAGTTCGAGCTCGACAATCTCTCGATCACGTACGTGCGCGGCGCGCCTCGCGACCCGGCGCTCGTGCCCCGTTCGCGCGAGCGATACCGCGAGGCGCGGCGCCTCATCCTGGATCGCCCGCGGCGCACCGAGCGACGGGCGTTGTCCAGCGTGTGGCGCGCCGTCGACGACGTATCCCACGAGCTCTTCGAGGCGGTGGTGTTCGAGGAGCGCTTCCTCGTGCCGTGCGTCGCGGGGCGCAAGCTCGCCGTCGTCGGCGAGACCGGCGAGGTGTTCCCGTGCGAAGTGCTGGGGAAGAGCGTCGGTAACGTGCGCAACGCGGACTACGACGTTCGCGCGCTCTTGGCCGGACCACCCAACGTCGCGCTGACCCGCTGGATCCGCTCGTCACGCTGCAAGTGCTCGTTCGAATGTGCCCACGCCGCGAACACGGTGTGGAGCGCGCGTGCCTATCCGGCCATCGTTCGCACGCTGGTGCGAAATGCCTACCGTCGCTTCCAGGATGCTGCGGTTGACACCCCCAGTGCGGCACCCCTACGGTGACCGAGTGTCACCCCTCCCGTCGCACAGCCGTCGTCCGCGAAGCCCCCGAGCCGAGCGCCTCCCAGTCCGTCCGAGTTGCCCTCGCGTCCACGGCTCCCCGCGAGCCCGCGAGCCGCTCCGCTCGCTTCGCATTCTGCCCGTGCGGTGAAGCTCAAGGAGCTCCAGAACCTCCCCAACCATCCGCTCGTCGGTCGCGCCTTGGGCGCGATCCGCTGGGCGGACGGATGGGCGCCGTTCGCACCACGCTTCGTCGAGCTCGCGCTCACCTATCGCTGCAATCTCTCGTGCGCGTTCTGTTATCAAGACCAGTCGCGGCGCAGCGATCTTCCCGACCTGAGCTTCGACGCCATCCGCGCGATCGAGCGCAACCTGTCTGCGTCGTTCCGCTGGAAGCCAACGGTCTATCTGTTCGGTGGTGAGGCCACGATCCATCCCGACTTCGCGCGCACCTTCCAGCACTACACCGATCGCGGCTATCGACTGATGCTGACCACCAACGGCGCCCAGCTCCACCGCTACGTGGATGAGCTGGCTCCCAGCCGCAGCTTGCAGCGGCTCGTGCTGTCGGTGAATACCCTCGATTTCGATCGATTCCATGGGATCCTGGACGCGCTGCACGAGCGATGTCCTCGCTACGAGATCTCCTTGAGCTGCCCCGTGGACCTGCCGTGGGGGGCCGGGCTCAGCCTCGACGACGTCGCCCGCCGCTTCGAGCACGCACACGCGAGCTCGCTCACGTTCCAGCATTCGCAGACGGTCTTCCTCCACGACCGCCGCTACGATCTCGCGGACGTCATCCGGCAAGTCGAAGAGGTGGAGCGCCGTCGCTACGGCCTGCCGGTGCTCTTTTTCCCGCGCATTCGCAGTACGGACCTGCGTGCCTACTATTCGGAGCCGGCGTTTCCCGGCGCGTCGCGCAAGTGCGTGCTGCCGTGGATCGACCTCTTCATCCGCCCCAACGGCGACGTCACGCCGTGCGACGAGGTCGACGTGGTGGTCGGCAACGCGTTTCGCGACAGCCTCCGCGCGATCTGGAACGGACCGTCTTTGCGCGCTTTTCGCCAGCGAATCCATCGCGACGGCAACAGCGAGCGCTTCTGCTCCCGCTGCTGTCACCGGCAGTACTACTGATCGACATCCGACGAATGCGCCGACTGCTCGTCCCCAGGATCCCGATCGATTCGCACGGCCTTCACTCCCAGGCCGAAGCCGCGCGCTGCCGCCGGCTCTGAGCCATCGCGAGCTCTCGACCGATGTGCGGCATCGTCGGCTACGTGGTGCGTGACGAGGCGCCGGGCGCTCTCCCCCGGATGTTGGCAGCGGTCGCCCACCGCGGACCCGACGGCGAGGGCACCTGGACGCGAACCGTCGGCGCGTGGCGCGTCGCACTCGGCAATCGCCGGCTTGCGATCCTCGACACGGCAGGCGGCGCGCAGCCGCTGACCGACGAAACAGGCTCGTCATGCGTGACCTTCAACGGCGAGATCGTGAATTACCGCGAGCTCGCCGCCCCGCTGAGCGCCGCAGGCGAGCGATTCCGGACGCGATCCGACACCGAGGTCCTCCTCACCCACCTGCGCGCGCACGGGCTCGGGGGGATCGCGGCTCTCGACGGAATGTTCGCGTTCGCCGCCTGGGACGAGGGTCAGCGGCGTCTGGTGCTCGCCCGCGATCGCATGGGGATCAAGCCGCTCCATTACGCGCCACTCGCCGACGGCGGGGTCGTCTTCGCATCGGAGCTGAGCGCCTTGCTGCAACATCCAGGCGTCGGTCGCGAGCTCGACCTCGACGCTCTCGCCGACTACTTCTTCGCCGACCACGCGGCCCCGCCACGCACCTTGTTGCGTGGCGCGCACAAGCTCCGGCCCGGCCACTACCTGACCTGGCAAGACGGCGTGCTCTCCGAGCAACACGCCTTCTGGCGAATGCCCGCGCTCCAGCGGTGGGACAGCGAGGGAAGCGCGGACTCGCTCGCCGAGGAGGCTTGGGAGCGACTGGTGGCCGCGGTCACGCGCTACCAGGTCGCCGACGTGCCGGTGGGTTTCTTCGTGAGCGGGGGGATCGATTCCGCGGTGGTCGCGAGCGCTGCACGCCGGCGCACCGGCGCGAAGCTGCGCACGTTCTCGCTCGCCTTCAGCGAGCCCTCGTACGACGAAAGCGCCTATTCGCGCCTGGTTTCAGCGGCCCTCGCGTCCGATCACACCGAGGTTCGTCTCGACGGCAGCACGTGGGCAGAGAGCTTGCCGCGCATCGCCGCTTCGCTCGACGAGCCGCTCGCCGATCCCTCCTACGTCCCCACCTACCTGCTCTCCGAAGCCGCCGCGCGCTCTGTGAAGGTGGTGCTCGGTGGCGACGGTGGCGACGAGCTCTGGGGCGGCTACCTGAGCTACGTGGCGCACCGGCTGGCGCCGTTGTGGCACGCGGTTCCTGCGCCGATCCGGAACCACGTGGTCGCACCGGCGATCGCGCGGCTACCCGTGGGGCGCGGCTACCAAGGGCTCGACTTCAAGCTGCGGCGGTTCGTACTCCGCTGGGAAGACGACCGACTGCGTCGCCACCTGCGCTGGATGGGGAGCATCGACCTGCCGGAGCTTCGGCGCCTGATGCCGAGCTTCGATCGCGACCCGCCCACCCTCGGCTTTCGCGTCCCCACCGATTCGGGCGACCCGCTCGCCGCGTGTCTGGCCCTCGATCTCTCGACCTACCTGCCCAACACGGTGCTCACGAAAGTGGATCGGGCCGGCATGGCGCACGGGCTGGAGGTGCGCCCGCCGCACCTCGCCAACGATCTCGTGGAGTGGGCCGCCCGTCTCCCCACTCGGTACAAAGTGCGGGGGCTCGAGACCAAGTGGCTGCTCAGACGGGCCGCCCGCGGACGGATTCCCCAGCCGATCGTCACCCGCCGCAAGCACGGGTTCGGTGCGCCGATGGGCGAGCTTTTCCGGGGCGACTTCGCGCGACGGATGGACGCCATCCTGATGGATTCGCCTGCGTGGGAAGGCGGGCACCTCGCGCGGGCGGTCGCAGCCGATTGGCTCGAAGAACATCGCGCCCGCCGCGCCGACCACTCCCACGCGCTGTGGGCCATCTTCGTCCTCGACGGTTGGATGCGCCGCCACGACGTGCGCTGGCCGTGAGCGTTTCCTCGGGGGGCTTTTCAAGCCCCCCGCCCTGGAGTGGCAAGCCCCGCAGGGGCCCCCCCCCCACGGGCCGCGCGGCGCCGGCCGGGCGCCCC
>CAYUSL010000131.1:0-13888 GCA_964447125.1 uncultured bacterium | reverse complement strand
ACGCGCGTCATCGCCAGGAATCGCACGCCCTCGCCCTCGGCGAAGTGCTCCCCGCCGGCGACATCCCTCGCGAGCGGACCCTCCGCAGCGCCTGACGCGCGAGAGAAGCGGAGCAGCCGGCTCGCACCGGGAGGTGTAAGAGTGGTCGCCGTCATCAACCCAGCGCACTGACTCAGCGAAGGTGGGGAACTTCCCGCCGAGCCACGACTCCGGACGAAGGCGCTGCGAGTCGCGCAATGCATCGAGGCCGCTGGCCCGCTTCCACGCGGTCAGGCTCGGGCGACGCTGATTCCTTGTCGCAAACGGCCCGCCGGAAACGTGTGCTCCGGACTCTTGATGGTGCTGAAGCAGAACGACGATGCGATTCACGCTTTCTGCAAGGTGTGCACGGCGGACGAGTACTTGATTTACGAAGGGGAGGACACGCTCTGGGCCAACGGGCCGGTGGAGCCATTCGACGTCGTGGCGCTGGCGGCTGCGGCCGGGCTGTCCAAGCCTGAACGGCCAGCCAGGGACATCGACCTCCTCCTCGAGCGCACGCTCGCGCTGCTGGCAAGTCACCTCACGACGACCGAGGCGCGGCGCAGCGTCGCGCGAAGCGCCAGCCCAACTGCGATGGTGCAAGCGATCCTCGGCACGGCCGCGCAGCCGCCCGCGGTGGCCACGATGGAACGCTTGCTCCCCGTCTTGATGGACCTTTGGAACGAGACCCCACGCGAGGAGCTCGGCGGGCAGAGCCCCGACGCCGTACACGCCGCCGGTGCTGCAACACCTCGAGCGCCGCAGGTTGGTCGCAACGATCGTTGCCCTTGCGGCAGCGGGCGCAAAGACAAGAAGTGCCTGCCTCAACACCCTCCGCCACTGAGCAGGCCTCGCTCTGAAGCGGGTGCGTCGGCGGTGGCCTCACCGCGCGCGCCGTGTGCGAGTAGGTCGCGCCGCAAGGAGTCGCATCTCCCAGCGTCCTCGCATTGCGCCTCACGCTTGATACGGACATCGAGTCATCGTCGCGATCCCCATCAATCGCGTCGGCAAGCGCTGAGTGGTGGAGCGGCGCCGGTCGAGGACGACGGCCGGCGCTCAGGGAAGGACGTGGAGCTTCAGCGTTCGGCAGGCTTTGCCGAGCCGCGCATCAAGGGTCGCGAGCGGGAGCCCGCGGCGCTCGGCGAGCTCGAGGTAACTCGCATCGTAGCTGGTGAGGCCGAAGCGCGGCGCGAGGCCGAGTCCGTCTGACGATCCAAACGGGGGCGGCGCCGTCATTGCGGTTCACGTCACCGGCATCGCGCACGCCGCGCGGTGAGGCTCGCCGCGCCAACCGCACGGGCATCCCTGTGTTGCCCATTTGCCAAGGGATCCTCAGGGCGATGAAACCCAAGGATTCGGCGTATCCCAAGTCCCTTCGGACCCTGGGCGACCGTCTCCGAGCCCGGCGCCTCGACCTTGGGCTGCTCCAGACGGAGGTCGCGGCTCGGCTCGGCATCGACAAGGGGACCATTGCCAACTGGGAACAGAATCGAACGGAGCCCGCGCTCCGGCTCGTTCCCCGACTGGTCGCCTACCTCGGCCAAGAGCTGCTTGACGGGGTTGCTCCTGAGGCCGAGGGGCAAAGTTCTCGGCCGGGTCCACAGGGCGCGGCGTGCCATGCGCGGAGGACAACGCTGCCTCCCCGCTCAGGGCAGGCGCTGCAGGAGTAGAAACCGAAGATCCTCGGCCGCGTCCGGCGTGGCGAGCCAGTTCTCGGTGGGGCCGAGCGCGAGCAGCGGCTCGACCTCCCCGAGGAGCGGGTCTCCATCCAGGAACGTGCGGACGGCCGCAGGGTCGAGCCGGCCCAGCGTCGCGAGCACCCAGGGTCGTGCCCCTTCGCGGCTCCGCGCCGCGTCGATCAGACTTCGGAGGACGAGCTGCGAACCGATCAGCCGGAGAGCCTCTGAGGCAGCCACGCGCCGCCGTGGCTCTCCTCGCTGGACCACCTCGACGAGGCCACGCACGACTTGCTCGGGCGCGTCCTCTCCAAATGCCGCGATCGCGTGGAGTGCCACGCCGTCGTCCTCGTCACCCAAGAGGTCGAGGAGCTCTGCATAGGCGCGACAGCCCTCGCGGCCAAGTCCCCAGGTCGCCGCCTGCCGCAGCTCATCACCCTCGAACTCACGAGCCGCCGCGACACGCTTAAGCTCAGCGCCGGCAGCCGCGGTTCCCAGCTCGGTCAAAATCAGGATCCCCTCCATGCGCAGGTCGCCGCGCTCGTGGTTCCACACCGTCGATACGATGTGCTCGAGGCCTTCGCTCGCCTCGAGACGGGCAGCGGACGCAGCCATCTCGAGCGCGACCCGATCATCGGGCTCCCGCTCCATTGCTGCGAGCAACGCCCTTCGAACGTGGGCGGAAGCCGCACCACGATGCGGCATCGCCTTCGCGGCCGCGTAACGGTCTACGGCGTTTGCCTCTCGAAGCGTTGCCATCGGATCCCAGGCCCTGCCGCATTGCGCCGCCAGCGGCGCCAGACGTGGAACCGCGCCCGCGATCATGGATGCGCCTGCGATGAAGCGGTCTCCGGGCGCGACGTACGCGGACTTCTCCTGCAGCGAATAGGTCTGCTGCCGTCCAGAGTCGAACTGCGTGACGACCTTGTACGGCGTCACCTCAAGAACCTCGCCGTCCTGCGACGGGACCGTGCTCTTCCACTCGCGGTCCCGCTCGGCGCCTTCGGACGCCGACTTCGGCGGGCCGAGCCTCGTAGAGCCTACGGTGGCACGCAGGTCACCCACCAGGAAGCAGACCGGCGGACCGAGCACCTCGACCCGAGCGCCCCCGCCGTCGCAGGGCACGAACGCGACGAGGTCGTCGTCCCGCAGGCCGACGTCCCAGCGGCGCTCCGGGTTGTTGGGGGCATCGCTCATCCGGATCTTCAAGTCCGACTTCGCGCGAACTTCGACGCGCAGACCCGTCCGGGCGCACAGCACGTCCGGCAGACGAAGGCGCTTCACCTTCGTCATCCAGATCTTGTTCGACGCGCAGTACCGCTCCAGCTCCAGCGGCTCGAAACCCTCGTCCCGCAGGTAGTCCATCGTCGAGCGGACGCCGGCGGCGCCCATGGTCAGGAACCGCAGGAAGCTCGCGTTGACCTTGAAGCCCATCAGCCGTCTCTCTCGGCCGCCCGTGCATCGATGAGCTGCTGCGGATCGCAGCCGAGCGCTCGTGCTAAAGCGAAGATGTTCTCGAGGGAGATGTTGCGCTGGCCACGCTCAACCGAGCTGACGTACGTCCGGTGGAGGCCGGCGCGTGCGGCGAGGTCCTCCTGCGACAGGCCCGTCGATCTGCGCAGGCGGCGTAGGTTGCGGGCCAGGACTTCCTTCGGGTCGGGCGGCGCCAAGCAGGACCTCTCGCGAGAACTCGGCCGCGACCGTAGGCCCTTGACGACTATACGTCTACAGACTATAGGTTACGCATCTGGCATTAACCGGCGCCGAGTGATGAACATGAGACTGGAGGAGATCGAAATCCCGGACGTCATCCGAGCTCCCCGAACCGACCGCATCTACAACTGCCACGCGTACCTCACCAAGGTGCCGGTAGAGGCCATCCGCCCGTTCGTGGAGCAGTTCACGCGGCCAGGCGAGACCATCCTGGATCCCTTCGCCGGCTCCGGTATGACCGGGCTCGCGGCGGCGATGCATGGTCGCCGCGCCCAGTTAGCCGACATCTCCGTGCTCGGCCAGCACATCGCGCGAGGCTACCTAACCGAAGTCAGCCCTGCGGCTCTTCGGGAAGTCGCGGACGAGATCGTCTCTGGGGCGCGCGCCGCGGTGCGGGGGCTCTACAAGACGCGGCGTGCCGCCGACGGAGCTGACGTCGAGCTCAAGCGTACGGTGTGGTCGTTCACGTACGTCTGCCCACAGTGCTCCGAGCCGATGGTCTACTACCGACACCTCCGCAGGAACGGGACCGCGCAACCCGACGCATGCGCGCGATGCGGGGAGACGTTCGTCAGGCGCTCCTGGCCGAAGGCGGAGGACATTCCGGTCGAAGTGGTCGTCGAGGGCGAGGACGGCAGGCTCGTTGCGCAAGGGGTTCAGGAGATGGACCTGCGATCCATCCGAGCGGCCGAGCGCGACTCACGGTTGCAGCAGGTGCCAAGTTGTACGATCGCCGAGCATCGTGAGATGTACCGGCGCTCCGCCCTGGGCAAGCATGGCCTGACTGAGACGAGGCTCTTCTTCTCTTCGCGCAACGCGATCGCCCTCGTCGAGCTGTGGAAGGTCATCAACACCGCGGCGGACGAGAGGCTTCGCACCAAGATGCGCTTCGCGTTCACCGCGATGCTCCCTCGCGCTTCCCGCCGGTACCAGTGGGGTCCGAAGCGGCCGCTGAACGCGCAGAACCAGACCTACTACATCGCGCCCGTTTACTACGAGTGGAACGTCTTCGACCTCTTCCTCCGGAAGGTCGAAGCCGCCATTCGTGCGGACGAGGAACTGCACCGCGCGATGCCGTTGTTCGCCCACGACCTCGCCGGCAACGTGCAGTACGACATCTCGTCGGCCGACGCCTTGATTCACATCCGCGACGAGACGGTGGACTACGTGTTCACCGATCCGCCTTTCGGCAGCAACATCTTCTACAGCGACATGAACCTCTTCCAAGAGGCGTGGCTAGGCTCGACCACGCAGCACGAGCGGGAAGCGGTCATGCACACCACCGGCCCGCGGAAGAACGGCGCAGCGGAAAGATACGAGGCGCTCTTACGGCGCGGGTTCACCGAGGTCTTTCGAACCCTCAAACGGGGGCGCTACATGTCGGTGGTCTTCGGCAACAGCAACGGCGCCGTCTGGGCGCTCGTGCAGCGCTCACTCCAGGACGCGGGCTTCGACCCCGTGCCCGTTCACGTGGCAATTCTCGACAAGGGCCAAAGGTCCGTAAAAGGCCTCAACTCCGGCGCCGAGGACGTCGTCACGGTCGATCTGGTGCTCACGGTTCGAAAGCCGGATGCGGGCGAGAAGACCGAGCGGACTTTCCCGTGTCTCGCGAACGCCGACGACCTGCTCGACGCTGCCATCGAGTCTCTCGCCGCTGAACGACCGCTCAACCCGAGCTACGTCTATGCGGCCACGGTGCGCGAGGCCATCCGGCGACGTCAGCGCGTGGACAGCCTTCACCTCGGCGACGTGCTGATCGCCCTGCGGAACGCGGGCTACACGATAGACAGAAAGACCGGCCTCTTGAACCGGCCCGTCTCCGCGCGCCGACTTCGGGCATTGTCCGCTGGCAAGGCCGCAGCCGCGGGGTGACCCTCGCGCACTTGTGGCGCGGTGGCTGCGCCGGCGCGTCGTTGCGCGCACACGCGCCGAGCGCATCGGCGTGATCAACGCAACCTCAGGGGTTCGTTGAGGTGAGGAGCATAAAGTACGGCGGGATGGCGCGGCTCGTTGCGGGCGGCAGGGTTGAGGGCGCGGTCGTGGCGATCCGCTCCACGTGGTCTGTCGCGATCGCGGCGGGTGCGGATCAGGTGCGGTGGAAGCGGGGTTGGAAGAGGACGAGCGCGGGGCCTTCGGGCTCGCGGGCGTGGTAGCTCACGCTGAGGACGGCGGCGTTGGCGGTGGGGACGGCGAGGGCGAGCTTGTCTTCGTCGCGGCCGATTTCGACTTGCGCGAGGAGCTCGCCGTCGCCGTAGAGGGTGAGGGTGCCGAGGGCGGGACGGTCGACGGCGCGTCCCTTGGATGCGAATGAGACCAGGCGATCGAGGCGGGCGGTGAAGCGGGTTGCTTCGTCGGGGATCGCGAAGGTGAGGGTGCCGGTCTTTCGTAGCACCGCTTGATCGCCTTCGAGGACCACGGGCGGGTCGGTGTCGGTGATGCCTTCGCCGCGCGGCACGTTCACGCACAGGATCTTGGGGCCGCTCCAGATGCCGCTGGGAACGAGGAGCGACGGAGAGTCGAGTGGCACGCCGCACGCGCTGGCGGCGGCGACGAGCTCGGGTGATTCGGCGAGCGCGGGGCAATCGAGGAGATCGCCGTCGCGGGTCAGGAAGTAGCCGTTCGCTCCGCAGTCGTCGGGGCTGGCAACGGTACGTTCGGTCTCCAGCGCCACGGGTGCGCCGCACAAGCCCGAGAGTGGCGTGAGCCCGCTTGCCGGCATCATGAATGCGATGGCGCGATCGTGCTGGTCGAGGCCGAGCGGGAAGATCGTGGCGGGGCGATGGTGTAGGCAGTCGTTCGCAGCGAGGGCGTCGAGCAAGCGCCGTGAATCGCGAAGCTCCCACTCGCGGCTGATGAAGCCGCGCAGCTCGACGTAGCCGAACGCTCCGAGCGCCAGCGCGACGAGCGCGAGCGCCGGTGCGCGCTCGGCAAGGTCGGCGCGCGGAACGAGCTGCAAGAGGTCCGTAACGGTCCACGCCACCAACGCACCGGTCGCCACGTAAAAGAGTGGGAAGTGATACGTGTCTGGCGACGGGTGGAAGAGACCGGGCAGCACAGAGACGATCGCAACCGCCACGAAGATCCGCCACGGCGCCGAGAAGCGCGTGCGAACTCCCTGAATCACGGCGGCCACGAGGCCCACGATCAGCGCCGTGGACTCGTGATCCGCCATCTGCAGGAGATGGCGCGCGAACTGCGCCGGTGGCAGCGCGATCGCGAACGGCCGATCGGGGTCGCGCGAGTAGAGCACCAGGAAGATCGCGACCACCGCCGCCGACGTTAGGACTGGCCACCACTCGCGCGGCCGTCGCCCCACGCGCACCGTGAACACCACCGCCAGCGCCGCCGGCACGCCCACGCCCACCTCGAAGCTCGCGAGCGCGAGAACGCTCGCGGCCGCGCAAGCGGCACCTGCGCGCCAGCCGCCGCGCGTGGTGAAGCGCTCTGCAGCGATGAGGGCGAGCACCGTGAACAGAATGCAGAGCTGTGACGACCACCACGACACCCAGGTCGCCGCGATCGCGATTCGCGGGCTCGTCACGTAGAGCACTCCCGCGAACGCGCCCGCAAGCCGTGAGCGAACGGTAGTGTTCACCCACATGGCGGCGGCGATACCGGTGGCGATGACGAGAGCCATGCACACCAGCCGCGACGGCAGGCGCGCCTCCAGCCCCAACGATCCCACCGCCAGCGACAACAGCTTCTGGAGTGGGCGGAAGCGGCCGACCACTTGGCCGTTGGCGAGGTCGGTGAAGAGACGGCCGAGATCGACGCGGTCGAAGAGCCACGTGTAGTCGTCGCGCCACCAGCCGAGTGCCAGTGAGGGCGCGTACGCCACCGCGCCGGCGAGCGAGATCGCTGCAATCGCCGCCCCACCGAGGGCCGGCTGAGCGCTCGTTTGCGCGTTGTCTCGTTCGAGTCCCACGCCCCTACGTTGCACGATCCCCGCGGCTACTGGAAGATCGGCGCCCGTGTGGATCGAGCGTTTGGGTCTCGCTCTCGAGTGGTGCGGGCGCGCGCCAGCGCGGCTGGGTGCGCGCTGCCCCACGCGCACACTGCTTGTGGCGGCGCTGCTCGTGGGGCTCACGCTGCGGGTGCTCGCCATTCGCGGCATTCCGACGAGCCCGCACGAGACCCATTACCTCCGCGACGCGCACTCCGTCCTGGAGCGCGGCATCCCCGACGGCCTGCGTGGCTCGGTGCACGGCTGGCTCGCCACACTCGCCCACGCCGAAGCGCTGCGGCATTGGCCCGGCGCCACCGAACGCGACCTCCGCTGGATCCAACTCGGATTCGCGATGCTCGGATTCGCAGCAGTGTGGGCGATGGCGCGAGCCGCCGCGGGCGAACGCGTGGCGGCACTCGCCGTCGCGGTGCACGCGCTCACGCCCAACGCCATCTTCTACGCGGCATCGGCGGAGCCGTATGCGGCACATCTGCTACTGGTGTCGCTGACGACGGCCGCGTACGTCGCGTGCGTCCGCCGAGCCTCACTGCTTCGCGGAGCAGCGCTCGCGCTCGTGATGGCGGTAGCCGCGCTCCACCATCCCGTGGCGCTGGTGAACGCTGCCGCCCTCGGTGCGCACGCGCTCGTCGCAGGGGACGCGTCCCGCAGCGCGCGCGCGCGTCGCCTCGTTCCGTTTGTGATCGGTCTGGCGGCAGCCGTGCCGATGCTCGCCGCTGGTCAGCCAGGGCATGCGCGCAACTGGCTCGGTGCAACGATTCCGTATTTCTTCTCGATCGACGTGGTGGGCTCGATCGTGGTCTTCCTGGTGCTCTGGGACGCGTGCGCCGATGCACTCGAGCCGATGTGGCGGGACGTGCTGCCGTGGGCGTTCGTGCTGCCGGTGCTCTTCTGGCTGCCCCACGGACGCCTGCAGTACTTGCTGCCGGTCTGCGTGCCGATGGCGATCGTGCTGGGCGCGGCGCTCGCGCGCGGGGCTCGTCCGCGAGTGGTGGGCGCGATGCTCGTCTTCGTCGGCGCCAACGCCGTCTCTGCGGTCGTTCATTGGGTGAGCGTCGCAACGAGCGCGGGAGGCTGAGCGTGGATCGATTCGACCCCAGCGCGCACGCCAACTACCTCACGACGCTGCTCCTGATCGGCATCGCCTTGGAGCGTCTGGTACCGGCGCCCCAGACGGCCGCGCTCGGTCGCGTCGTCGGAATCGTGCGCGATCTGGAACGCTGGATCGTCGCGCGTCTGCCGATCCTCCGTGGCCGGCGGAAGCTCTGGACCGAGGTCGCGCTGCTCGCGAGCGCGATCGTGCTGCGCTCGATCGTGTTCGTGTTGGTCCACGCGTTCGATTCCGGCTGAGAGCGCGCGCGGTGGGTGCCGACGAAGCTCGAGCCAGTCGAGCCTGAGTGGCGTGTTACCGGGATCTTCCACCTCGATGTGCACGCGCTCGGCACGTTCGCTCTCGACGTCGAAGCGCATCGATACGACTCGATATGCACCAGCGATCGACAGATCCCGAGCGGTGTAGCTTCGCTCCGCGAGCACCGCGCCCCGCTCCGCGTCGCGAACCAGCAGTCGCAGCGCATATCCGCCCCCGCGCGCGGCAGGCGCCGAGTCCGGCGTGATCGCGAGCCGCAGCCGAAGGCGGTAACGACCCGGGGCGAGATCCTGGGTCCAGCGAACGGGGATCGGCGAGCCCCACCACGAGGCACGCACCGCGCTTCCCGACGCGCTCGCGTCGAAACGATTTCGCGCCAAACAGGTCCCGCTCGCCGTCACCGCGCGTGCTGCGCCCGAAGGCAATTGCTCGGCCTCGCGCCGCTGGCATTCGGTGAGGCAGCGATCGAGCGGCGCATCGTCGCCGCCGTCCCGCCCGAGGATCGTGACTCCGCCCCACTGGGCCACACGGCGGAATTCACGTCGCCGCAGGCGGGCGAGCGCTCGCGTCAGCTCCCCGTCGGACAAGTGCGGAACTCGCGGAAACGCCGGGCCGAGCACCACCCACGAAGCATCACCCACGTCGGGAAAGAGCGTGAGTGACGAACGTCCGGCGAACGCCAGCAGGAATGGATACTGCGTGCTGACGGCTGCATCCGGCGGGATGCGCGCGAAGAGTCGCGCGAGTTGCTGCGACCACTCGCGATGGAAGCGGAAGTACCGGATGACGTACGCGGCATCGCGAAGCCCGCCTTCGGTTCCGTGCTGGGACGCGATTCGCGCGCCTTCGAAGCAGCGCGGCTCGGCGAGCGCGGTCCAACCGGCGCAAGCGACGCGCACCGCCGCCAGCGCGGCGATGGCGATCGGCACCGAGTGGCGAGCCCATCGCCGAGGGAGCACGGCTGAGCGGGACGCGCGACGCACCGCCCAGTGGTCGAGCCTGAGCGCCGCGCGGGCAAACGCCGCGGCGGCGAACGGGTAAGCGGGTGCCCAGTACCAATTGCCGATCGACGAAACGTGCGGCGCCGAGGCGAGCGCGATCTCCAGGTACTGCGACACAGGGACGAGCAGATAACCGGGCGCCAAGAGCGGCACGAAGCCGAGGCCCGCGAGGTAGCGGCCGAAGAAGTCGCCGGCGTCACCGCTCGCCACCATTCGCTCGAGCGTCGCCATCGGGTGCGCGATCACGTGCACCGCGACTTCGCCGTAGCTTCTGCCCAGAGCGCGGAACCACGGGAAGCCGAGACCGCCTTGACCGGGGGTGGCCCCGAAATGCGGCATGACCACCTCCGTGACGAGCACGAACCCGCCCACTCCTGCGAGCAGCGGAAATCCGAGCCAGAAGCCGCGCCGCCGTTCGACGAGCGCCGGCAGCACGAAGCCCGCGATCACCAGCGGCACGTCCTCCTTGCAGCACGCCGCGAGCAGACAGGTCGCGGCGAACGCGAATCGCCGCCGTCGCTCGAAGGCGTCGATCGCCAACGCCAGAAGGAGCCCGGCGATGACGGTCTCGCGGATTCCCTGATTGGCGAGGCGAATCGTGAGTGGGTTGAAGAGCAGCGCTGCCACGACGGCGCGTGCCAGCCATCGCTCGCCACCGTGACGAAGGACGATTCGGTTCGCCACGACTGCCGCAGCGGCGATGGCGGCGATCGGAAACGTCGCCACCAGCAGCCGCGGCGGGACGACCTCGGCGAACGGAGCAAGGAGCGCATAAATCGGCGCGAAGTGCTGCTGACCGAGAAACTGTCGCGAGTGATAGATCGATTCGGAGAAGCGATGCTCGTGCCAGAGCGAGCGCATGAGCTGGAAGAAGAGCGCTTGATCCTGGGTGGCGTGCAGGTACGTGAACGTCCAGAGCCGCGCGCCTTCGATCGCGACTGCAAGCGCGGCGAACACGAGCAAGAGGCTAAGCACCCACGGATCGACACGGGTGCGGAGCCACGCGACCGTGCTGCTCGCGGTAGCGGTCAGCGCGGACGGCGGCGCTGCACGCCCGACGATGTGGTTCGGCGTGCGGGCGAGCGAACTCTGGGCGAGCGACATCTCGCGTCTCCTGCGCACGAAATCGAGGCCGTGAGGCCCGCGCGGGAGAGCGAGCGCGTCGCGCACGAAGGGCGCGCCGCGGTTCGCCGCGGGTACTGACGACTACGGGGTAAGGCGATTTTCCGGTGAGTGACGGTGCCGGGAGGGTGCCGTCGCGAGCGAGGATACTCGCCGCTCGACCGCTGGCAAGCCCCGATTCAGCGCGGTTCGTCGCCGTTCGACTCGTGCTGCGAGCCGTCGACGCTGCTCTCGGCATGGCGCGGCGGCAAGCCGCTCCAGCGTGATTGATTGCGCACCGCGCGAAGAAAGAAATCGAGAAGCAGCATGTGGCGCCGGATGACGCGGTCGTAGCGGTGCGGTCTGAGCGGGTTGAACACGCCCACGCCGCCGCCCGCAAAGAGTTGCCGCGGGTCCTTGCGGATCCACGCCCACGAGCCGATCTCGAGTGTCCACGGCACGAACACCCGCTCGGGGTGGGCCGCACGCTGCCGGTCGTAGAGGTGGTCCCAGAGATCGCCGGATGTGGTGTACGCGTCGCTTTGCGGCTCGATCCTGTACACGTGATACGGGTACGTCCGGTAGAGGAGATCGGCGAGTGCCGACACCTGCCGGAGCGACGGAAACGGAGCGTCGGACTTGGCGTACGGGAACCACAGCCGATCGGTGGCACCGAAGCCCGAGTGGACGTCGAGGGTGAGCGCCGCTCGCGCGGGGTAGATCTCGCGCTCCACCAGCGCGACGAGCGCCCGCGATTCGACCTCCAGCTCGCCGGGTTTGCCGCGATACCACGGCAGGTGGGGCGAGATGCGATGGCCGCCCACCAGAAATGGCGTGCGGACTTCCGCATCCACCGGGGCGTTCCGCATCAGGTCCACGCCCCGTGGATTCGACCGTCGCCGCAGCCACATGCCTCCCGGATTCACGATCGGCATTGCCACGATCCGGCATTTGCGCAGCGCGCGCCGCGCGTCTTTGTCCCAGCGCAAGCGCTCGATCAGGCTTTCCAGGAACGACAGCACCACGTGGCTGCCGATCCGCTCCAAGCCGTGGACGCCGCCGAAGATACCGAGCACCGAGCGATCGCGTGCCTCGGTGCCGAGGTGGCAGGCGTAGAGCGGAAAGGAACGTTCACCGCACGCGACGGTCGCCAGCGTTTCGAGGCGAATGAGGTCCGGCGCCGCTGCGGCGAGGGCCTCGATCCGATCCTGCTCGGGGAGCGAGCCGCGGGCGATCAGCTCGCGAATCGACGCGAGCGAGCGTGGCCGCGTGAGCGCGTCCACCCACCCGCGTTCCGTCATGGCTGGCGCGCTCGGCGCACGCTTGCCGTCGATCCGTCCGCCAGCTCGTAGGGGCGGGCGCGAGCCCGCCCGAAAGACCGCCCCGCCGCGCGCACCCGTGAAATCACGCCCACGAGCTACCCGAGCAGCGTGAAGAACGTGTGGCCAACGCGCGACGACGCTGTGTCGCGTGCGTTCGCGTTGCTCAGAACGTCAGATCCTGCGCGTAGATGTAGGTCGGCGCGAGCTGGCCTTGGAGCCAGGAGACGTCGGGACCGTCCACCGGGCTCGAATAGTTGTAAAGGCGGAACGTGCGCTTGCCGCGGGGGACGACGCTCGGGAAGCAGGTGTCACCCTTCGACGGCAGGTCTTCGAGGAAGCTCACGGTAAGCGCCTCGCCGTCCACGCTCCACACCGAGCAACGTTTGGGGTGGAACCAATAGTCGAGCTCGTAGACGCCCCATTTGAGGATCTCGAGGGGCAGATCGTCACGGCCGAGGTCGTAGTTGCCGGTGTCGGTGAGGTTCCGGCGGCCGATCAGATAGAGCGCCTCGCCCACGCGAAAGAGCAGCGGCGAATCGTACTTCTTGGGATCGAGGTTGCAGGTCCAGTTCGTGATGTCCGCCGCGGGAGCGCGGCAGATCTTGGAGCCGAAGCCGTCTTGGTCGCCTTCTTCGTTCCGCACCACGGCGTAGAGATTGCCGGCGCGGTCGAACTCGATGGTGGTCTCCGACGTGCCGCCTTCGAGCACCACCGGCTTCGCGGGATTGAGCGGGCGCCAGGTGAGCCCGTCGTCGGTGGTGAGCAACCACACCTGAATCGGATCGCCCGAGAAGTTGTAGATGTTGTCGCCGCCGGTGTAGCCGACCATGAGCGGGACGCCGTCGTGGATCTTGGTGCGCCACGGGATGAACGTGTCCTCGAAGGTGCGCACCGGCTCGGTCCAGCTTCCGGCGGCCATGCGCTTGGTCACGTACATCCCGCCGGGCACGAACGTGAGCGGGTTCTCGCCGAGCTGCGCGAAGTAGAGAAACAGCTCGCCGTTCCACGACAGAAAGCGCGGCTCGCGCAAGTCGCTGCCCATCTGGAACGTGGCCTCGTAGCTCCACGTGATCTCGTCGGTGGTGCTGAGGACGTAGAGCGTGGTGTCCGGCGAGGCGAAGTGCGACGGCGCCGTCCGGAACGCGAGGAACAAGCGTCCGTCGTGATCGACGATGTCGAGGTTGTTGTTGGAGGTCTGATCGTGGACCTGGGACGGCAAGCCCGCGCTCGGCACCACCTGCGCGAGCGGACCCAGTGTGGGCGTCACCGGCCCCGAGGACGACGAACCCGAGTCACCGCAGGCCGCGGCGAACGTGAACGCGAGCCACACCAGGGACGTGGCCGCTAGACGAGTATTCGGTCGAGTCGATGCCATGTTCACGCTCCAGCACCAGCGGCGGCCCGTGAAGCGCCCATGAAAAGAATCCGCGCTCGCTGCCGCGAATGTCGCCGCCGAAGGTTACGCGTGCGCCGCCGCCGCGAGCAACGAATCTCCACCGCGAGCTCCGTGGCCTTCGCTACGTTCGCGTCACCGAGATCCGCCAGTCCGGCGAGGTCTTACCCGAAGTCGAGGCGGATGCCGGTGCGGCCGGTGAGGGGCGGCGCGCCGTCGGAGCCGCCATGGTCGGTGTAGCGGGGTTCGACCACCAGGAAGATGTCGCCGATCCCCAGGTCGTGATCGCTGGGCGACCCCACGGTGAGCGTCGCGTTGCAGCCGTGGA
>CAYUSL010000130.1:0-13893 GCA_964447125.1 uncultured bacterium | reverse complement strand
GTGGTGGCCGGCATCACGCCGTGGAATTTCCCGCTCATGACCGCGGCGTGGAAGATCGCGCCGGCGATCGCCGCCGGGAACACGATCGTCCTCAAACCGGCATCGAACACACCGGTCACGGCCCTGATGCTCGCCGAGATCTGCTCGCAATGCGGCGTGCCCGACGGCGTCGTGAACGTGGTGAGCGGGCCGGGCGCCTCGATCGGCGAGCACCTCGCGAGCCATCCGGACGTGGGCAAGATCTCGCTCACCGGTTCGACCGAGGTCGGCCGGCGCATCCTCGAGCTCGCGGCGCGCGACATCAAGAAGGTCACGCTGGAACTGGGCGGCAAGTCGGCCAACATCATCCTGGAGGACGCCGACCTCGAGTGCGCGGTGCGCGGTGCCCTCTTCGGCACGTTCCTCCACCAGGGCCAGGCGTGCGAATCGGGTACGCGGGTGCTGGTCCCGCGCAGCATCTACGACGACTTCGTGGCGCGGATGGTGGAGGCCGCGCGCGAGCTGACCGTCGGCGACACCCTGGATCCGAGCACCTGCATCGGTGCGTTGGTGAGCGAGAAGCAGCGCGCCACCGTCGAGCGCTACGTGGCGATCGGCCGGGACGAAGGCGCCAGGGTCGCGATCGGCGGCAGGCGCCCGGCGCACCTACCCAAGGGCTACTTCTACGAGCCCACCATCCTCGCCAACGTGGACAACACCTGGAGGGTCGCCCAGGAAGAGATCTTCGGACCGGTGGTGGTGGTGATTCCGTTCGACGACGACGCCGCCGCCGTCCGCATCGCCAATCAGAGCTGCTACGGGCTCGCGGGCGCGGTGTGGTCGAAGGACACGGAGCGCGCCCTCGCCATCGCCCGCGAGATGGAGACGGGCACGGTGTGGATCAACGACTACCACCTCACGAACGTGCGATTTCCGTTCGGCGGCTACAAGCTGAGCGGTATCGGTCGCGAGCTCGGCCCGATGGGTCTCGACATCTACCAGGAGACCAAGCACATCCACGTCGGCGAGCCCACCGACACGACCACCAAGTTCTACTTCGGGATGCTCTTCAACTCGTGACACCCGGATGAAGCCAGCGACGCACGAGCTCAGCGTGCGGGCGGGATAGGCGGCCCCTCGCCCACCAGGCCGCCTGCGCCATCACCGCGCGCCACCACCAGCTCGCCCCAATTCACCGCGTCGACCTGCACGACGTCGAGCGCCCCGTCACCGTCGAAGTCCACGCTGACGGTGCCCGCGGCGGCCCCTCTCGTGTAGTAGAGATCGGCCGGCCCACCAAACGCCCCGTCTCCTTCGCCGCGCGCGATGCCGAGGTCGAACCCGCCGACGTCCACGAGCAGGTCCACCGCGCCATCGCCGTCGTGGTCGGCGGCGGCGAGGAGCGCTGCACGCTCGGGGGCCACGGTCGTGTCGCGGGCAGCCTCGAACGTGCCGTCGCCGCGGCCGCGGCTGAACCGATAGCGACCGCCGTCGCTGATCGAAGCGAAGTCGAGTGCGCCATCCCCGTCGAGATCCGCAACCACGGTCCCACCGAGGCTGCTGGGCAGGTACGGCATCATCGTGAAAGTCCGACCGTCGGCGGCCACGTAGACCTGGCTCTGTCCGATGCAGAATGGCGATGGATACCAGTAGCAGAACGTGTTCGCCGTGACGATCAGATCCTGGCGTCCGTCGCCATCGAGATCCGCGGCCGTCAAGCCCACAGCCGCGAACGCCGAGACCGGAAGAACCAACGCCGCACCAAAGCGCCCATCTCCCGCACCGAACCGAACCTCCAGTTGCGCGGCGTTCGTGGAAAGCCCCGCCACGTCGGCGATGCCATCGCCATCGAAGTCGCCCGAGGTGAGCGAGACGAGCTGCCTCGTGAGCGGCGTTTCGATTCGCGACGAGAAGCCGCCGGCGCCGTCGCCCCGCAAGGTTTGTACCGACGTCGCCGTGCCGCTCCACGATTCGAAGATGACGTCGAGGTCGTGATCCCCGTCGACGTCGCCCGGCTGCGCGAGGTCGACGACCTCGGGAACGCCGAGGGACACCGTCCGAACGTCGGCGCCGCCATCCGTGGACACGAGTGCCACGCGTGCCACCGGACCAGCGCTGGTCGGGCCGATGAGCAGGGCATCCGTCCGGCCGTTCGCATCGAAATCGCCCGGAACCCAGAACCGCGCTCCCGAGCTCGACCAAGCCACCGGCCCCAGATCGTACCGAAGCGGCGAAGCGAAGCCCCGACCGCCGTCACCGAGCAGCAGCGGCGACGCGTAGGTGTTCCGAGCGTAGAGATCGAGCCTGCCGTCTCGATCGAAGTCGGCGAGCGCGACGGCATAACCCGCATCGGCATACGAGCGCTGGGTCTCGACGAACCGCCCACCTCCGTACCCGTGCAGCACGTGAACGTGATACGCACCCACGGCGACCAAATCGGGCAAGCCGTCGCCGTCGAGGTCACCCGCGGCCAGCGGGTCGAGGAAATCTGGGATGGAGAGCGTCGACGCGCGCACGAAACTGCCTGCGCCGTTGCCGAGGAAGACATCCACGGCGCTCGAGCCCGACGGGGGGCTCGTCGACACCCAGCGAGTCACGGCGATGTCCACGAATCCGTCGCGATCCACGTCGGCGACGGCGAGACCGGATGTTGCCGTTTCCGTGGCGACGGTCTCCATCACCCCGAACCCCGCGGCGCCCCCAGCCCGGAACACGGAGATCGACGCGGATCCACCCGACGCCAGAAGGTCCGCGCGCGCGTCACCGTCCAGATCGGCACTCATCAGGAAGCGGCCGTCGTTCGCCATCGCGTGGAGCGATGGACTTCCGTCGAGTCCGCCTGCCCCATCTCCGTGCGTCAACACCACTTCCCCCGAAATGGATCCGAGCACGGCCACGGCAAGATCCAACCGTGAGTCGCCGTCGAAGTCGTCGAGTATGGGACTGCGCGCCGAACCCCTTCCGAATGGGATCGAGGACAGGCGCGGCGAGCCGAGATCTCCGTGCCCATCACCGAGAAACGTCGCGACCGTGGGTCCGCCGATGGCGACCACATCCAAGTGACCATCACGATTCAGATCGCCCGCGGCGATCCCCGAGACGAGGAAGCCGAGCTCCGTCTCCTGGCTGCGCCCGAAGCGCCCGTCTCCCGTGCCGAACAACACCTGGACGCGCGTGGCATTCACCCCCTGACTGGCCGCACCGCGAATCACGTCCGCGTTGCCGTCTTCGTCGAGGTCCGCCACCACCAGATCCGCCTGCCCCGCCACACGAGCGACCGTCGAGTCGAAGTCTTCTCGCGGCCCGCCGCTCGCACGAGTCTCCGTGCTTGCCGGCGCACCACGAATCGCATTGGACGGATCGGTGGCCAGCCGCGCGCCGAACCTGGGCCCAACGGTCACCACGAAAGGCACGCTGACCCACGCGCCCCCGGGCTGTATCCGGATGGTCAACGAGCCGGTGGTCGCACCGGCGGGCACCAGAACGTGGATCTCCGAGTCCGACCACGTCTGGACGGCCTGCGCAGCCACCGCACCGAAAACCACCATGCTCGCGCCTTGCACGGCGCCGAAGCCGTGCCCGGTGATCGCGACTTCCTCGCCCACCGCAGCAACCGGTGGCGTGACCGCCGTGATGCTCGGAACGCAGCCGACGAACGTGATGAAGCACGCGAGCACGCACGCTTGGATCGCTCGCGGGATACCCGAGTCACGTCGACCATTTCTCGTGAGCAATGCCCGCACCTCCGACAACGACCGCAGCCCCGACTTTCGTTGGACGTCGCCACGAGCGGGGCCCCGCCCCACCCACGATCTCTCCGACCCGTGGCATCCAGCAACCGCGCCGCACGCCCGTGGGCACGCCACGCGACTGCCCGCCGGTACGAGCACTCCGCGACGCGAACCTCCCGAGCCGACGACGGCGGTGCTGACCTGCCTCACGGCAAAGATTGCCGAGTTCCTGAACCGATCCGACGCGCCGTGCTGCGGCATACGAACGTCGTCGCGACGCGGCTGAATCGTGCGTCGTTTCCACAGGCACGGTGGGTTCGCGACCGGTCGTGCAGCAACCAGCGCGTCCACGCGCTCAATCGCCCAGAAATGCGCATCTACGGACGTCGGGATCTCCCGCGCGGGCGGCTCGCGGCAACCGAATCGTGACGAGCAAGCCCGAGCGGCGGTCCCGAGAAATCTCGACTCGTCGTCGGCGCGCGTCTTGCTTTGGATCGCGAGGAACTGAGCATTCGCTCCATCACACGGCAGCGGAGCCGCTCGGAGCTGCGTTGGTGCTCGCGCATCGCAGGAGCCCGACGCAGACGCAGGTCGCTGCCGTCGTCGCGGTGCACGATCACGACGATGGAGCGAACGATCCACACGAGCACGCGCTTCGGGACACGGGCCGCCTTTCGATCACAGCTCATCGCGAGCAAACGAGCCAGCGCGGAGCGCGCTCCGCGGCGCGGAGGAAGAACGATGAACGCTTTTCGGAACCTGAAGACCGGGGTCAAGCTCGCGTTGGGCTTCCTCCTCGTGATCGCGCTCACCGCATCCATCGGCACGATGTCGTGGCTCTCGCAGGAGAAGGTCCAGGAGGACGTCGGAACACTCTACAACCGCCATGCGCTCGGTGCTCTCGAGCTCAAGGAAGCCGACCTCGACGCCATCAAGGTGAGCCGCGCGGTGCGCAACGCGATTCTCGACGACACCGCCGAAGACGTCGACAAGCGTATCGCCGACATCAAGAAATACACCCAGGACTTCGACGAGAACTTCGCGAAATACCAGGGCAAGATCGTACACGCCGAGGACAAGGCCAAGGCTGAACAGGCGCTCCAGCTCTGGCGTGAGCACGTGCGGCCCATTCAGGACCAGATGCTCGCGCTGGCGCGGGATGGCAAGGACGCCGAAGCCGCAGCCTTGCGAACCACCGCGCGCGCGAAGCTCGACGAGTTCGACGTACTCACCAACGAGCTCGAAGACTCCAAAATGAAGCTCATGGACGAAGCGATGACCATCATGACCACCGAGGTCGAGAAGAGCCAGCGCAACCAGATCGCGCTCGTCATAGGCGCCACCGCCCTCGGCCTGCTTGCGGCGTTCGTCATCACGCGCTCGATCACCTCGCCGCTCGGCCGCACCGTCGAGGTGCTGAAGCTCGTTGCTGCGGGAGACCTCACCGCGGCATTGGGCATCGCCACCAAGGACGAGATCGGCGTGATGGCCACGGCGCTCGACGAAGCGGTCGGCAAGATGCGCGATGCCCTCACCGAGGTGCGTTCCACCGCCGGCTGCGTCGCCAGCGGCGCGCAAGAGCTCTCGGCGGCCTCCGAGGAGATCTCGAGCGGTGCGCAAGAGCAGGCGTCCAGCCTGGAAGAGACGGCGTCCAGCCTGGAACAGATCACCAGCGCCGTGAAGCAAAACGCCGAGAACGCCGAGCGCGCGCGACAGCTCTCGACGAACGCTCGCGAGGTCGCCGAGCGTGGCGGCAAGGTCACCCGTGACGCCGTCGGCGCGATGGGCGAGATCTGCACCGCGTCGAACAAGATCGGCGAGATCATCACCACCATCGACGAGATCGCGTTCCAGACCAACCTGCTGGCGCTCAACGCCGCCGTGGAAGCAGCGCGGGCCGGCGATCAGGGACGGGGCTTCGCAGTGGTCGCGGAAGAAGTGCGGCGCCTGGCACAGCGCAGCGCCGAGGCCGCCAAGGAAACCAAGGCGCTCATCCAGAACTCCCTCGGCAAGGTCGAGGTCGGAGTGGGATCGGTGAACGAAGTCGGCCGCACGCTCGACGAGATCGTCACGGCCGTGACCCGCGTGAACGACATCGTGAGCGAGATCGCCGCAGCTTCGGGTGAGCAGTCGAGCGGCATCGAGCAGGTGAACGTGGCGGTCACCCAGCTCGACCGCGTCACCCAGTCGAACGCAGCCCAGACCGAAGAGCTCTCCAGCACCTCCGAGACCATGTCCAGCCAGGCCGATCAGCTCCAGTCGCTGGTGGGTCGATTCCGCGTGACCAGCGGCGGCTCGGAGGCCGACGCGCCCGCGCTACATGCCGCGCCTATCAAGGCGAAGGAGCCTGCCGTCGTTCCGCTCAAGAAGCCGGCTCGCAAGCGCCCGATCGCAGCGGCGCGCGCCAGCGCCTCCGAGAGCTCGATGGCGAACGAGCCCCCCGTCTCGATGGCAGCCGCATCGGGCAACGGCCACGACCCCGGCGGCTTCAACGAGTTCTGACCGCCTCCGCGCGCAGCCGGCGAAGACGGCCCGGAATCTCCAGCCGGCGCCTCACCTGGATCCAGGTGGGGCGCCGTCGTCTTCGCTGGCGCTCAGGCCGCGTGCGCTGGCGTCGTTGGGCCACGCGACCGACGTCGCGTGCGGCCGCTCGCGGGTACCGATCGCGCGTTGCCTGCCGTGTCCCTGAGCGGCGTGATGCCGCGCATGAAACGATTCATCTCGAACCACACCGGCACCATGTTGGCGATGATCGTCATGTGACCGCCGGGAATCCAATGGATGCGCGGCTTGCCCCACTTCTCCCAGGTCTCCAGCAACGGATCCGGCTGCAAGAAGAGATCGTCCACGGCGGCCACGATGAGCATGCGCTCGCGCTCGATCCTGAGCGGGTAGTTGCCGAGGCCGACCTGATCCAAGATCGCGCCCACCTTGTCGAGGGTCAGGTTCGCGCGGGTGAGGTCCCGCCGCATCGCGCCCAGGATCGGCGCATTCTCGAGTGCAGCCTTGAGATTGATGTCGGCCACCAGCGGACACGCCCAATCGAGATCGTCTTCGGCGCAGGCGGTGAGCATCGTCACTACACCGCCCAGGCTGACCCCGCTCAGGCCCACGCGCCTGTAGCCCTGATCGCGGGCCCAGCGGATCAGCGTGCGCACGTCCATCACCGACTGGCGGACGGCCTCGATGGTCCGCACGAGATCGGCCGACCAGTAAAACGAGCCGTGCACGATGGACGAGCGTGGCTTGCGCCGCGCATGAAAGGGCAGATCGAGATGAACGATGTCCGCGCCCAGGAGCTGCGTCGCCCACGGCATCAACACCAGCTCCTCGGCCAACGCACCCGGCTGCATCCAGCCGTGGATGTAGATCAAGAGATCGTCGTTCCGCCTGAGGTGTGGCGTGATGCGGCGGGCCCAGAGTGTCTTGTTGGCCGCGTACTCGGTGTCGTGGCGCGCCTGATACGCAGGATGGATCGCTCGGTGGGCGCTCTCGCCGACCAGCGTCTGGCGCCTGTACGTGAGCTGCCGAACGGTGCGACGCGCCTCGAGCACGGGATGGGCTGGCGGATCGGGGAACATCACCTCGCGCGGCAGCCGGTAGTAGCTCTCGATCTGCGCCAGCGTGTCCGGATGCGGCACCGACGGCAGATGCGCGTAGAGCGAGAAGAACCCGACCAGGTGATCGATCACGCGTGCAACGCCCATGGCGAAACCCTCCTCCGTATCGATTGGGAAAACGAGCGTTCTGGTGCGGCGGACCCCTCGTCTTCACAGCGCGTTGCAGATGATGCGCGCACGCCGCAGCCCGCCATGTGCGGTCACGGTCCTCACGAATCGAGCAAGGGCGCACCGAGCGCGCACAGATCGTCGAAGAAGGTCGGATAGCTCTTGAGCACCGCTTCGGCACCCTCGATCTCGACGCCACCGGCCGGCAAGTTCGCCACCGCCAGGCTCATCGCCATGCGGTGATCGTTCCACGCGTCCACCACGCCACCGCCGAGGGCACCACCCTCGATGACGATGGCGTCGTCGTGCGCAACGAGCTTCCCGCCCAGCTTGCCGAGCTCCGTCACCGGCGCCGCGATCCGATCGCTTTCCTTGTTGCGCAAGTGAAGCAAGTTGCCGAGCACGGTGCGGCCCCGCGCATGACAGCCCAGGGCCGCCAGGACGGGGACCAAGTCGGGCGTGGCGGCACAGTCGATCTCGATGCCACGAAGCCGCGCCGGACCGCGGACCCGGAAGCCGTCGCCCTCGCGCTCGATGGCGGCCCCCATGTCGCGCAGGATCGTGACGATCTTGCGATCGCCTTGCGCATCGTCACGCAGCCCGCGCACCCACACATCGGAAGGCACCAGACACGCGGCAGCGAGCAGAAAGGCCGCGGAGGAGTAATCACCGGGCACGCGGTAGCTCGACGAGCGCAGCGTGTAACGCTGATCGCTGGGCACCCGCCAACGACTCGCGGACATGGTCTCGATGGCGATCCCGCCCCATTCGAGCACCTCGATCGTCATGTCCACGTACGGCCCAGAAACGGGCGTGCCGTCGATCACGATCTCGCTCACCGCAGGGGCCGAACCACTCCCCGCGGTCGCAAGGGGCAGCCACAGCAAGAGGCCCGACACCGCCTGGGAGCTCTTGCCGCCCGGCACGTGCGCGACGCCTGGCGCGATGCGGCCGGTGCCGCGCACGGTGACTGGGGCGCGGTGGCCATCACCCTGCCCCATCACATCGATGCCGAGATCGCGCAACGGCCGCACGATCACGTCGTTCGCGCGGCGGTTGAACGACTCGTTGCCGGCGAGGGTGAAGGTGCCCTCGGCGAGAGCGAGCCCGGGCAGCACGAAACGGAAGAGCGTCCCCGCTTCGTGGACGTAGAGGTTCGCCTCACGCGGCCGGGGACGACCGTCGAAGCCGAAGACGTGGGCCTGCTTGCGCTCCACGTCGTAGGTGACGGTGGCGCCGAGGGCCTCCCACACGGCCGCCGTCGCCGCCGTGTCGGCGCTCAAGAGTGGAGCTTCCACGATCCCGCCGGTCGCCAGACCGGCGACCATGAGCGCGCGGTGGGTGTACGACTTCGACGGCGGCGCCTGGATCTCGCCGCGAAGCTCGGCGCCCGCTTCGACACGAACGCGCCGCGAGGCCCGCCCGGCGAGCTCCGCGTACACGTCCTGGAAGCGCGGAAACGGATTCGGCATCGCGCCGCGAGTCTACGCGACGGCCGACGATCCGGCGCCGGTCCGCCGCCACTGCCGTCGAAGCGTGCCCGCCACGCCTCGAGCGTTCCGTGGCGGGCACCGGCGGGCTCGCGGCGCCCGCCCTCGCTGGCGCTCGCTCAGGACGCCAGCGCCCAGGCTTCCTCGTCGAAAGACTCCGAATAGAACTGGCGATACCACTTGCGCCAGAGCGGCACCGGCCCGTCGAAATCGCTGAGCGGTGGGCGGGCGATGTACTTCTTCGTCTCCCAGATGGGAATGTCGTCCTGGTACTGCTCGTTCAAGAAGTTCTTGTAGATCTCGGTGATCATCCGGTCGGCTTCGGGATCGTCTTGCTTCTTGAGAGTGAAGTTCACCCATGCATCCACCGACTCCTCGTCCACCGGCGTCTGGGTGATGAACGAGACCGTCTCGACGGGATCGACCAGCACCGTGAGGATGGCGACGCCCGGGCCGTGGGTGCGGGTGGAGACCGGCACCTCGAAGCCCGCCATGGCGCCCTTCGCCATCTTCATGTGCTGCTCGGCGCAGAATACGTGGCCCTCGGCCCAGGCCTTGTATTCCTCGTGCTCGGGGTGATCCATCTCGTGGAGGCCCGTGAAGTGGGCGACGTCGGTGACGTTCTCACCGATCTCCTGGCAATGGGTACGGATGCGGTACTTCTGCACCTCCCAATCCATGTACGCAGGCGTGCCCACCTTGCCGAGCTCGGGAATGCTCCAAGTCGGCGGCTCGCCTTTGGCGTGGTGCCACACGAACACGATGCCGTTGCGCTCCTCCACCGGCCAGCAGGCAGCACGCACCGCCGGTGCGCGCTTGGCGTCCGGCACGTGCGCCAGGGAGCCATCCCCGGCCCACTGCCATTTGTGGAAGCGGCACTGGAGGTTGTTGTCGACCACCTTGCCCAAGCCGAGGTGGGCACCGAGGTGCGGGCAGTAGGCGTCGACGACGTGCGCCTTGCCGTCCTGGCCGCGGAAGAGCACCAGCTCCTTGCCGAAGTACTTGAGGGTCTTGAGCTCGCCCGGTGCGACTTCGCTCGAAACCGCCACCTGGAACCAGCCATTCGGATACGGGGGCATCGGATAGCGCGACTTCATGGACGGATCCTTTCGTTCGGGATGGGTGGTCTTCGGATGGGCCGTGGAGCTCAGCGCCGAGCGGCCGTGCGCTTCGGCGGCCCGTCTGCGGCGACGCCGAGCAACGCCCGAAGCTCGCTCACGCGCGCGGATAGCGAGTCCTTGTCGAGCGCCAGGAACGCATTCACCAGATCGCGTACCTCGTCGAGGAAGCCGCCCACCAGGTCGATCTTGGCGAGCATCGCCTCGACCTCGGCACGACGTTCGCCGCGCGCTCGCGCGAGCGCGTCCTCGGCCTCGGAGCGGATCTCGCGAATGCCTTCGATCTGGGGCAGCAACTCGCGATCGCGGCGCACGCGAGTGGTGGAGCGCAACCACGCCCACGGCTCCGCGACCGCCACGAAGCGCGCCTTGCGTTCACCGCGACTGTGGACACGGCGCACCGGGCCGTAGATCAGGAGCTGGCGCAGGCTCGTGGAACAGTTGCCGTGGCTGATCGCGAGGCGCTCGCCGATCTCGTCGCTCGAGAGCGGGCGCGGTGAGAGATAGAGCAGCGCGTGAATCCGCCCCATCGAGCGGGTGGTACCCCAGATCGCCGACAGCTCGCCGATGCGCTCGATGAAACGGTCCTCGAGCGCCCGCAAGCTCTCGCTGGGCTCGGGACCGGGCTCCGACCGACGGTTGGAGGTGGCTGGTGACATCGGATTTCGGCGGGTCGGCTCGATCAGTTACGTCAGTTTCATCTGACACAACTGATGTAACCAAGGTCACAGAGCGCCGTCAACCGAGCGGAACGCCTCCCGAGTGCCTGGAGGATCCGCCGCGGGGTCGCCCCGGCGCTCCCATCCCGCAGCGGATCACGTCCGCGGGGGCGGCCCGCCCGGTCTCACCAGCCGAAATTGACGTCGAAGCCGGTGGTGTAGACCTCACCCTCCGCGACGAACGGCGGAAAGAGTGGGTCGTACACGTTCTTGGTGCGGCGGTGATTGAAGACGTGCGCCTGAAACAGGAGGTCGTAGGTGATCGCGTATTTGTCCATCAGAATCGTGTCGAGCCCGACTCCGATGCTGGCGACGTGCTGGTCGTTGTCGATGATGTTCTGCCGCCCCGAGAGTGTGGGGTTGGCGCTCGGCTCGTAGTAGTAGCCGCCGCGGATCTTGCAGGACGTGAAGTGACCGACGCCCAGAATGTCGCCGCCGATGGGAATCGCATACTCGGCGCCGATGCGCGGCACGAGCGTGTTCTGGAAGCGAGGCGTCGGCGGCTGATCCAGCCAGAAGGTGAAATCCTCCCAGCGCTTGTAGGTGAGATCCAGCCCGAGCGTGAGCCGTTCCATCGGATGCAGACCGAGGCCGGCCGAATATTGCTCGGGGACGAAGCCCACGAAGTTCACCAGCTCGCCGCGGATGTAGACGAGCTGGAAGAAGCTGAGATCCGGCAGCCCGAGCCCAACCGACTGATCGCTGCGGCCGGTGCCGAAATAATTCTTCACGCGTCCGCGATACGTGATCCCGAGCGAGATCACGTCACGCAAGCTTTCGCTCGGGGCCTTGATGAGCACGCCGAGAAGCGGCGTGAAGGTGCCCGTCGCTTCCTGCTCCAGCTCGAGGTCCGTCCCCTGGGTGGGGTCGCCCTCGGGAGCGTTGAGGCGGACGTTGGCGTGATTGTCCTGGAGGCTGTCGAAGTTGGGCATGAAGCCGCCGCCGATCGAGAGCCAATCCGTGATCCTGTAGGCGAGCGAGAACACCAGCGACAGCACGTCGGGGCGCGTGTCGTAGCGGAAGAAGTAGACCTGCGCTGGACTGGTGAAGGTCTGGAAGCTGTTCACCTGCGGAAGCGGCAGGAACACCTCGACGCCGAGCGCCAGCGGCTCGAGCCACGGGAAGCGCCTGTTGAGGCCGGGATGATCGAGGTCCGACAGGACGCTGATCACCATGCCCTGCGTCGACTCGGGGTCGGTCGCGACGTCCTCGGGCGCCGGCCCGCGGAACTTCACCCGTAGCTCGGGGTTCGTGTAACGAAACCCGAGCGACGTCTGCGCCGGCGCGAAGCCCACGCCACCCGGGTTGTAGTACGCGGCCGCGGCCGTGTCGGCGAGCCCGGTGAAAGCCTGCCCCATGGCGGCGCTGCGAGCGTCGCCGCCGTACTCGTCGAAGTAGAGCCCCGTCTGCGCATGCGCGACTTCGCCCGCGACGCAGAGCAACACCACGGCGAGCGCGAAGGCTAGCGCCCGCACCCCTGCGCGCAGCGACGCGGCCAACATCGCCATCACCAGTCCACCCGAAGCTCGAGACCGAGGCTGAAGGCGCTGCCGCCAGCGGTGTAGGGGCCGCGGCGGAGATCCCCCTCGTTCAGCGTGGAGCGATCGACGAGGTGGTGATACTGGCCGTAGACGTCCACGCGGAGACGTGCGTCCTCGGCGATGGGCGCGAAGTTGAGCCCGAGCCCGGCCGATGCGACGTGCTGGTTGGAATCGAGGATGTTCTGGACACCGTTGAGCGACGGATTGGGCGTGGGCTCGTAGTAGTACCCAAGACGCCAGTCGATGCGCTCGAGCAGGTCGAGCACCGGCCAGTCGTTGGCAACGGGCAGCTTGTACTCGACGCCGACGCGCGGCACGAGCGTGTTCTCGAACTTCGGTGTCGGCGAACGGTGGATGAACACCTTGAAGCTGTAGAACTCTTTGAGCACGAGATCGGCGCCGAGGGTGAATCGGTCGTCGGGCTTGAGCCCGATCCCTAAGCTCCACTGCGCAGGCGCGTAGCCGGCGTAGTTCACGATCAGCCCATCGGGAAGCTGCGTTTCCGGATCGAAGCCGCCGTTCTCGTTCCCTTGGCCGAGGATCGTGTACGACGGGCCGGTGCCGAAGAAATTCCCCACTTGGCCGCGATAACTGAAGCCGAGTTGCAGGAAGTCCTCGGGCATTTCTGGAACGGGAATGCGCACGAGGATCCCGCCCACCGGCGAAAATTCCATCACCGCGTGCACCTTGATCGCGATGTCGAAACCGTGGTTCGGGTCACCCGGGGGAGCGTTGAGGCGGATCTTCGCGAAGTTGGACTGATACGCGTTGACGTTGGGGATCACGCCGCCGCCGAGGGAGATCCAATCGAACGGGCGATACGCGATCGTCGCCACCGCCGACAGCAAGTCGGGTCGCGTGTCGTAGCGGAAGAAGTACGGCTGACTGTAGTCCTGGTAGGTGTGAAACGTATTCTGCGACGACATGCCGAGGTTCAGGATCACGCCGAAGTGAAGGCGATCGAGCCACGGGAAATCCTCCACCAGGCTCGGTGGCGCGAGATGACCCGACACACCGACGACCAGTCCGGTCGTGACCGGTGGATTCCATTCGGTATCGGTGGTGACCAGCACCGGCTGGACGCCAGGATCGGTGGGATCGACTGGAGGCGGCGGGTACGGCGAGGTCGGCGGCGGGCCGGCGAAGTCGATGAACGTATCGGCTTCCATGTAGCGGAAACCGAGGATCGTTTCCTTCGGACCGTCGAAGGCCAGACCGGCGGGGTTGTAGTACGCGGCTGCCGAGTCGTCCGCGATCCCGGTGAAGGCCTGCCCCATTGCACCACTGCGTGCGGTGGCCCCGGACTCGTCGAGGACCAATCCGGTTTGCGCCCGAGCCGCGCCGCGGCCCAGCAGCGTCCAGCTCACGAATGCCAACAGGACGATGCGAAGCAGCGAGCGCTTCGATCGGAGCACCTCGTGCGAAGCGAGAGCGAAAGGCAGGCGATTCCTCGTCACGGCTGGTGAGTGCGCGCTCACGTGCGGCGCGGACGTTCTCATGGGCCAGACGCAGCGGTCAAGCCATTCCTCGCCTCTCGCGCCAGGCGTCGTCATTTCGCTGCTCGCGCCGCGCGCACAGCCCCACGCG
>CAYUSL010000129.1:0-13954 GCA_964447125.1 uncultured bacterium | reverse complement strand
TCCGCCAAGTCGGTCAGCACCGCGTCTTTGAGCGATTCGTGAATCAGCGCGATCAGCGCCAGCCACACCACCACTACGCCCGTGGCACGGAACTTCGCTGCGGCCACGAATGCGGGGTCCGTCGTGAGCGGGAAGTGGGCGCCGAGGCTCGCCAGGTGCGCCACGCCGTAGAGCCCGAGACAGGTGAGCAACGCCCACACCAGCGCCGCACGTCGGCCGGCGACGATTGCCGCGAGCGCTGGAGCGATCGGCAGAAAGACCAGCGCGCCTACGTAGCCCCCACCACTCGCCGCGGTGGCACCCATCGCCAGCACGAAGACCAAACCGGCCAGCAGGTTGCCGACCAGCGCGAGCGAGCTCGTGGCCCGCAGCACCCACGCGATGCCGAGCAGCACGGGAATGAGGCTGGTGGCGAGCAGCGGGAAGAGGCGTGTGCCGAGGATTTGCTCCTGTGTCGCCGACCACGCCACCGACACCAGCGCTGCCGCGATGATGCCCACCGCGAGCCGCGCGCGGCGCAACGGATCGGGACCGCGAAGCGCGATCGCGTGTGGAATCAGCCGGTCGATGGCGCGCAGCCACGGTGGAGCCGCGTGGTGGCGCAAGACGCGACTCGGCGCCGCGAGTATGCGTGTGGTCTCGCGCTGCTTCCTCACCGCCCGTCTCCACAGCCCTTCATAGTGGTCTCGTCGCTCTTGCGCGCCGCTTGGGGGCAGGACGCCGAGTAGGATGCTAGCCATCGTCGAAAACACACCGCAACGAAAAGTTTCGGGAGTCACGACGCAGCGCGGCACCTCGGAACAGCGCATGAGCGACGATCCGGACGAGAACGTTTTCCCGGAAATCGTGGAACTACCGATCGAAGATGCGATCGATCTCCACCCGTTCGCGCCGCGCGACATTCCCGACGTGGTGGGCTCGTATCTGGAAGCAGCCCACGAAGCCGGCTTCCGCGAGGTGCGGCTCATCCACGGACGTGGCATCGGTGTGCAGCGCGAGCGTGTGCGCGCGACGCTCGCTCGCCATCCGCTGGTGAGGCGCTTCGCCAATGCACCACCCGAGCGAGGCGGCTGGGGCGCCACGATCGCGTGGCTCGTGGAGCACCACGACGACTCGAGCTCGTGATCGGCGACGGCAGGTCGCGCGTCACGCGATCGTGAACAGGTCGCCGCGTCTCACGCGCGTCGAGCCTTTCACGGCGACCCGCGCCACGCGACCGGGCTCGCAAAGCAGCAGCTCGGCGCCGCCGGTTTTCTTGAGCGGATCGCTGACCACGCGACGCGCGCGTGGCGCGGGCTCAGGTGCGGGATCACCGGCAGCGGCCAGCCACAGGTAGCTGTATTTGAGCCAGTTGCGTTCCGAGCCGAGCCCGCGCGAGAAAAACGCGAACCATTGACCGGGGATCTGCGCCGGCACCGAGAGGTGGCACCAGTCGCGGCCCTCGGCGAGCGGGCACACGCCGGCGTGCAGGCACGGACCCCAGAGTGCGGTGGCGTCGGCGGGGATGGTGCCGGTCGCGAACAGCTCGTCGCGAACGCGCGCGAGCTGCTGCGCGTTGCCCTTGCTCGCGGGCTCGACCACCAAGAGCCCGCCCCCACGGGGAGTGCGATCGAGCATGCGCTTCCACACCGCGAGCGGCGGCATTCGCCCTTCGTTCAGGGTGTGGCCCAGGAAAGCCAGCGACCAAGGCTCGGTGACGAGGCGCGGCGCTTCGGTCCATGCGTCCACGTGGCGCTCGATCACGACGTGCCCGGTCAGCGCTGGACTGCGCTCGACGAGCGCGCTGGCGATCTCCAAACCGTCCTTCAGGATGCGCCGCTCCTGGTCGAACCAATGAAGCTCGGTGCGAGGAATGCGCTGACCGCGTGCGCCACGCCGCGCCAGCTCGAGAAGCAGCGCGATGGACGCGGTGCCCGGCCCCGCACCGAGATCGACCACCACCAGCTTGCCGCGCCGCTCGGCGTCGGCGATCGCGGCATCGACGGCGCTCGCATGCGCGGTCAGAAGCTGCGCCAGCTTGGCGGCCTGGAGCGGCAGGAAATAAAGCAAGTAGGCCGCGCGGAAGCGCGCTTGCTCGAGATAGCCGCGGGCCTGAGGACGACCGCCCGCGCTCACGCGCTCCACGGTGAGCCGCATCGAGAGCTCGCGGATCGCCTTGACCTGGAAGATCGCGTCCTGGCGTGTGAAGGGGCGCTCGCGCCACGCCTCGCGTGGGCTGTACGCGCGCTTCACGTACGCGGGCACGATCTCGTCGAAAAGCCACGACCAATGCGGTTCCAGCTCGGCGAGCGCCATCCGCCAAGCCTACCAGGCGCGCCGCCGGCGGCGGCGCGGCGTCACTCGGGATCGGCGCCGCAGAGGACGTCGATCGAGATCTCGATGGCGTCGAAGGGCTCGGCGCGGACCTTGTCGGGGCGCGCCGCGTTCAGCGCCACGGTGTAGTGGCCGTTCTCCCAGCGATACACGGTGAGCGTGCCGCGCTCCGGCTCGACCAACCAGTAATGCGGGATCTGGTGGCGCTCGAAGACCTGAAATTTGTGGACGGTGTCGTTGGCGGCATTGCTCTCGGAGACGATCTCGCAGATCCAGTCGGGGCGCACGCGCACGGGGCGGCCGCGGGGCCGCTCGGCGAGGCGGTCGCGCCGCCAGCCGACCACGTCGGGCCGGAACACCTGATGCGGCTCGAGCTCGATGTCGCATTCGGTGACGATCCACCAGCCGCCCGGTGTGTCGCCGCCGTCGCTACCACCTCCGCGGCCGTGGAAATGAAGCCCCACGGTCCGATCGATGAGGCTCTGCGCGAGGCTGTGCTCGAAGCTGGGCGCCGCCTTCTCGACGATCACGCCGTCGAGGATCTCGGCGCGCACGTCGTCCGGCAGCTCGAGCAGGTCCTCGAACGTCGCGAGCCGCTCCCGCTTCCGCGCCGTGTTGCCCATGGGGTGCCCATCGTAAACCAGATCCACGCGGGACGGCTCGCGAGAACCGAGCCCCCCGCGACTCAATGCGTGGGCGCGCTCGGCGGCGGAGCGGCGCTGAGCATCGGCAGCACGAGGAGCGCCGCGGTGGAGGGGCTGATGGCGTGGATGAACGCGAGGAGCCGGTCGCCTGGCTGAGCGCTCACCGTGACGGCGGGCGCGACGGGCGCTCCACGGCAGGCGCTGTTGGTGCCGCCAAATGCGGCGAGCTCGAGCGTGCCCGGCTCGGCCAGGTAGGGGACCGCGAACGTGCCGGAGATCGGGCTGGTGCGATCCTCGTCGCGAAGCTTGCGCAGGCAGCCGCCCTTGGCGCGGCCCAGCTCGAAGGTCGGCGAGCCCGGCCACACGTGCTGGGTCGCAAGCACGTCGCCGACGACGAGCACCTTGCCCGCCGGGGGAGTCGGTAGGGACGAATCGGAGTCGGCGCTGATCTCGCGGTAGATCTTGAACGCCACCGCTGGCCGCCCCTCCAGGGTGGTGTCGCCGCGGGCCACGAGCAGCGTCACGGCGTCGCCAGACGCGAGCGTGAGCGATTGATCGCCGAGGACGTCGTCGTTGCCGGTCTTTCCTGCGGGGACCACCAGTGCGGTGGTGCGTCCCGCCGGCACGCTCTGGTATTCGCTGGCGTGGCCGAACGCCAAGGAAGCGACGAGGATCGGGCCGTCGGCGCGAAATCCGCTGTGGACGTCGAGGGCGCTTGCTTCGCCGCTGGCAGCGAAGGCGAGGTTGACGATGCGCAACCGCGCGGTCGCTTCCTCGGCGCTCGGTGTGGCGCTGCCTTGTGCGCTCGCACGTGCGACGACGAGCGCTGCCGCAACGCCGATGGCCGCCGTCAGCCAGCGGGTGAGATGCCGTCCTCCGTGAAGCATCGGGATCTCCTTCCAACTGGCGGTGCTTCGCCCGCGCCGCGGCACGTCGAATGGCTCGTCTTGGGACTCGCGGCGGTTGCTCCGCGCTCCGCAGGCGGGTTATCACCGACCGACTCGATCGGCACGGCGGAGTGATCCATGAAAAGGAAGCAGAGCCCGAGGTGGCGCACGACCTTGCTCTTGGCGATCGGCATGGCGTGCTCGGTCCTCGCCCGCGCGGGAGACTTCAAGGCCTACCCCAGCGCTCAGCTCGACGCGAAGGCATCCCAAGACGCGACGGCCGCGGCGGCAGCCGCCGGTCTGCCCCAGAAGAGCACGATCTACACCAGCACCGATTCGTTCGAGAAAGTCGTCGCGTTTTACGAACCGCTCGCCACCGCAATGACCCTCCCCGCGGGGCTCGCGAAGGGCGTCAAGCTGCCCGATGGCCGCTCCACGCAGATCGCGTGGCTGAGCCTCGACGGCGCCAAGTCGATCGCCGAGGCGAAGCGCTGGATCGCGATCCAGTTCCCGTACGTGGGGAGCACCGGCACGGGCGGAAAGCCGCAGGACATCCGAGACGTCACCGCCATCACGCTCACGGAGCCCAAGTGAGCGTCACGAGAGAGGTCGCGATCATGAGCTCGCCGCTCGGGAGATTTCGTCGTTGGTTGCAGCCCCCTCTGCTCGCGTTGACGCTCGCAACGGCGCCGGCCTGCGGCGGATCGAGCTCGGATGGCGGCAACGCACCGGCGATCGCCGACGTCGCGGGCACTTGGCACGAGGAGCCTGGCGGGCTGAGCTGCACGTTCCCGGAGCTGGGCGCGGTCCCGGTCTCGGCGGACTTCGGTGATCTCGATTTCGACGTGGTGAGCGTCGGCGGCGGAGCGCTGCTCATCGATGGGCTCACCGGTGCAGCCCAGGCCGTCGGCTCGAACCTGGAGGCCGTGACCAGCACTCAGTTCGGAACCGGCTTTCCGTGCGTCGATGGCAGCGAGCTCCTGACCCAGTTCACCAATCGCTACGTATTTCGCTCCGACGCCGCCTCGGGTTACGTGAATCATCAGTGGATCGCGGCTTGCGCCTCCGGCAGCGGTTCCTGCAGCCGTGAGATCAACGACGACCTCCACAAGCTCGAGTGAGCGTGCGCGGCGGGTGGCCGCGTGTGAGGGCGCACGCGCCATCGTCGTGCTGCTGGCGGCTCTGATCGGCAGTGGGGTCGGAGCCGTCGCGCAGACGGCCGAGCCGCTCTGCGTTGCCGATCGCGAGCCCAACGACCATCCCGAAAACGGCATGGCCGTGGCGGGGCCGTTTTGCGTCGATGGCAGCTTCGCCGATGGCGATCAGGACATCTTCCTGTGGACGGTGACGGCGAGCGACACGACCCACGGATGGACGATCGATCTCGACGGGCTCGCTGGTCAGCAAACCAAGTTCCAGATCCATCACCTCGACGAGCCGGCGCGTGGCGGCGCGCCGGCGCTGGTCGGGCCCGAGCTGCTCGCGCTCGCGACCCCGCCCGGCGAGACCCACGTCGTGGGCGACGACGTGCTGGTTGCGCCCGGTACCTACGTCATCGGCCTCTCGGTGAGCGGCGGTGTGGGTCGCTATCGATTGCGGCTCGCGTCGGCGCCACCGCTCGACACGCTCACCCGTGAGAGCGCGGCGGTGACGGGTGCGTTCGCCGGGCGCGGCGATCTCGCTTCGGGCGAGACAGAGCTGCGCTGGAACCTCGACGATGCAGCAGCCGGGCAGCGCTGGGCGCTGGTCGCGAGCGCGCCGCTGGGACTGCGTCCAACGCTGCGCCTCGTCGATCCACGCGGCAGCGTGGTGGTCAACGCCACCGGCGATCCGTCGGGGGCCGTGGCCGTACCCGACCTGGGTCTCGACACGGGCGCCTGGAAGATCCGCATCGCCTCGCCCGCGCCAGGGCCGTTCGTGATCCGTGCCTCGGCAGCGGGACCGCGCGGCACCGGTCGCGAGGAGGAGCCCAACGACGACGTGGCGCACGCGCGCCCCATCGCCCTCGGCCGCGCGATGGCCGGGCGCCTCGCCGTGGAGGGTGACGTCGACTGCTTCGGGTTCGCGGTGAGCCCATCGCTCGCGGAGAAGCGCCTGGAGGCCGTGCTCGATGCGCCGGGGCGGAGCTTTCGTCGGCTGTGTCTGGTGGATGCGAAAGGTGCCGAGCTGAGCTGTCGCGCTGGGCTCGCCCCGCGCCTTTCCGATCTGGGGCTCGCCGCGGGCGCCTACGCGTTCTGCGCGTCGGGCACACGCGACGTGAAGAACGGCTACACGCTGGCGGTGAACCTCGCGGGACGCCGTCTACCCGACGTCGAGTCGGAGCCCAACGACAGCGCCGCGCTCGCCAACGCGTTGCCCCAGAACGGCGCCAGCCAGCGGATCCACGGCCGCTGGGTGGGCGTCGAGGCCGATGCGTTCCGCCTCGACGTGAGCGGCGAGCCGCGGCTCTGGAAGGTGAGTCTCTCGGCGCCTGCCGAGATGCGCGTTCTCGACGGTCGCGGCGCGACCGAGGCCGCTCGCAAGGCCGCGCCTGGCGAAACGCAAACCGAGATCACCGATCTCTTCCTCTCGCCTGGTCCACACGTGATCGTGGTGGAGGGCGAGAACGCGAGCTACGACCTCGCCGTCGAGGCCACGGGCGTCCCCGATCCGATGGCGGAGCGCGAGCCCAACGACCGTCCCTCGCAGGCGCAGCGCATCCGCTTCGGCGAGACCCGTACCGGCGTGCTCACGCAGGGCGATCGCGACAGTTACCGTTTCTCGCTCGCCGCAGAGGAACACGTCGCGATCCGCATCGAGCCGTCGGCGGCCGCCGACCTGCGTTTCACCTTGGAGTGGTCCGCGCCAGCGGTGGAGCGGCCGACGGCGCCATCGCGCGGCGAGCCGTTGGTCTACGACGCATTGCTGCCGCCCGGCGAATACGGCGTGACGTTGGTCGGGGCTGATTCGTCGGAGGTCGACTATCGGATCGCGCTCGAACGTCGCGATCCGTTCGCCGTCACCGTCGATCAAGAGCCCAACGACTTGCCCGGTCAGGCGCGGCCGGTGCCGCCGAACCTGACGGTGAGCGGCACCGTCGGCGAGTGGAAGGACCCCGACTTCTTCGAGCTCCCGCGTCTCGCCGCGGCGTCGAAGCTCACGGCCCGTGCAACCGGCGACGTTCGTCTCGCGCTGGTGGCGGACGGCGACGATCTGCCGAGCGACACGAGTGGTGGCGCGCTCACGGCCTCGATCCCCGCCGAGCGCGCCGTCGAGCTCGCCGTGCGCGGCGACGGGCCGTACACGGTGGCGTTGCGCTTCGATCCTGGGCCTGCGCCTGTCGCCGAGGCCGACTCGAGCGGTTTGCGCGCGAGCTTGGCGCTCGACGCGCCCGCTGCCGTGGCGGCCCACTGGGTGCGGGCGCAGACGCTCGGCGGCACGCTCACACTGGTCAACGGCACGGTGCGCCCCCTCGACCTCACGCTCGCCTCCACCGCGAGCCAGCCGGCGCTCCACCCGACGTTGGCGCGCACCGCCGTGCGACTGGCGCCGAACGCGACCGAGCGAGTGCCCGTGGCGATCGAGATCGAACCCGACGCGCTCGTCGACGAGACAGCACAGATCGCCGTGCGTGCAGCCACCGCCGACGGCGCTCGCCGTAGCGCCGTCGCGAAGCTCGCCGTCACTGCCGACGCCGCATCCGTCGCGGATCACCGTTTCGCGCCTCTGCCGCCCGAGCTTCTCGGCGGTTGGAACCTGGCGTGGGCGGCGCTCGGCTCGACGGTCGTCGCTGGCGAGCGCGACGACGACGGCAGCACTCGGCAGCAGGCGTGGCTGTTCGACGAGCTGACCTCCACCCCGGGATTCGCCCGCGCTGCATCGGCGCTGCCCTTCGACACCACCGTCGCGTTCGCCGGTGACCGAGCGTGGCCGGTGGCGGGGGTGATCCTGAATGCGGAGACCCAAGGCGGTCTCACCAGCGCCGAGCGTCTGCGCGATTTCGAGGTCTGGCTGGCCGAAGATGGGCGTCATTTCGAGCGCGTGCTCGCGAGCACGCTGAGCTCGCGTTCCGGCGAGCAGGCTTTCGTGCTCGATCGGCCGCGCCTCGCCCGCGCTGCGCGACTTCGTTGGCTCTCGAACCAGGCCCGTGCGCGCGGCGAGGTGGGTCCAGCGGCGCTCGGTCTCGGCGAGTGGAAGGTCGGCCTCGGCGAATGGAAGGTGGTGGCGCCACCCGGCGAGCCGGCGGGAGTGAGCCTCGACATCGCAGAGCGGAGCCGCGGCGGTCATGTGGTGGCTGCCACGCCAACCCTGGGGCGCGCACCGGACGTGGCCGAGAGCTTGTTCGAGGCTGGCGGTCATCCGGCCGTGGTCGAGCTCGACGCGAATGCGCGGCCCGAGCTGGTGATCGGTTTTCACGAGGACCGCGCTGCGCGGCTCGCTGCACTCGAATGGGTCGAATCGACCGACGGCTCGACCGACCTGCGTTTCACCGCGTTCGACGTGAGCGTCAGCACCGAAAGCCCGCTCGGCCCGTGGAAGAACGCTGGCGCCTTCGTTCTCGACCGCGACGCCAAGGGCGTGGCCACGTTCCGTTTCGCGGCACCCGAATGGGCCCGGTTCGTGAAGCTCGCGGCGCGCGCGCCGGTGGGAAAGAAGGGCACCTATCGCTACCCCGTGGCGCTGCGCGTCCTGGAGAGCGCGAGCGACGGCGTGTACCGCTCGATCCTGGGCGAGTGGGGCCATCTCGGTCGCGAGGCGATCGCCGAGGCGCTCGCCGCGCCGATCCCCAAGGCCGTGGCTCTCGCCCCCGGCGAAGCGACGAGCCGCGAGCGGGCGCGCGAGCTGGCGCTCGGCGAGGCGGTGGCGGGCGAGGCGCTCGTGGGCGAGCGCGACGGCTGGTATCGCGTCGCGATTCCTGCGGGGGCCAACACCCTCACGTTGCGCCTCACCGGGACACCCACCGTGGACGTCGACGCGCGAATCGAGAACGCGGACGGGAAGGCACTCGCACTGCGCGCGTCTTGGGCTGGGCCAACGCTCACCGCCCTGGAAGCCGACGTCGAGGCGGGAGAGCGTTACTGGATCCACGTCGCCGAGCCCGAGCGCTCGGTGGCGATCGCGTACGACACCAGCCTGAGCCTCGCTGGCTACACCGACGTGATCTTGCGCGGCTTGCAGTCGTTCGCGTCCGGCGTGAAGCCCGGCATCGAGGCCGTGAACTTCCTGCCGTTCGGCCGTCCGTTCCTGATGGACGCGTGGAGCGATCAGCCGTTCGCGCTGCTTGCGGCACTCGCCAAGGCCGACACCGAGAACCCGTCCAGCGACCTGGAAGCGACCGTCACCGAGGCGTCGCGGGCGCTCGGTGAGCGGGGCGGCTCGCGCGCGCTGCTCGTGCTCACCGACGCCGCGACCACCGGCTACCTGGAACAGGAAGCGGCATGGGCGACGGTGGGTGCTGTGCGACCACGGGTGTTCGCGTCGCACATCGGTGCCGACGCCGATCCGCTGCGCGAGAAGCAGCTTCTTCAGGACCTCGCCGCGGTGAACGGCGGCTGCTACGTGTCGGCGCGCAGCCAAGCCGAGATGGACACCTCGTTCGAGCGCGTGGCCGCGTGGCTACGCCGTCCCGCGCGTTACCAGCTCGTCGCCGAGGCGCGGCGCGCGGCTCCTCCCGAGCCGGGGACGATCGTGGTGCGATCGGCGCGGGTGTCTGCTGCGACGTCGGAGAGTGCCATGGCCGACGACGCACGCGGTGGTGCCATCGAGCTCATCCTCGACGCCTCGGGCAGCATGTTGAGCCGCCTGGAAGGAAAACGCCGCATCGAGATCGCGCGCACGGTGCTCGGCGATCTGGCGACCCGCGAGCTCCCGCGCGGGACGCCGCTCGCGCTTCGGGTGTTCGGCGACGATCGGCCGGGCTCGTGCGAGACCCGCCTCGCGGTACCGCTCGCACCTCTGGACGCGCCCGCGCTGGTGAAGCGCATCGCCGCGATTCAGCCACAGAACCTGGCGCGTACGCCGATCGCCGCGGCCCTCGCCCAAGTGGCCGTGGACCTGAAGGACGCCCACGGCCCGCGCACGGTGGTGCTGGTGACCGACGGTGAGGAGACTTGCGGCGGCGACCCGCGCGCCGAGATCCAGGCGCTGGCCGGTGCCAGTGTGGACGTGCGCGTCGACATCGTCGGCTTCGCGGTGGTGGAAGCGCAGATCGCCAAGACCTTCGCGGAGTGGGCGCGCGAAGGACGGGGACGCTATTTCGCCGCAGCGAACGCGCGCGAGCTCGAAGCTGCGGTGCGCACCGCCGTGAAGGTGCCGTTTCGGGTGTTGGCCGAGAACGGCACCGAGGTCGCGAGTGGCGCCGTCGACGGCGAACGCGTGACCGTGCCTGCTGGGCGCTATCGCGTCGAGGTGGGAACGGCCGGCAGTGGCGGTGGCGCTCCGCCATCGGGCGCGGTCTTCGAGTCCGTCGTGGTCGAGCCCAAGCAATCCACCGAGCTCACGCTACCCACCGCCTCCGGCGGGTGAAGGCGATCGAGGTCGATCCATGAGCAAGCCGCTTCGACGCGCTCGCGGTACGGCGATCGCGCTCTTCACCGCGTGGTTCGGCTATGCGTCGAGCGGGCTTCCCGCCGTGTCGCTCGCGGCGCCGGCAAGCGACGAGGAGCGCGCGGCGCGCTTTGCCACCACGCTCGCGCGCAGCCTGACCGCCGTCGAGGACGGTGATCGCGCCCTCGACCGCGACCGCTTCGATCCGCAGTTCGTGGTGAACACGGTCGGTGTCGAGCCCGAGGCGCTCTTCGAGTGGGTGCGAAGGGAGACGCGCTGGGTGCCGTATCGCGGCTTGCTGCGCGGGGCCGCGGGAGTGCTCAGCGATCGCGTGGGTTCGAGCCTCGATCGCGCGGTGCTGCTCGCGACGCTGCTCACGCGAGCTGGCGAGGAGGTGCGGCTCGCCCGTGCCGAGCTGCCGATGGAGCGCGCCCGCGCCGTCGTGGAGGGACTCGTGCTGGAAGGGCGTGGCGCGAGTGCCGTAGCCGCAGTCACGCCACCCGCGAGTGGCTCGGTCGACGCACGAGCGGTGGCGCTTCAGTACTCCCTCGATCCCGCGGCGATCGGCACCGTCCTCGACGCCGCGGCACGCGATTCCGAGAACACGACGATCGCGACGTCCACCTCCGTCGAAGACCAAGCAGCACGCCTCAGCGCGGTCCTCGGCGCCGCGCCACCCGACGACTCGAATCTGGTCGGCGCCGCCGAATCGCTCGCCGACCATTGGTGGGTGCAGCTTCGAAGCGGCGGCAAGTGGAGCGATCTGGATCTGCTCGCGCCCGATGGAAAGACGGGCAGCGCGCTCGCGCCGGCGATCGCGTCCGTGGCGCTCGACGCGATCCCCGCCGGGCTCGTTCACACCGTCACGCTTCGGATCGTCGCCGAGCAGTGGAGGGACGGCCACGTCACCGAGCACGTGGTTTCCGAGCGATCGCTCGCCGCCCACGAAGCGCTCGGCCAGCGGATCTTGCTGCGTCATCTGCCGACGATTTGGCCCCAGGACTGGCCAGCGGTGACGCCCGACGACGTCCAGGTCCGGCTAAAGGCGGCGGTACTCACGCAGCGCGAGTGGATTCCGGTGCTGATGATCGGCGACACGCCCTTTGCGTCGCAGAGCATCCGCGACTCGGGTGTCGTGAACGACAAGCCCACGCCGCGTAACCCCTTCGCCGCTCTCGGCATCCCCGCTGCCGGGATCGCGGGCAAGGCGGCGGATGCGTTCGCCGCGCCGCCGCCGGGCGAGCCCGCGGCAGCGCCCAAGCCCGCGAGCCCGGACGCGCGCGCACCCAACCCGGAGGGCGAGCTCACCGCAGAGTGGATCGACGTGGTGATCCGCGCGCCCGGCATCCCCGATCGGACGGTGCGCCGCGAGCTCTTCGATGTGCTGGGGCCGGCGCGGCGCGGCGCGGGCGGCGCGATCCCGTTCGAGATGAGCGAAGCCAAAGCGCTGGCGCGCTCCACTGCCCAGCTCGCCGAGACCGAGCTCCTGGTCACGCCGTGCGCGCTCGCACGCGAGTACGTGGCGCATTTGGGTGCCGAGGCGCTCCTCGCCAACAAGGAGCTGCTGAGCGATCTGGCGCGCGATCCGTTCGCGAAGAACGCGCCCAACTACACCGAGACCTTCACCAAGATGAAGCCGCTGCCAGGTCCGCTTCTCGGCTTCGCGCGATTGCGCTTCGAGGCGAGCCCGGTCGCGGATCGGGTGTTCGTCGATCGTCCCAACGTGTTCGCGCAGCACGCCGAGCTGGTGGCGGATGCGCGCGGTGATTTCCATCCGCGCGTGTCGATCGACGTGATCGCCAACGACGTCGGTGTCGATCCCGGCGAGCGCGACGCGCGCGGCGTGCGACTCAGCCAAGGGGTTGCCGACACCAACGCCGAGTCCGCGGCACTCGTTGGCGATGGCGCCGCCAGGGGGCCAGCCCAGGCATTCGGCGCGGCGGCGACGAGCGGGAGCGCGGGCTGGATCGCGCTTCGTCCCGGCGACGAGCGCAAGCTCGCTTCGCTCGGTTTCTCGGCCGATCTCGCGACGCGCCTCGGCGCCGAGCTGGCCGTCGGGCAGGTGGTCGTCGTTCCTGCGCCCCTCGCGCCCACCACGGACGTCGCTGGCTGGTGGCGGATCGACCCGCACACCGGTACCACCGTCGGTATCGGCCCCAACGGGTGGGGCCAGGCGATGGTCGAGTACATGTTCGTGTTCCTGTTCGAGTTCACGATCAATCAGGCGATCTGCATGCTCGAGACCGCGCCGATGGGAAACACCAAGGCCGCCCACGCCGCGGCGCGGGCGTGTTTGATCGGCTCGTTGTGGGGAGCGGGTCGGTCACTCATCACGATGGGCCTGATCTCGCGCGGGCGCGGCGCGAGCGGTGCCGCTGCGGGCCGCGGCGCGGCAGCCGCAGAGGAAGGCGCTGCGGGTGCCGGGCGCGGTGGCGCGCGTCCGGGAGCCGGCGGTGGTACGCCGTTCGGCGAGGGCGGTGGCTCGCGGACTCAGCCGCTGCCGCGCGGCGGCGCGAGCCCCACATCGCCGATGGCGTCGACGCGTCCCGGAGCCGGCGCTGGCGCTTCGCCCAAGTCGCCCGCGGCCTCGACGATGCCGGAGGCACCGGCAGGAGCGCGAGCGGGTCGTCCGGGCGGCGTGGATCCGCTCGGCGACACCCACCCGGGCGCACCGTCCGCGGGTCGTCCCGGCGGTGGAGCGGGTGCTGGCGATCCGGCTGCGGCGGTGGACAACGCGCGCCGTGCTGCACAAGAGGCGGCTGCCCGCGAGCAAGCGGCGATCGATCGCTTCAAACGCGAGGGGACCGAGGATGCGCGCCGCGACGCCATGAAGGCGTGGAAGGACGCCGGTGATGCGCGCTGGGACTACACCGACGCCTGGCGAAAGGCGGGCCAGCCCGGCTTCCCGCCGGAGCTTCCCGGTAGCCCGCGCACGGGTGGCTCGATGCCGCCCTCGCCTTCCGCGCCGGGAATCGATCCGTACGGGCGCACGTCGCCGGGCGTCGACCCGCTCGGCCGGACGTCGCCGATCGGTGGTGCGTCAGACGCCACCGCGCCCGGTGTCGACCCGCTCGGAAAGACCGCCCCCGGTGTCGATCCGTACGGCAAGACGTCGCCCGGCGCGGATCCGATGGGCTCGACATCGCCAGGCGTGCCGCCCACCCAGCGCAGCCCATGGCCTTCGCCGGGCAAGGGCGGCGCAGCGCCTGCACCGTCGTCCGGAGTTGGTGGCACGCCGCCGATCGGCAACGCAGCGCCTGGCGGCAAGCTCGGCGACACCCGGCCGGCGCCGTACGCGCCCGGCGTGCCAGCGTCGCCGGCCGCGACTCAGGCAGGCCTCGGCGCGCTGCTCACCGGCTTCGCCGGGTTTGGCTCGTCGATGTCCAACCTCGGGCCTCCGTGAGTGCGAACGGGGATTGTCGATGATCGTCAAACAATGCACGAATGCGCGGAAACTGCCTTGACTCGCGGGAATCGAGCGGGGTAGAGCAGCGGCACACGTACGCGTTCGCCGTTTCACATTCAGCCGAGGGGAACATGATTCGACATCACATTCGGAAGGTCGGAAGTGCCGTGGCGCTGGTC
>CAYUSL010000128.1:3815-14032 GCA_964447125.1 uncultured bacterium | reverse complement strand
TCGAATCGCGAGATCAACCTACCGATCGTCGCGGCGCTGCTCACCATCGTGGGCTTCTCGATGAACGACACGGTCATCTTGTTCGACCGCATCCGTGAGAACCTGGGGCGGCGTCGCAAGCTCGCGTTTCCGGAAATCGTGAACCTGAGCGTGAACGAGACCCTGAGCCGAACGGTCCTCACCTCGCTCACGGTGCTGCTCTCGTCGATCGCACTCTTCTTCTTCGGCGGCGGCGTGCTGCGCGACTTCAGCTTCGCGATGATCGTGGGTGTGATCACCGGCACGTGGTCGTCGATCTTCATCGCCAGCCCCATCGCGATGTGGTGGCGGGACCGCTTCGGGACGCAAGCGGCGAAGAAGGCCTGACGGCGAGGCCCGCCCAGAAGGACTCGGGCACATGACGATGCGGGGTTCTGCGCGGGAGCACGGGCGCGGGATTCCCGCGCCGCGCTCGGTGAGCGCACTCGTCACGTTCGCGCTCACCGCGATCGTGGTGCTGGGCTCCGCCGGGTGCTTGAAGAAGCTCGCAGAGATCAAGCGTCAGCGCGAGGAACAGCGTTCGGCAGCGGCCACCGGCGCGCCAGCGCCGGGCCGCGATCCCGAGTCGAGCACCGGGAGCAGCCCGGTCGTCCCAGCGACGACTCGTCCCGCGTCCGTGCGCTCGCGGATCGTGAGTGAGGGCGCGCGCCGCTACCTCGAGGTGCGCGGCGAGCCGCACCTGATCCTCGCCGTCCAGGCGGACGCGTGGGCAATCAGCAATCCCTCCGAGAACGCCGCGCGCCAGTTCCGGTTCGCCCACGAGCTGGGTGCCAACACCATCGAGATTCCGATCCCGTGGGTGCGCGTGGAGCCGGAGCGCGATCGCTACACCGCCGACTACGTGCGCTGGGTTCTCGAGCAGGCCCGCGCCAACGATCTCGACTTGGTGCTGCTCTGGTTCGGCTCGAACGTGGTCGGCAAGACGGGCTCGCCGACCGGCCTCGAGATCGTACCGACCTACGTCACCTCCGACCCGAGCACCTATCCGCGCGTGAGCGGTTCCTCCACGCGCGCCGAAAACCCGCTCGAGCCCAACCACCCCGCCACCCTCGACCGCGAGAGCCGCGCCTTCGCCAAGCTCCTCGAGATGGTGGTGGCCGAAGACCGGGACGGGCGGGTGATCGCGTGGCAGATCCTGAACGAGGTGGGCGTGCTGCCGGAGACGCACGTCCCGTACTCCGAGGCGGTTCTCACCGACAAGCTGGTGGCGCACGTCCAGGCCCTGGCGCGGATCCAGAAACGCATGCATCCCGTACCGAGCTTCATGAACTTTTGGGAGGGTTTGCAGGGCGCGAAACCCTTCGAGTTCCTCGATCGCATCCCGGAGATCGACTTCGTCGGCCCGGATCTCTACGGCAAGGCGAGCTTGGGCTTTCACATCGCCGATCGCGATTACGTGGCGTTCCGCGACAACTACCTGAAGCAGCTCGACCGCTATCACCGCGGCCGCAACCTCTCGTTCATCCCCGAGACCAACAACGACGCGTACTTTCGTCCTTACCTGCTGGTCTTCCCCCTCTTGGGGCAGGTGCCAGGCATCGGGATGGACGTGTGGGCGATCACCACCGGCAGCATGAAAGGCTACGAGCCCCTCGCGAACGCCAAGAGCGGCCAGATCACCGACAGCGGCGCGCGCCTGCGCGACGTCTATCGCGCCCTCGATGCGGCGATGGCGCCCATCGTGCGCGCACAGGGCTCGAACCGGCTCGCGTGGTTCATGAGCGAGGGCGCGGCACGGGGGCGCAGCCTCGCGCCGGGAGGGATCGCGCTCAACGTGGACACCGAGGGTGACGGAGCGCTGCTCGCGGTCCGCGACGGCGATGGCGCGCTGGTACTGGTCGGCAGGCACGTCACCGTCTCGATCGCGAGCCCACCCAGTGGGCGCGTCGAGCGCGGTCGCTTCGAGGGCTCGCGCTGGGTTGCCGCGGGACCCGCGACGGCGGCACCCGGAAGCCCCGGTGGGCTGAGGCTGAGTCTCGGAGCAGCGGACGTGGTGCGTGTCGGGGCGGCGCGCTGACGCGCTTCCCCCGCCGTCGATCACCGTGGACGCGCACCGCGAACCGAGCGAAGAGTCGCTCGCGGCGGTGCGCGCAGCACTCGTCGACCATCGCCTCGAGGTCGGGGCAGGCCGCTGGGTGGCGTTCGGCAGCTTGCTGCTCTTCGGCGCGGGTTTCGCTGCGGCGGCGGGCATCGTCGCGGGAATCGCCGAGGTGCGGCTCGGCGTCGGCCCGCGCGGCAGGCGCGTCGTGATGTGCGCGGTGTTCGCCGCGCAAGCCCTGGTGCTCGGGCTCCTGGGCGACAGCCGAGGCGAGAGCCCGGCGAAAGCTGGCCCGCTGCGCTGGATCGGATGGCTCGGCGCCGCGTTCACCGGCGCGGTGCGGCTCGCGTTCCGCGTCGCGCCTGCACCCCGTTACGGGGTGGTTCGCGAAGCTGCATTGCTCCTCGATCTCGCCAGTGATCCCGTGCAGCTCGCGCGGCGAGTCGGTGCGGGTGGCCGGGCGTCGGGACAAGCCCTGGCGCTACTCGAACGCCTCGGCTTGCTCCGTCATCGCTCGCTGCGCCGCGCGGTGAACGACGAGCCGCGGTCGGCGGCAGCGATGGGCCTTCGAGCACCTGCGCCGCGCCCTACGCCGGCACGACCGCGTCCCGACGAGCCAGCGGCGCTCCGCGAGGTGGGCGGGATCCGGGAGGCGTGGGTCTGGGAATGCGGCTCGACCGTCACCGAGCTTCACGTGGCTGCGTTCGCGGCCACCGCCATCGTGCGTCACGGCCAAGGGATCACCTGCCTCGGGCCCGACGGCGCCGCACTCTGGTCTCGCAGCGTCGAGCCCGGCACGAGCTGCGTCCACGTGGCGCCCGACGGCGCGCTGGTGGGGTTCCTGTCCGTATCCGGTGTGCTCACCACGCTCGCTGGCTCGACTGGCGAGCGCCTGGCGCAGATCGACGTCGGCACGGCGACGAGCGCCGTGACGCTGGCCGTCGGCGGCGCGCGGATCTGGGTCGCCGATCGATTCGGAGAGGTGCGGCAGCTCGATGCGCAAGGCCAGCAGATGCGCAGGGCGAACGTCGAGCATCCCGTGGACTTCCTCGCTGCCGCGAGCGAGATCGACGTCGCGATTGCCGCCAGTCGGCGCGGGCATCTGAGCGCAATCGACGAATCGGGAGGGCGAGTGCGGCGCACGTTCATCCGCTCCGACGTGGCGCGAGCCTGGATCGAGGAGGACGGCGAGCGCGCCCTCATCCTGTCACCGGTGGACGGAGTGCTGGCGTGGGATCTGGGCGGCGGGTCGCTCGAAACCTACGCGATCGACCGAGCGCTGCGCGACGCAGCCGCGGACGCCGCCGGTGATCGCTTGGTGGCCGCCACCTTCGACGATCGCCTGGTGCTGCTCGATTCGGGCGCGCGGGTGCTGTGGCAATGCGACGCCCCGCCGGGCACGTCGCAGGTGCGCATGAGCGCCGACGCGCGTCGGATCTGGTGTCTCGCTGGCAATGGTGCAATCCACCAGCTCGCGGTGCTGGATCGCGGGGCCACCGAGCACCGCGCCCTCGATCTCACCGGAACAGCCGCGCCGCCGTCCGGTGCGGAAGCGCTGACGCCGATACCCGAGCCTGCGCCCGGTGGCTTCCGTCACGTGCGCCTGGCGAGTGCAGCGCGGGCGATCGTGCTGCTCCACCCCGAGGGCCGAATCGCCGTGGGCAGCGCGCACGGCACCGAGTGGCGCGTAACCGCGGCGCTCGGCGGCGGTGTTGGCGAATGCGTCGCGACCGCCGATGGCACGGCGCTCGGTGTGATCGTGGATCGCGGCGTCGCGTGGGTGCGGTGCGCCGATGGCGAGGCACGTGTCACACCCTGCTTCGCGACCCACCTGGCAGCGCTTCCCGGGGTTCCGGAGCTGGTGGCTGCGACGCCGCAAGGCGAGCTCGTGCTCGTGAGCGAGGCGAACCAGCGACGCCTTCCCGGCGACGTGACCGGTCTCGCGCAGCTCGCCGCTGCCGCGCGGGGTGACGCGTGGCGACTGTGGTGGGTGCGACGCGATGGCGCCGTCACACGGGTGGCGCCCGACGGTTCGTCGCATCGGCTCGACGAGAGCGAAGGGCCGGTGGCGCCGGTGCGGCTGGTCGCCCTCGGTGAATGTGTGTTGTTGATCGACGCGACCGGCGCTTTCCGCTGGCTCGCGATCGATGGCGACGAGCTCGGCCGCGGCACGATCGCGGTTCCGGTGGTGAGCGCGGAACGGGCAGGGCCGAACGCCGTGGCGGTCGCCGATCGGCTCGGCAACCTCCATCTGCTGACGAGGGAAGGCGGCGTTGCTGGTGTCCTCGCTCGGCCCCAGGGAGTGCTGCGCGCCGGCTGCGACACCGAGGGCATTCCGTGGTTGCTGCGCGCCCATCGCCAGCTTTTGATCTGTCAGGGATGGGACGGTAGCCTCCGCGCGCAATTTCGCGTGAGCGGCACACCTCTCGACCTCGCGGCGGACGAGAGCGGCGGCTTCGCGTTGCTCACCACCGGCGGCCTCTTCGTGCACGGGATCGAACCCACCCCCTCGAACGAGCGCGCGCACTTCCTCGAGCTATGACCACCGCCGCCGCCCGCCTCGGCCGCGAGCTCGAGCTGCTGGTCCGTGCTCGCTATCCCATCCTGTACCTGGTCACGCACGAGGAGCGGCGGGTCGAGAAGCTGCTGAAAGAAGTGGCGGGCCGCCTCGGCAAGCGCCTCTTCGTGTGGACGGCCACCCACGGGCTCACGGCGGGCGGCACCGGCAACGACGCCAACGTGGATCCCGCCGAGGCGCTCACGCGGGTGGGCGAATCGGCCGACAGGGCACTCTTCGTGTTCCTCGACCTGCACGCGCACCTGGAAGAGCCGCGCGTCGTCCGTCGGCTCCGGGACCTGGCACGCGAGCTGCGCCACACCTTCAAGACGCTGGTGCTCGTCGGTCCCGTGCTCAAGCTCCCGCCCGAGCTCGAGAAGGACATCACGGTGCTCGACGTGCCGCTGCCCGACGCGACCGAGCTGGCCGAGATCATGGACGGGGTGCTCGAAGGGGTGCGCGGAGACAGCCGGGTCCAGATCGATCTCGGCGGCGACCTGCGCGAGCGCATGATCCAGGCGGCGCTCGGTCTCACGGCGAACGAAGCCGAGAGCATCTTCTGCAAGGCGGTGGTCGAGGGTCTGCGTCTCGACGAGCAGGATCTCGACCTGATCCTCGCCGAGAAGAAGCAGATCATCCGCAAGGGCGGGTTGCTCGAGTTCTACGAGCTCGACGAGACGCTGGCGCACGTGGGCGGTCTCGCGAAGCTCAAGAGCTGGCTCGATGGCCGCGGCGCCAGCTTTTCGGCGCGCGCGCGGGCCTTCGGGCTGCCCGAGCCGCGGGGGCTCTTACTGCTGGGCGTGCAGGGGTGCGGCAAGAGCCTCAGCGCCAAGGCGATCGCGAGTCACTGGAAGCTGCCGCTCATGCGCATGGACGTCGGCAACGTGATGAGCTCGTTCATGGGGGCCAGTGAGGAGAACATGCGCCGCTCGATCCGCACCGCGGAATCGCTCGCGCCGTGCGTGCTGTGGCTCGACGAGCTCGAGAAGGCGTTCGCCGGCGCCGGCGGATCCGGCGACCTCGACTCGGGGACCACGCGGCGAGTGTTCGCCACGTTCCTGACCTGGATGCAGGAGAAGACGCGACCGGTGTTCGTGGTGGCCACCGCCAACGCGATCGACTCGCTCCCGCCAGAGCTCTTGCGCAAGGGACGCTTCGACGAGATCTTCTTTCTCGATCTGCCGGATGCCGACGCACGCCGGGCGATCTTCACGATCCACCTCGAGCGGCGTCATCGCGATCCGACCAAGCTCGACGTCGATCCGCTGGTGAGCGCCTCCGACGGCATGAGCGGCGCAGAGATCGAGGAGGTCGTGGTCTCGGCGCTTTACCGAGCCTTCGCAGACGGCGAGCGCGCGCTCGCGACCTCGGATCTGGTCGCGGCGGCTCGCGAGATGGTTCCGCTCTCGGTGACCATGCGTGAGCCGATCGCGGCGCTGCGTGCTTGGGCTCGGGATCGAGCACGCCCCGCGGCGTGACCGATTTGCTCTGCGTCTCTCGGCGCAGATAGCTGAAATCATTTGATAAGAAGAAAATTACGCAATGCGGCATATTTTCGTTGACATCATGACGCACCGTGTTAAGTTGGGATCGTCACGAAGATCCGGATCGCAGTTGCGCTCTCCACGTCGGAGGCGATCCAAGATCCGGCGAGGAGGTTCACATGGCACGGAAAGCAGAAGCCGCGAGCGCGGTGGCAGTCACCGACATCGTCAAGGACGGAATCACCAACGTTCGCGATCGCATCGCGCGCGTCGAGGAAGAGAGCCAGCGGATCGCGCGTCGCTTCGTCGAGGAAGTCGAGAGCCGCATCCCGGAAGGCCAGAAGAAGGCTGTCGACGAGGTTCTGGTGTTCGCACGCCGCACCCGTGAGGAGATCGAGCGCCGTGTGGACGAGGGCATCGATCGCACCCTCGGCATCCTCAACATCCCGACCCGCTCGCAGATCGAGCAGCTCGACGACCGTCTGAGCGAGCTCGCCCGCCGCGTGAACGCGCTGCAGAAGACCCGCAAGGTGGCGGCTCCTGCCCGCCGCCGCGCGCGCGCCTGATCCTCGCTCTCTTCGCTTCCGTGGGCCCGAGCTCGGTCTCGGTGCCCGCGGGGGCGGGTTCCCCATTCGTTCGGGAACCGCGCGGTATCAGGCTGTGCCGAGTGCGCTCGTCTCGCACGAGCGCAGTCGAGGCAGCCGGCGGAATGCCTGACGTCGCCCCCTCTCGCACGTCAGGCTGGATGGTACGGCCCCCCACCCCCAGCCAGCCCACGGGGTGGCCCACCCGCCGGATCTCCTGCCTTCCCGTCGCCGCGATCCGCGGCACAAGCGTCGTCCCATGTTGGCTCACGCATACCGTCTCCGAACGCCGCGCGCGCTCTGGCGATGCACCGCCGGTGGGGAAAGTCGTGCTGCAGCGTTGGTCCTCGCTGCGATTCTCGCTGCAGCGACGGGGCCGGTGCTCGCGTCCCAAGCCCCGGGATCCGTGACGGTGCCCGAGTCGCTCGCGGCCTTCGAAGCGCGCGTGCCTCCGGTCGAGCTCGAGCCCTGGTGCGAGGCACCCGGCCGCGCCGTCGGCGGCTTCCCCGTGGCGACGTCGCCCTCACAGATGCGCGATGTGATCGCGTCGCTCCTCGCCGAGGAAGGTGTGCCTCGCCCGCGGCGCGTGGGCGACACGATCGTCACCACGGCACGCAAGCACGACCTCGATCCGCTCTTGATCGTAGCGCTGATCGAGGTCGAGAGCGGTTATCGAACGCGCGCCCGCAGCGCTGCCGGCGCGCTCGGGCTCCTGCAGGTGCGGCCGGCGACGGCAAGAGAGGTCGCTGCCGAGCGCGGGCTCGCGTGGCGTGGCCCGGCGGCCCTTCTCGAGCCGGAGACCAACGTTCGCCTTGGAACGCTCTATCTGGCCGAACTACTGGACCAATTCGACGACCTGGAGCATGCTCTCGCTGCCTACAACCGGGGGCCGGCTGCGATCAGCCGCACCCTCAACGGCGGGGGCACCGTGCCCCGCAGCTACGTCGAGCGAGTCTCTCAGGCCTACGAAGATCTTCGTGAGGAGATCGACACCAAGCTCCCCGGTGGATTCGAGTCGCTGGCCACTGCGTTGGAGCCCGGGCGCAGCCTCCAGAGCTGAGGCGGAGGGCACGCGATGATCGCGGAACGGGACGCAACGAAGGGCCGTTGGGGTCGTCCAGCGCTGGTGCTCCTGGCCCTGGGTGGCCTGTGGGCAAGCCCAGGCGGCGGCGTCGTGGGCGCGCGGGAACTCGCGGCTGACGGCCGACGCGAGGTGCTCTCGCCCTCGGGTCGTTCGATCGAGGTGCGACAAGTGTTGGACGCGTCCGTCGACGACGTCTTCCGCGTCGTGACCGACTACGAGCGCTACGCGGACATGATTCCCGACATCTTCTCCGCCGAGGTGCTGCGTCGGGAAAACGGCGTGGTGGACGTGCGCTTCAAGTACCACTTGGTGATGGCCGGTGATCTCGACATCACCCGGCGCTTCGTCCAGGACGGCCACTCGCGGGTGACCTTTTCCACGCTGGAAGGCGATCTCGGCGAGCTCGCGGGCGCGTGGACGTTCCGCACCGGCGACGAACCTGGCAAGACCGAAGTGGCCTATCAGGCCACGCTCAAGCCGCGTTTCGATGCGCCCGGGTTCCTGGTGCGCTACGTGTTGCGCAGTGAAGCGCCGCGCATCCTCGACCGAGTCGAGCGGATGGCCAACGCCCGCTCCGCGGGCTGAGCGGGCGGATTGCGGGAAGGGCTCAGGGCTTCCTCCTGGCGGCGGCGCCGAGTCGGGTCGCGCTCAATAGAGCTCGTACACGAGAAATCGTGACGGGATCGGGCCGTTCGAGAACGCGACTCGGCGCGCGGGCTTGAGGCCGACGCTCGCCTCGAGCGGTCCTTGAGGAAGCACCAGCGCCAGGCGCGAGCCCTTGGCGTGGTGCTTGAGCTGGCGCGTGAAGGCGCTGATGAGCGCCGTGGCCTCGGAGACCGTCGCGACCCGTTCGCCGTAAGGCGGATTGGCCACGATGACGGCGTCGGCGATCTCGAGCTCGCGTGCGTCGGCACGGGCGAACGCGATCGCGTGCGCCACGCCCGCGCGGGCAGCGTTCTCTCGCGCATCCGCAAGCACGTCCTCGGCGAGATCGTAGGCGCGAATCGGGAAGAGCGGTGTCGCGAGCACTTCGGTCGCGGCGCGCGCTTGCTCGGCGGCGATCGCATCGCGCGACTCGGGGTAGAGCCGCGTGCAGGCAAACCCGTCGATCGGCCGGTCGAGCGCGGGAGCGCGTCGCGTCGCGACCAGCGCGGCTTCGATGGCGATCGTCCCGCTGCCGCAGAAGGGGTCCACGAACGTCCGGCCCGCGCTCGGTGCCGCAAGCCGCACCAGCGCAGCTGCACGGTTCTCTCTGAGCGGCGCCTCGCCGCCGGCGAGCCGCCAGCCGCGGCGATGCAACGGCTCGCCAGCCAGATCGATCGAGAGCTCGGCGCGCCGGCCCGCGAAGAGTGCCTCGATGCGCACGTCGGGCTGCGCACGGCTCACGTCGGGCCGCTCGCCCGTGAGCTTGCGCATCTCGTCGCAGATCGCGTCCTTGATCTTGAGGGCCGCGAACCGGAGTGGATAGCTGGTGCCGGTGGTGGTGCCGTGGGCGAAGACGGCGATGGTCGCGCCGGGCCGCAGATGCTCCGTCCACGGCACGCGCCGGGTCTGGTCGTAGAGCATGGCCTCGCTGCGCGCGGCGAAGCGGCGGATCGAGAGCAAGAGCCGCGACGCGATCCGCGAGCGCACCAACACCCGAGCGGCCGCCGCCCAATCGCTGTCGAAGGCGACGGCGCCGGGACTCGTCTCCAACGACGCCAGGCCGAGCTCTCCGAGCTCGTCGGTCAGGAGCTGCTCGAGGCCCGGTGCGGTGGTGGCGATCAGTCGCACATCATGCCTTTCGCGCCGGGACCAGTCGCCCGATGGCGCAGCGGAACAAAAGCGCCAGCCCCGCGGCCTGGATCACGTGATAGAGGCTGTTGTGGTCGAGGCCGATGGCGGGAATCGCGATGCCGAAGTATTGCACCGCGGCGGCGGCGAAGCTCGTGACCAGCCCGGTGACGCCGGCGAAGGTGGCGCGATCGCGTCGCCGACGCCACTCGCGCACCATCACCCCGAGCCAGAGCGCACCGAACGGCGCGTACTGCGCGAGGGCGAGCCAGTAGGCCTGGGTGCCGAACAACACGACCGCCGTGTACACGACGAGCTCGACCGCACCGAAGCGCGCCAGCGTCCGCGCCACCGGGCCGGGCCAGCCGATCTCCGCGGCCAACGCGAGTACCGTGATGCCCGTGACGCCGATCGCGAGCATCGTCGCGATCCAGAGCGCCGAGCCGACGAGGCTGGGGGCCGCGGAAAAGAACCCGTGAACGGTTCCGCCGGCGAGCGCCGCGGTGGCGGTCGCGGCGAAGAAGCCGAGCCAGAGCGTGCGCTCGCGTGACGCGGGCGCCATGCGCGCCAACAGCGCGGCGAGGACGCCGCATTCGGCGACCAGCGCGTAGTCCGTGAGGGCGACGGCGGCTTCGCTCATCGCACCAGGCTCCCGAGG
>CAYUSL010000128.1:0-3715 GCA_964447125.1 uncultured bacterium | reverse complement strand
GGGTCCACGCGCCGTGACGCGAGCGCGTGCTGCACGAAGACCTCCTCGATCTGCGAGGCGAAGGCACCGCCGTACACGAACGTGTTGAGCTCGAAGTTCAGCCGGAAGCTGCGGATGTCCATGTTCGCGCTCCCCACGCTGGTGACCACGCCGTCCACCACGATCGCCTTCGCGTGCAGCATGCCTTCGTCGAACTCGTGGATGACCACGCCGGTTTCGAGGAGCTCTTCGTAGAAGCTCTGGCCGGCCCACTTCACCAGCAGATGGTTGGAGCGCCGTGGCAGCATGATGCGCACGTCCACGCCGCGCAGTGCCGCGAGCGCCAGCGCGCTTGCGAGCGCGGGATCGGGGATGAAATACGGTGTGAGGATGTAGAGCCGCTCGCGCGCCGCCTGGATGAGCGCCAGCGTCTGGCGGTGGAGCCTGAGCAGCGAATCGTCGGGTCCGCTCGGAACCACTTGAACGAGGTCGGCGCCCACGAGCGGCGGCTCCGGGAAATACGCCAGCTCGGCGAGGCTCTCGGCGTGCGCGAAATGCCAGTCGCGGGCGAACACGGCTTGTAGCGCGCGTGCCGCGGGGCCGCGGATACGCACCAGGATGTCTCGCCACGGGCGCGTGAAGCGCCGCCGCCGTCCCGCGTACTCGTCGCCCACGTTCATGCCGCCGGTGAACGCCGCTTGGCCGTCCACCACCAGCAGCTTGCGGTGGTTGCGCAAGTTGAAGAACGACCAGCCACGCACCCAGCCGAGCGGCAGGAAGCGCACGAACTCGCCGCCGGCGTCGCGGAGCGGATCGAAGAACGACACGCGGGTACGCGTCATGGCGAGCCCCATCGCGTCCACCAGCAACCGCACCTCGACACCCCGACGCGCCGCGGCCACCAACGCCTCCAGCATGCGGCGACCGGTGCGATCGTGGCGAAAGATGAAAAACTCGACATGAACGTGGTGGCGCGCGTCGTGAATTGCCGCGAGCATGGCGGTGAAGGCCTGCGGCCCGTCGGCGTAGAGCGTCACCTCGTTGCCAGCCGTACCCCTGCCGATCCCGAGGTTCCGCGCCACCCGAAACAGGCTGCCATCCATCCACGCTTCCGGCGGCTGGGGCTCGGAGGCCGGCACGCCGGGAATCGGCTCGACGAGGCCATCGAGCGCCTGCTCGATCCGCTCGTCTGCCTCGCGCCGAGCAGCACGCCGCCGCTGGATTCGGCTCGAGCCGAGCAGCGTGTAGAGCAGCAATCCTGCGTACGGGAAGAGCAAGATGACGATCAGCCAGGCGAGTGTGGCGCCTGGCTCGCTCTTGCGCAGCAGCACCCGCGGCACGTAGACCGCGGTGATGAGGTAGCCGCCGACGGTGATCGCCAGCGTGACGCCGACGTGACTGTGGATCCACTCGCCAATCACGCATCGGCCTCGAGCCGGCCTCACCTCCGGCGCGCGCGAGCTTATCCCGGCACGGCGTACCCGCCGAGCTGTCGTGCCACGGGAGCGCCGGATGCGGCTTGTTGCTCGATCGCGGCAAATGTGAGAGTGGAGGAGAAGGTGAATCCAATCGGAATGCACGAGAGACGCACCGCGATGCGCAGACCTTGCCCCAGCTTCGACCCATGGCCGCGGACCTCGATCCGGGGACGCCGTGAATCACCGCCGCGCGTGGCAGCGAGCCGTTTCCTGCTTCTGCTCGCCACTCTGACGGTGATCGGTTGCGGCGGCGGCGGAACCGACCGACCGCGGCTCACGGTGACGCGGGACGGTGCGGGCCGCGTGGCATCGGAACCAGGGGGCGTCGATTGCGGCGACGTGTGCGACGCCTCGTTCGATCCCCAAGCAACGGTCGTGCTCACCGCAACTCCCGCTAGCGGCCAGTACTTCGCGGGCTGGTCGGGCGCCTGCAGCGGCGACGACCCGCGCTGCACGCTGACGCTCGGCGGCGACGTCGCGGTGACGGCATCGTTCCAGCCGGCGATCGAGCTCACGCTGGGGTTCGACGGAGACGGCGCCGGCTCGGTTGCTGCCGCGTCCGTCGATGCGACGTGCGCGAACGATTGCTCGGTCTTCGTGAAGCCAGGGAGCCGAGTCGAGCTGGCAGCAGCGGCCAACGCGGGCTCGACGTTCGCCGGCTTCAGCGGCGACTGCGTGAGCTCGGAGTCGAGCTGCACGCTGACCGTCGACGAGCCGCGCACCGTGCACGTGCGCTTCGTCTCCCCGGGTGGTTTGGTGTGGACCCGGCGCTTCGGTCGCGAGACCACGGACCGCGGGTTCGGCGGCGCCGTCGATCGCGACGGCGACGTCGTCACCACGGGGTACTTCGACTCCGCCCAGGCGGATTTCGGCGGCGGATTGCTCACCAATCACGGTGGTGACGACGTGGTCGTCGCCAAGTACCGAGGCAGCGACGGTCAGCACCTGTGGTCCACGTCGTTCGGTGGCCCGAGCGACGAGCGCGGGCTCGCGGCGGCGGTGGACTCGGCAGGCGACGTCTACGTGACCGGGTATTTCCAGGCACGCGTCGCGTTCGGCGCCACCACGCTCACGAGCAACGGCGCCCGCGACATCTTCGTGCTCAAGCTCGCGGGCGAAAGTGGGCAAGTGTTGTGGGCGCGGGCGTTCGGCACGGGTCAGTCCGACCAGGGCATGGGGATCGCGATCGCCAACGACGGCCAGCCGGTGTTGACCGGCTTCTTCCTCGGTGAGCTGCGCGTGGGCGGGGCCAAGCTGGTCGGCAACGGCAATCGCGACGTGCTGGTGCTCAAGCTCGCCGAGAGCGATGGAACCCCGATCTGGGCCCGGAACTTCGGCGACGACGACGACGACCAGGGCCTGGAGGTGGCGAGCGACACCGCAGGCAATCTGTTGTTGACCGGCTTCTTCACACACGACCCGAGCTTCGGCTCGACCCAGCTTCACAGCCATGGGCGCCAGGATCTGTTCGTGGCGAAGTTGGGGCTCGGCGATGGGCACGTGATCTGGGCGCTCGGCTTCGGCTCGAGCGACGTCGACCAGGGCCTGAGCGTCGCCGGTACCGCGGACGGCCACGTCGCCGTCACGGGTTATTTCCACGGTACCGACGACCTCGGCGTCACCCGTCTCACCAGCGCCGGGGCCGAGGACGTACTGATCGCGAAGCTCGACGGCGCCACCGGTGATCCGCTGTGGGCGCGCAGCATCGGCGCCGCGAGCGACGACCAGGGCCTGAGCCTGGCGGCGCGAGGCGACGGTGACGTGGTCGTGACTGGATTCTTCGGTGGCACCGTCGACTTCGGTAGCGGTCCGCTCGCGAGCGCCGGCGACAAGGACATCTTCGTCGCCCGGCTCGCAGGCACCGACGGCGTCACGCGCTGGGCGCGCTCGTTCGGCGGCTCGGGTGAAGATCTCGGGCTGGCGGTGGCGCTCGACCCCCGCGGCTTCGCGTTCGTCACCGGCTGGTTCTTCGACGCGACCCAAGTGGGCGGCGAGCCCCTCGACACGCCGATCTTGCGCGATCTGCTGGTGTTCCGGCTCGGCCCGTGATCGGAAGCCGCGCGCTCGTGCCGCCCCCCGAGCGTGCGTCGGTGGAGTCGCGCCCGACGGGGTCCGAGCCCGTGGGACATCGCACGCTACGCCCCGGGCTTCCGCGCGCTCGGCTCGCGTTCGCGGCGCTGATCTTGGCGATCGGTGCCTTCTTGCTCGCGACCATCCGCGACGGCCACGACTGGGGTGCAGACTTCGCGCAGTACGTC
>CAYUSL010000127.1:0-14061 GCA_964447125.1 uncultured bacterium | reverse complement strand
ACACTGCACGTGACGACGCCGCGCTCGAGAAAAACGTCCATCCCCACCTGCTGCGCCATACCTTCGCAACGCACTTGCTGGAAGGCGGCGCCGACCTGCGCTCGATCCAGGAGCTCCTCGGCCACGCGAGCCTGTCGACGACCCAGCGCTACACACACGTGGGCCTCGGCACGCTGGCACGCGAATACGACGCCGCCCATCCGCGGGCGCGGCGGGGGTCCCGATGATGGCACGCCTGCGGTCGCAGCTCCCGCCAAGCACGACGGCCGTCTTGGCACTCTTACTCGTCAATGCATGCGTATTTAAGGAAGCCGTTGGCTACGGATTTTTAGCCTATGACGATCCTTGGTATGTAATCAATAATCCGTTGGTTCGGGCCCCCATTTCCTCGTCCACTTTCGCTTCGATTTTTACGGCGATCATAGGCGGAAACTGGTTCCCTATCACCCTATTATCCTATCGGCTCGACTTCGCATTTGGCGATCTGACGCCTCACCGATTTCACCTAACCAATCTCTATCTGCACCTTGCCAACTCGTGGTTGTTGCTCGCCTTCCTACGGCGACTTACCAGAGACGCCTGCGCAGCTACGCTCGCCGCAGCGCTGTGGGCGATCCACCCCCTCCGAGTGGAATCCGTCGTGTGGATCGCAGAGCGCAAGGATGTACTGTCTGGCTTCTTTGGTTTGCTCGGACTCCACGCGTACCTGTCGTACGCAGCTCGCCCCATGCGGTGGCGCTACTACATCGTATTGTCGACGTTCACGCTCGGCATCATGAGCAAACAGATCCTGGTGACCTGGCCAGTCGTGTTCCTCCTCCTGGACTATTGGCCACTTGGACGCCTCAAGCGGCTACGGGGTTATCGGCAGATGGGTTCCGTCATCGGCGAAAAGCTACCCCTGTTTGCGATTAGCCTGCTGGCGGGCGTAATCACCCGCCTCGCGCAAGAACCTGGATCGTATCAAGGCATTTCTTTATCGCCATGGCTGCAGCTATCCAATGCGCTCGTGTCGTACATCGCCTATCTCCACACCACGGTGTTCCCGTTCGGCTTGGCGATTTTCTATCCGATGCCAGAAAACTACCCAACATGGCAAGTCGTGCTCAGTGCAGTTGGGCTGGTCATTCTCGGCGGGCTGTCGACACGCGCCATCGAGCGCGCGCCTGGGGCATTCGTCGGATGGTGGTGGTTCGTCCTCGTATCATTACCTACGATTGGATTGGTGACGTTTGGGCGTCATGCAAGGGCCGATCGCTTCACCTATCTTCCCGCAATCGGACTTTCCGTGTGTGCCGCGGTCGGCCTCGCCCACCTCCACCGGACGACACCGCGTTCGTTGACGGCCGCCCTACGCGCTTGCACGGTCATCGTCGTCGGATTGCTCGCCATAAGGGCGCATTCGCAAGTGCAGTTGTGGCAGTCGGATGAAGCACTCTGGAGCCACGCTTCCGACGTCACTCGCGACAACTACTACGCCCTAGCTCAGCTCGGCTACATCTACAGAGATCGCGGCGACGCCGAGCGCGTGATCGACGTGTGGCGCCGATCACTCGAAATCCGCTCAGATCAGCCTGTCATTCTCGTGGATCTAGTTGCCGAACTTCGTTCGCAAGGGCTGGAGGCCGACGCTGCAGATGTCCTCGAAACGCAAGCGCGGTCCATCGCGTCGAACGCGACGCTGTGGCGCGAGGCCAGTCGTGCCCGATTCAGACAGGGGCGCGTAAGTGACGGCGTAGCAATGGCCAAGCGAGCGTACGAGCTCGACCCATCGGACAGCCAAAGCCTGGAACTTCTGCTGCAATACGGTGCGCCGCTGCCGGCGCGAGAGACACAACACTGACGTGGCGGCGCTCCAGGGCGACGACGCCGCGCTCCAGAAGAACGTCCATCCCCACCTGCTGCGCCACACCTTCGCAACGCACTTGCTGGAAGGCGGCGCAGACCTCCGCTCGATCCAGGAGCTCCTCGGCCACGCGAGCCTGTCGACGACCCAGCGCTACACGCACGTGGGCCTCGGCACGCTGGCACGCTGGCACGCGAATACGACGCCGCCCATCCGCGGGCGCGAAAGACATCCTGAGCCGCACCCGCGCGCAGCGCGGGTCACGTGCAATCGGCGGGGGGAGCGACGCTGAACTCGGGATCGGTCTTGACGAGGTAGTGCGGAAAGTTCGACGACGGCGGATAGGTGCTGGCGTGAAACAAGAATCCGCCGTCTGCTGTTCGCTGCAGGCCTGAGCCATCGACGTGGCAGTTGGGTGTGCCGCGGATCGTCATCGACTGCACCTGGCCTGCGGAGTCGAGCGCCAGCAGCTCGGGAAAGGCCTGGTGGGTTCCGCCGTTGCGGGTCGCGCGCACGACGTAACCCCTCGCGCCATTCACGACCGCGGACCCGCCTTGGGTCGGGACGTCGTTCGCGACGTCGTTGACCCATTCCTCGTTCCCGGCGGAATCGGTCTTGCGCACCCACACCTGGTTGTTCTGATCCGGGTAGTACGGGAGGTCTTGCCCGGCCAGGATGAATCCGCCGTCACTGGTCTGCTGGATGCTGCCGGCGCCCTCTTCGAGAAGGTCGCGGGTGTACGTCCGCTGCCAAACCGGCGCAGCGAGCGGATCGAGCTTCACCAGCACGGGATCGTGATCGGGTGGAGAGGGGAGTGGCTGGGTCGACTCGACCGTCTTCACCTAAGCGAACCCGCCATCAGAGGTCACGAAGCCGCTCATCCCGCCGTCGAGATCGGGCTCGAGCTCGATGGTCGCGACCGGGGCCCCGCTGGCGTCGGTGCGCAACAGCGAATGCGGATGCTTGTCGTGCGACGGAAGGCTGTAACCCCAGTAGAACGAAGCGAACCCGCCGGGCGTGACGTGAACGGACGAGCACGACGGAAACCACAGCTCGTTCTCGGCGAAGTGGGTGGTCCAGAGCGGCTCGCCCGACGAATCGAGCCTGGCCAGCACCAATCGCTCGTTGGGCGAGGGATAGCCCTCCGACGCGCGCCCACACACCAGGTAGCCGCCTTCCGACAAAGCCTGCACCTTGCCGTCGGCCAAGCCCCGCGGATCGAGCTCGACGAGATTCTTCACCCACAACGTGTGACCGGAGCCGTCGAGCTTGTACAAGCGTTCCTGGTGGTCGGACGACACCGCGCTGCTCTGGCCGACCACCACGAATCCCGTCGAGTCTTGGTCGAATCCCGAGATCGCGAACCGATCGGAGGCGCTCCCGATCGGCACCCAGAACGACGTCGCGTTGCAGCCCGCCATCGCAAACGCGACGATCGCGCAATCGAGTGACCACCATCGGACCTGCATCGTCGACTCCGCCCGGCTCGCGAGGGGAGGCTCACGGTACGCCTCGCCTGTCGAGCGGTGCAAGGAGAGCGAGCCACCAGCGATCCACTCAATCTTGGGGGGTGGGGGGCGGTGTGATACTCCTAGCGCTCTCCCGTAACGATCGTCCTCGCGAGCACCGGGTTTGGCGAACGGTGCTCGTCGGCGTTTTCTGGGGCACGCACCGATGACGATTCGAGCCGAACGAGCGCGCTGGCGCAGCACCACGATCGTCGCCGTCCGCCGCGGCGACAAGAGCGCCATGGCCGGCGACGGCCAAGTCACGTTCGGTGACACCATCCTGAAGCACACGGCGCGAAAAGTGCGGCGTCTCTACGGCGACCGGGTGGTGGCCGGATTCGCAGGCGCGGCGGCCGACGCCGGCGCGCTCCTCGACAAATTCGAGGAACGCCTGGAAGCAGCGAACGGAAACCTGTTGCGCGCCGCCGCCGAGCTCGCCAAGGACTGGCGCACGGACCGCATCCTGCGCCGTCTCGAAGCGATGATCGTGGTGTCCGACCCCGACCATTGCCTGCTCATCTCCGGCAACGGTGACGTCATCGAGCCCGAAGACGGCGTGGTGGCGGTCGGCTCGGGCGCGCCCTACGCGCTCGCGGCGGCGCGGGCGATGCTCGCGCACACCGAGCTCGAGCCCGCCAAGATCGCCTTCGAGGCGATCCGAATCGCATCCGAAATCTGCCTCTACACCAACGACGAGATCGTGGTGGAAGAGGTCTGACGCCAGCGACGGGCGAACCACCGTGGATCTCGAGCTCGAACTCACGCCACGGCGCATCGTTGCCGAGCTCGACAAATACATCGTCGGGCAAGCGGCGGCGAAGCGTGCCGTGGCCATCGCGTTGCGCGATCGTTGGCGGCGTGCCCAGCTCTCCCCGGCGATCGGTCAGGACATCCTGCCCAAGAACATCTTGATGATCGGACCCACCGGCGTCGGCAAGACCGAGATCGCGCGACGCATCGCGCGGCTGGTCAAAGCGCCTTTCCTCAAGGTCGAGGCCACCAAGTTCACCGAAGTGGGCTACGTCGGCCGCGACGTCGAGTCGATGATCCGCGACCTCGTCCACCAGGCGGTCAATCAGGTGCGCGCCGAGGAAGAGGAGAAAGTCCGCGGCAAGGCCGCCGAGCGCGTCGACGAGCGGTTACTCGATCTGCTCCTGCCGGGTCCGCCGCGCCCCGCGGAGCCCGGGGAGAAGGAAACGACGCGCGACCGGCTGCGACGGCTCTTGCGCGACGGCGCTCTCGACGAGCGCACCGTGGAGATCGAGGCGCCGGTGCGCGCATTCCCGAAGGTCGAGATCATGACGCCGCAGGGCATGGAAGAGATGGACGTGCAGATGCAGAACGTCCTCGGCAGCATCTTCCCCAAGCGCACCGAGCGGCGGCTGGTCACCGTGGCCGAGGCGCGTCAGCAGCTCTTGGAGGAGGAAGCCGGGCGACTCGTGGACGCCGAGGCGGTCAAGCGGATCGCGGTCGAGCGGGTGGAGCAGTCGGGGATCGTGTTCGTCGACGAGCTCGACAAGGTGGCGGGCAGCAACGAAGGACACGTGGGGCCGGACGTGTCGCGCGAAGGCGTGCAGCGCGACTTGCTGCCCATTCTCGAGGGCTCGACGGTCAACACCCGCTACGGCCTGGTTCGAACCGACCACATCCTGTTCATCGCCGCGGGCGCATTTCACATCTCGAAGCCGTCCGACCTCATCCCGGAGCTCCAGGGGCGGCTTCCCATCCGCGTCGAGCTCGACGACCTCGGCGTGGACGAGTTCGTGAAGATCCTCACCGAGTCGGAGGCTTCCCCGATCCGGCACGCGGTCGAGCTGCTCGCGACGGAAGGGCTCACGCTCGAGTTCACGGAGGACGGGATTCGCGCAATCGCGGAAACGGCCGCGCGCGTCAACGACGAAACCGAGAACATCGGCGCGCGCCGCCTGCACACGGTGATCGAGCGACTGCTCGAGGAGATCTCGTTCGAGGCACCCGAGCGCAAGGGCGATACCGTGCGTGTCGACGCAGCGATGGTGCGCGATCGGCTGAAAGACATCGTCGAAGACACGGACCTCAGCCGCTACATCCTCTAGTTTCGAGCGCAGTGCGAGCGATCTCTCGGGCGCAACGAGCCCCGCTTCCACCCGACCCACCCGCCGACGCCATGGAACGATTGATCGAACGAGCGCAGGTCCTGATCGAGGCGCTGCCCTACATCCAGCGCTTCACGGGCAAGACCGTCGTCATCAAGTACGGCGGTGCGGCGATGGTGCACGCCGAGCTCAAGGACGCATTCGTTCAAGACCTGGTGCTGCTCCAACACGTCGGCATCCGGCCGGTGGTGGTCCACGGCGGCGGCCCACAGATCAACGAATGGCTCGCGAAGCTCGGCATCGCGTCCGAGTTCGTCGACGGGCTGCGCGTCACCAGCCACGAAGCGATGGAAGTCGTGGAAATGGTGCTGGTCGGTCACGTGAACCGCACCATCGTGCAGAAGATCCAGGCGGTCGGCGGCCGCGCCGTGGGGCTCTCGGGCAAGGACGGCGGTCTCGTGCACGCGCGAAAAGCACCACCCAAGCAGACCTCGGCGGGCCTGCGCGACATGGGTCAAGTGGGCGAGGTCGTCTCCGTCGATCCGCGCGTGATCGATCATCTCGACGAGGCGGGGTTCATCCCCGTGATCGCACCAGTCGCCGGCAGCGACGACGGCGAAACGCTCAACCTCAACGCCGACACGTTCGCGAGCGCCCTGGCTCGGGCGCTGCGCGCCGAGAAGCTCATGCTCATCACCGACGTCGAGGGAGTGCGCGACGCCGAGGGCAAGAAGCTCCAGAGCCTCACCGCCGATGAAGCGCGCGCGCTGATCGCGGCGGGCACCGCCAAGGGCGGCATGATCCCCAAGCTCCTCGCGGCGCTCGTCGACGGCGTACACCAAGCGCACGTGATCGACGGGCGCGTGCCACACGCCGTGCTGCTCGAGATCTTCACCGACCGTGGGATCGGAACGTTGATCACGCCGTGAACGACGCTCACACCAACCCGTCATCCCCCGTTCCGAGCTCGGACGAGGTGCGCCGGCTCATGTCCGCCCACACCACGCCCAACTACGCCCGTTCGCCGCTGGTGATCGTACGCGGCGAAGGGATGCACGTCTGGGACGCCGACGGGAAGCGCTACCTCGACTTCGTCGCCGGCATCTCGGTAGCCAACCTCGGCCATTGCCCGCCGCGCCCCGTGGCCGCAGCCAAGAAACAGCTCGAAACGCTGTGGCACGCGTCGAACCTCTACCACACGGTGCCGCAGGCTGAGCTGGCGACGTGGCTGACGAAGCATTCGTTCGCCGATCGCGCCTTCTTCTCGAACAGCGGCGCCGAGGCCAACGAAGCGGCGCTCAAGCTCGCGCGCAAGCGTTCCAACGACCTGCACGGGCCGGGACGCTTCGAGGTGATCACGGCCACCAACAGCTTTCACGGCCGCACCTTCGCCACCCTCACCGCCACGGGCCAAGAGAAAGTGCACGCCGGATTCGAGCCATTGATCCCTGGCTTCGTCCACGTGCCCTACGGCGATCTCGATGCGCTGGCGCTCGCCATCGGCCCTGCCACCGCCGCGATCCTGATCGAGCCGATCCAAGGCGAAGGCGGCGTGAACGTGCCGCCCGCGGGCTACCTGGCTGGCGTCCGCCAGCTCGCCGACGACGCCGGGCTCACGCTCATCTTCGACGAGGTGCAAAGCGGCCTCGGCCGTGCCGGCGCGCTCTGGGCCTACGAGCGCTTCGACGTGAAGCCAGACGTGATGACCCTCGCCAAATCGTTGGGCTCGGGCCTCCCGATCGGCGCCACCCTCGCCACCGAAGCGGTGGCACAGCACTTCACCAAGGGCTCCCACGGCTCGACGTTCGGCGGCAATCCGGTGGCGTGCGCCGCAGCACTCGCGACCTGCGAGACACTCGTCGACGAGAAGCTCCCCGAGCGCGCGCGGGATCTCGAGCCCGTCATGAGCGACAGCCTGCGCGCGCTCGCCGCTCGGCACGACGTGATCCGCGAGATTCGCGGGATGGGGCTCATCTGGGGTGCCGACCTCGCGGTCGAGGCAGCACCCATCGTCGATGCGTGCCGCGAGCGCGGCGTGCTCGTCAACGCCGTCCAGGGGCGCACGTTGCGCTTCCTGCCGCCGCTCATCGTGACCGAAGCCGAGATCGGCGAAATGCTCACGACCCTCGAATCCGCACTCGTCAGCCTGGGGCTCTGAACGCCATGCCCAGACATCTGCTCAGTCTTCTCGATCTGTCGCGCACCGAGCTCCTCGCTCTGCTCGAGCGGGCACGGGAGATGAAGAAAGGACCCGGCATCTACCGCAGCCGGATCCTGGAAGGGAAAGTCATCGGGCTTCTCTTCGAGAAGTCCTCCACGCGTACTCGCGTCTCGTTCGAGGTCGGCGCCTACGACCTCGGCGCGCACACGACGTTTCTCACTCCGGGCGTCACTCAGATCGGGCGCGGTGAGCCGATCAAGGACACGGCGCGGGTCTTGTCGCGTTACGTGGATGCGATCGTGCTGCGCACCGGTTCGCAGTCGATCCTCGAGGAATACGCCGAGTGGTCGACGATCCCGGTGATCAACGCGCTCTCGGACCTGCTTCACCCCTGTCAGATCCTCGCCGACCTGCTCACGATCCTCGAGAAACGCGGCACCCTCGATGGGCTGGAGGCGGCCTACGTCGGCGACGGCAACAACGTCGCCCACTCGTGGATCCTGGCGAGCGCCCGGCTCGGCTTCCGGTTCCGCATCGCCTCGCCGCCGGGCTACGCACCCGCCGAAGAGGTGCTCGCCAAGCTCGACGCCGAAGCACGCTCGCGCATCGTGCTCACGCGCGATCCGCTGGAAGCGGTGCGCGGTGCCCACGCCATCAGCACCGATGTGTGGGTGAGCATGGGCCAGGAGGCCGAGCGTGAGGAACGCCTGCGCGCACTTCAGGCGTACCAGCTCGACGCACGACTGGTCTCGCATGCTTCACCGGATGCGGTGGTGCTCCACTGCCTGCCGGCCCATCGCGGTGAGGAGATCACCGACGAGGTGATCGAAGGCCCTCGCTCCGTGGTCTTCGATCAAGCCGAAAATCGGCTGCACGCACAGAAGGCGTTGCTCGAGTTCCTGCTCGCCGAGCCCGAGTGGAAGAAGAAGCTGGGGTCCGGGGGCTGAACGGACGCTCGGCCCGCCGAGGGACCGGCGGGCCGCCGAGCCTCGATCGTACGCGTTCGGAGGCGCGTCGGTCCCTCGACGCGCCCGGCCGACACACCGGCCAGGAGTCCTTCATGAAGCGCAAAGTGGTGCTCGCGTATTCCGGTGGTCTCGACACCTCGGTGATCCTCAAGTGGTTGGTCGAGGAGCGCGGTTTCGACGTGGTGGCGTTCATCGCCGACGTCGGGCAAGGCGAGGACCTCGAAGAGGCGCGCCACAAGGCCGAGCGCACCGGCGCCTCGAAGACGATCGTGCGCGATCTCACCGAAGAGTTCGTGCGCGACTTCATCTTCCCGATGATCCGCGCCAACAGCGTCTACGAGGGTTCGTACCTGCTCGGCACCTCGATCGCGCGGCCGATCATCGCCGCCCATCAGGTCGACGTGGCTCGCGGCGAAGGCGCGCAGGCGGTCTCCCACGGCTCCACCGGCAAGGGCAACGATCAGGTGCGCTTCGAGCTCACTTACGCGGCCCTCGCACCGGACCTGGAAGTGGTGGCGCCGTGGCGCGAGTGGAACTTCGGTTCGCGCTCGGACCTCATCGCCTACGCCGAGAAACACGGCATCCCCACGCCCGTGACCAAGGACAAGCCGTACTCGATGGACCGCAACATCCTTCATCTCAGCTTCGAAGGCGGGATCCTGGAGGATCCGTGGGCCGAGCCACCGCGCTCGACGTACGTCCTCGCCGTCCCGCCCGAGGAAGCACCGGATCAGCCCGAGGAAGTGCTGGTGGAGTTCGAGGATGGCAACGCTGTGGCCGTGAACGGCGAGCGGCTCGGTCCCGCCGCGCTGCTCACGCGGCTCAACGAGATCGGCGGGCGCCACGGCGTGGGCCGTGTGGATCTGGTGGAGAATCGCTACGTCGGCATCCGCTCACGCGGCGTGTACGAGACCCCAGGTGGAAGCGTGCTGCTCGCCGCCCATCGCGCCGTGGAATCGATGACGCTCGACCGCGAGGTGCTGCGCGATCGCGACGCGCTCATGCCGCGCTACGCCCAGCTCGTCTACAACGGTTTTTGGTTCGCGCCCGAGCGGCGCGCGCTGCAAGCGTTGGTGGACGAGGGTCAAAAGGGTGTGACCGGCGAGGCGCGGCTGAAGCTCTACAAAGGCAGCATCCGCGTCGTCGGGCGGCGCTCGTCCGTCTCGCTCTACGACGCGGCCTTGGCGACGTTCGAGGCGGATTCGGTGTACCGCCAGGCGGACGCGACGGGATTCATCCGGCTCAACGCGCTGCGCCTCGCCCAGCGCGCCCGCCGCGACGCACGGCTCGAAGGCGCCAAGAAGAAGTGAGCTCCTGACCTGCTGGAGGCCCACCGGTCCCTCGGTGGGCCTGGTGCAACCTCCGCGTCGCGAGGGACCGCGACGCCTCCAGGCTCACCGGGATCCCAGCGGCCGGTGCTGCGGCGGGCTCAGCCGCGGCGCACCATGTCGACGAGCTGGCGCGTATCGAGGTTCTGGGCCGCAGCCTGCATCTCACCGCGGTGACGGGCTTCGAGCCCTTTCGCCTCGGCGAGCATCGCCTGGAAGGTCTCCTTCAGCATGTCGGGCGAGAGCGTGCGGCCTCCCGCGTAGTAGCGCTTCGCCACTTGGCCGAGGGCGTAAGTACTCGCGAAGCCCATCCCCGAGCTGACGGCCTGCTTGCCGAGCCCGCGCAGCAGACCGCCGCCGACCGCACCGAGAATGCCACCGAGGAGCTTGCGTCCCACCTGCTCGACGTATTGCGACGTGAGCCCAACGCCCAGCGTCGCGAGCAAGTCTTTGAGCTGGCCGCGTTCGAGGTCGTAGCCGTAGGCGCGGCCGATCTCGTGTACCAGCTTCATCTGCAGCGGGATCACCGCCATGGTCGCCAGCGATTCGGGCAAGAGCTCGAGCGCACCGTTCCGGATCGCTGCGGAGAGGATGCGCTGATCGATTTCCGCTTCATTTGGTGCACCCAGCACCGGCGCTGACGGGCGTGCCACGGGTGCGGCTGCTGCGGCGCCCGCAGCACCTGGCGCAACCGCAGCCGGAACGCTCTCCTCCGCTGCCGCGGCGAGGCTTTCGGCGCGCGCCACGAATTCCTTGGCCTGCCCAGCGTCGAGGCCGAGCTCGTCGCGCAGCTCCTCGAGAAACGCGCGCTCCGCGGGGGATTGAACACCGTCGGCGTCGCACACGCACACCGCCATCTCGAAGGCGAGCTGGCGCGTCTCGGGATTGGTCAACGCGCGCGCCGCTTCGGCGCGGGTGACGCGCTTCATCAGCACGTCCTGGTACGCCGCCGGAAGTGAGGTCGCCCCCTCGCCTGCCAACGACGCAGCGATGCCCTTGAGTGCCTCGCGTTCGGTGTCGTCGTTGCCGCCGTCGGCGAACGCCGCCATCAGCGCCAACGTCAGGATCGCCTTCTGCTCGTCCGAGTTCATGGTCGTCCTCCCGAGCACACCATAAGCGACGTTCGAGCGCTGCGGGACCCACTCCCGCTCGGGACGTCACCGGCCCGCTCCAAAGAAGAAGGGCCGGAGCCTGCCGAGAAACGGCAGGTTCCGGCCCCGAGAAAGCGAAGCGAATCGGTTCAGGCCCGCGCGGTCGCCCGCGCCCGGCGGCGCCGGAAGAGCGCGGGCACGGCGAGCAACGCGCTGAAGAGGCCGGCGGCAGCGTCTGCCGAGCCGATCGCACCGCAGGCACCCTTGAAGGTCGCGGTGACGCTCTTCGCGGCATCCATGGTCACGCTGCAGCTACCACTGCCTGTGCAGGCACCGCTCCAGCCTCCGAAGGTCGAGCCAGCCGCGGGCTTCGCGGTCAGCGTCACGATCGAAGCCGCCGGGAATCCGACCGAGCAGGCGGCGCCGCAGTTGATGCCTGCGGGACTGCTGGTCACCGTGCCCGCACCGCTACCGGCCTTCGCCACCGAGAGCGTGTACGAGCCGACGTCGAAGGTCGACGTCACCGTCTTGGCCGCGTCCATGGTGACCTGGCACGAGCCCGTGCCAGCGCAACCGCCGCCGCTCCATCCGGTGAAGGACGAACCGGGATCGGCAACCGCCACCAGCGTCACCACCGTTCCCGGATCGACCACGCCCTCGCAGATCGCGCCGCAATCGATCGGCCCGCCGCTGACGGTGCCCGAGCCGGTGCCGCTCTTCAACACCGTCAGCACCGCGCCCTGGACGAACGTGGCGGTGACCGTCGTCGCTTCGGTGATCGTGAACGTGCACACGCCGGTACCGGCGCAGGGTCCACTGAATCCGCCGAAGCCGCTGCCTCCTGCGGTGTCGGGGGTGGCGACCAACGACACCTCCGTGCCGACGTTCACCATCGCGCTGCACACGTCACCGCAATCGAGCCCTGTTCCCGAGACGGTACCGGCGCCGGTTCCATCCTTGATGATCGTGAGCTCGACCTGAGCGCCCGGGTCGCCGACCACGTGGAGCGTGTACGTCTGCGACGCGACGGTGTTGCTGGCGTCAGTTGCCTGGACCGTGAACGTGAAGTCGCCCCCCGCGAGCGGCTGACCGTGGAGGACGCCCGGAAGCACCTCGCCGCTATCCGGATCGGTGTAGTTCCCCAGGCTCAAGCCCGGCGGCAGCGAGCCGTTTTGGATCACGATCGTGTACGGCCGATTGCCGCCGACCACCACCGTTCGCGGCAGATAGTCCACGCCGCTCTCGCCGTCCTGGACGTGATCGATGAGGCCGAGCGGCGCCGCGACGTCGAAGCCCGCCATCTGGGCGCCGATGTAGTTGCCCACCACGATCTGCGCCTCGCAGTTCACGTAGTAGGTGTCGCCGTTGGCGTCGGTGACGGCGACGTTCGTGCCGACGCCGTGGAGATAGAGCGGGTCGTTGGGATTGGTCGTCGGCTGGACCTCGTCGCACATCGCCTCGCCGGTCTCTCCGTCGATGGTGTTGGCGGCAGCGCCATAGCCGTAGAACTCGTAGCGACGGGTCACGGTCTCCGATCCATCGCCCATGTCGTCGGCTTGACCGACGAGCTCCTGCTTGGCGCCGTTGGCGCCGTCGTTGGTCTGCAGCAGATAGAACTCGGACTCGACCTCTGCCGGCTCCCCGTTCTGCCAGTCGGCGCCGCCGTCGCCGTCGCGATCGTCCGAGATCAAGTCGCCGAGCGCCACGTCGTTGGCGTTGTGCGTGGTGGTCTTGATCACCTTGACGAAGCTCGGCTCACCAAACTGCTTGGCGGGCGGGATCGGCTCGGCGGGGGCCGGGATCGCCGGGACCACCTGCGCAGGTTGGCCGCCTGCCGGCGGGTTGTAGTTCCACGACGGCGAGCTGACGCTGACCGGCGAGCCGGTGGGCACCAGATTGTTGTTCGCGTCGACGATCAGCCAGTTGTAGTGGACGTTCGTCGTGGCGCCGTAGTAGCCGACGCCGAAGTGCTCACAACCTTCGTTGACCGCCGGGTTGGTACACGAGTGCCCCTGGGGCGGCGTGATCGACGGAATCCCCTGGTTCGTGAACGTGCCGTTGGCGCCCCAGTTGCCGTTGGCGTCGCGCAGGCTGTGGTAGCGAACGAACACCCGCGGGTGCGCAGGATTCGAGTTGTCCTCGGTGATCTCGGGTGCGCCGTAGTGGTTCCAGTCGTAGGTGTACGTGACGTCGGTGGAGTGGCAGTCTTCGATCTCGATCTCGAACCCGTAGCAGCGTGACGGCTGGTCGCAGATCGTGTCGAAATTGTTGAGCGTGCCGATGATCGTGGTCGCGCCGGCGCTCGTGGCGCCTGAGATCAATGCGGCGATCGCCAGCGCCGGAAAGCGAAGAGCTTGCATTCGGTTCGTCTCCTTACGATGAGGGCGCTCGGCGCCCGACCGCCCGGCCGCATCACGCGTCGCGGGCGGGCATGACGGTAGAGCCCAGGCGTGGCTGCCGCCATCGAACTCGCGTTCGAGCCACGGACCGGGGGCCACCTGCGCCATTCGTGGAGTGCGGCCGCCTCTCGTCGTACGACGGAAGTCGAATGCGACGCGGGGTTGGCGGGGTTGGGGGTGTGCCGTAGTCTTGGCGCGCCACCGTTTCCCGAGACCTACCGTGAGCAAGCCGAAAAAGAAGCTCGCACGCACGACTGCGCCGCGTGCCCCCGAGGGCGGGCGTGAGGCGCGCGGACAGCGCTTCGCCGAGGACGTCGACGCCGAGGTTCTCGCCTTCTCGTCCTCGGTGTCCTACGACCATCGCCTTCTGCAGCACGACGTTCGCGGCTCGCTCGCTCACGTGCAGGTGCTGGCGAAAGCGGGGCTCTTGAGCCAACGCGAGGCTCGCTCGTTGGCCAACGGCCTTCGCGAAGTGGAAGCGGATCTGCTCTCGGGACGCGCCTCGATCGCGCCAGGCGACGAAGACATCCACATGGCGGTCGAGCGGTTGCTCACCGAGCGGCTCGGCCCGCTGGGCGGCAAGCTCCACACTGCGCGCAGCCGCAACGATCAGGTGGCGACCGATCTTCGGCTGTGGCTACGCGACGAGATCGACGCCCTCGCGAACGAGCTGCGCGCGCTCGAC
>CAYUSL010000126.1:6614-14063 GCA_964447125.1 uncultured bacterium | reverse complement strand
CGAGGGGCGGGTGATCGGCGTCGATCACCGCCTGCATCACGCTGCGGATGTCGAAGGGCAGCTTGCGATCGGGGTTCTTGTCCGCGGCGAAGATCTCGCCGACACGCGCGAACGGCGATCCTTCGACGGGGGGATGCGGCGACGCGCACACGTCTCGATCGAGTGGGTCGTGGGTCGCCGCGCGGCGCGGGAATCGCTCGCCGGGGGCGACGTAGGTGTGCTGGTAATGCCGCAGCAGGATCTGCGCCGCCTCCCCGACGTCGCGCGCCCAATACTGGGCCTGGCCGTTCGGCCCCATGATCCGCTCGTAGCCGCCGATGCCGAAGTTGTCCTCGGCGGAGACGCTGCCGGAGTAGTCGAGCGCCTGCTTGCCGGTCAGCACCATCGCCGCCTGCGGCGTCATGACCAGGATGCCGCGGGTGTGCAGCAGCATCGTCGCCTCGGCATTCCAGTAGGGCTGGGCGCCCACGTTGATGCCGTTGACGACCACGTTCACCTCGCCGCCGGCCTGCGTGAACTCGATCAGGCGGCGCAGCGTGAGCGCGATCCAGTCCATGTTCTCCGTGCCGCTTTCCATCGAAATCTTGGCGCCGGCGGAGATCGGGAACCACTCGAACGGCACGCCGAGCTCGCGCGCCAGCGCCAGCGCCGCATTGATGCGCCGGCATTCCGGCTCGGCGACGGCGCCCATCGCTTTGCTGGGATCGCCGAGTGCGATCACCCGGGTCACGCCCTCCGGGTACTCGGCGGTGAAGTTGCGGATCACACCGACCACCACGTTCGCCGAGTTCCGCCCGGGCTGCCGCTCGACGGGGACCAAGCGCTCGCCGCTCTCGTCGAGGTCGTGCTCCGTGAACTCGCCGGGCGGCAGCTCCGCCGCCGCCGAATCGCGTGGCGGCGTCAGCATCCGGATCACCTCGTAGGGATAGGCAAGCCCGCGCTGGCGCATGCGCACGACCTTCTGGTCGTACTCGCTGAGCGGCTGGAGCGGACGCAGCGGCACGGGCCCCGTGGTGATGCTCAAGCCGGCGCCACGCGGGTTCGAGATTCGGATCACGCGATCGAGCGGTTCGCGCGTCACCGGATCCGGAATGGTCGTCTGCACCACGACCTGCTCCAGTCCGAGGCCCTGGGTGGCGGGTGCGAGCGCGTGCACGACGGTGCTCAGATCCTCCACGGAGAGATCGAGCAGCGGCCGAACGTAGAGCAGCACGCGATTCCAGAAGAGCCGCTCGCGTGGCGGGCGCTGCCCCTGGAAGCGGCGGATGCCGGCGAGCGCTTCCATGAGCATGCGCTCGAGGGAGGGAAGGTGGGTCACGCGACCCGTCGCGTCGCGGACGGGTGTCAGGTCGCGAACCTCGGCGATGGCGAAGAGCCGTTCGTCCTTGGGGTTCGTGCGCGCCACGCCGCGAAACAGGTAGACGTCCTCGACCGAAGGCAGCCGCTCGATGTCGAAGTTCGCGAGCCGCCAGAGCTGCATGCGCTTGCCCATCATGGGGTGCATGCCCCGATGGACTCGCTCCTCGCCGTAGCCGTCCGCGCCAGGGCGGAACGTGAAGTGCTGGACGCTCGCGAGGCCGCGGCCCTCGCCTCGACCGCCGAGCACCACGACGAGTCTCCGGAGCGGGCGATCGAGCGCGAGCTTTCCGATCCACTCGGTGAGCTCGGCGGCCGTCGACTCCGGGTCCCGGAGCGCGGCGGAGCGCCAGCCGTAGAGATCGATCACCACGTCCTCGCCGGCGGGGAGCTCGGCGAGGATCGGCGCGAGGCGGGAGATGGCGTGCGGGAAGTCCGTGTACTCGGCGTGGGTGGCCACCGCGTGGATCTGCTTTCCCTCGTGGCGGTAGGCGGTGATCGCGATGCTCGTGCCGTCGCGGTCGCAGCAGAGCACTGGTGCGACGTCGCGGATCCGGTAGTAGCGCAGCGTCAGCACCTCGAGCATCAGCTGGCGCAGCGGCAGCTCGGCACCGGCGAGTCGGTTGGCGAAGACGCCCACCAGCGGCTGCGGGCAGTGGACCAGCGCGGCGATGCGCGCGGCGCGGTCCGCGGCAGCGGGCTCGGCGACCAGCCGCGCGAGGTGATCTTCCATCTCGGCGTAGACCTGGGCGCGCGCCGCCTCGAAGAGCGGCTCGTCGAAGAATCGGAAGCGCACCTCGCGCGCGACGTCGGCGACCGCAGGAGACGCGCTCTGGCTGACCGCGATCAGGTCGTCGAGGACGCCGCGAAAGGCGTCGTCGGCGAAGGCCCGCAGCTCGGTGATGCGATGGAGCCGTTCCTCGAGGATGCGCAGCACCACCTGCGCCTGGGCCTCCAGCCGCTGGCGCGACTTGAAGACGCGCACCAGCGCGTCGTCGAGGGCGGGCGCGGGCGCGAGCGACGTGCACCCGTAATGCGCGAGCGCTCGCCGCAGGCGTTCCTGGAACGCGGGCGGCAGCTCGCGTCCCGCCCGGTCGAGGGAGCGCACGAACGTGAAGAGGTATTCCTCGCTGCGTGGTGCCTCCGCCGCGTCGGGGCGCTCGCTGGGCGGCTCCCGGCGGAACAGGGAACGCAGGTCGGCGAAGATCGACAGGATCTCGTCCTCGCGCGCCAGCAGCCGCTCGATCCCGCCGCTCGCGTCGCGGCAGAGCAGCGGTCGCTCGGTGGAGAGTCGCTTCGCCTCCGACGGATCGACGTCGTACCCGAGCATCAGCCGTCGTGTCGTGTCGAGGTTGCGGAGGCAGCGGGTCGCGAGGTCCGCGCTCCCACCCGACTCCGCGCGCAGCAGCTCGAAGCTCAGTCGCCCACGCGTTTCCTCGGTCTCCGCGCGCTCGACGGGCTCGAGCACGACCAGCGGCGTGCCCGCGTTCACCTGCATGTTGGCGATCACCATCACCTGGCGCACGCGGCCGGCCATGGGTGCCAGCACCGGAGCTTCCATCTTCATGGCCTCGAGAACGGCGAGGCGCTCACCGGTGCGTACCCGCTGACCCACCTCGACGGAGACCTCGAGCACCACCGCCGGCGATGGCGCCCGCACCACGCCGGCGTCGTCGCGCGCGATGTGGTGCATCGTGCCCTCGATTTCGACGAGCAGATGGTCGTCGTCCACCAGCGACACGACGCGATGGCGCCGCCCCGCGCACACCAGCCAGCGCTCGAAGCCGCTCGCCAGCTCGACGGCGACTTCGAGGCTGCGTCCGCCCACCGCGACGCGATACAGGTTCGGCTCGAGCTGGTGCACCGCGAGCTTGTAGCTCTGGCCGCGCAGGCGCAGATCGGCGACGTAGCCGATCTGCTCGCGGACGCGCGGACGGCCACGCGCGGCGGCGCGGTAGAAGTCCTTGCGCTCGCGCGCCAGCTCGGTCTCGTAGACGGCGAGCGCCGCTTGGATCAACGCGAGCTCGGCGAGCCGCGCAGGCGGCTCCAGGATCAGCGCCGCGTTGCGGTCGACCCAGCCGCTGTCCATGGACGCTTCGCGGAAGCCCTCGTGCGCGAGCAAGCCCATGAGGAACGAGCGGTTGGTGGCGCCACCGCGCAGCAGCACCACCGTTTCCGCCAGCGCGCGCTCGACGCGCGCCAGCGCCTCGTTGCGATCGCGCCCCCAGGCGATGAGCTTGGCGAGCATCGGATCGAAGTCGGACGTGACCACGGTGCCTTCGGCGACACCGGCATCGACGCGGATCCCCGGGCCGTTGGCGGCGCGGAACGCCACCACTTCCCCCGGTGCGGGGGCGAAGCCGCGGGCGGGGTCCTCGGCGTTGAGCCGCACCTCGATGGCGTGGCCCGTGCACGGCGGCGGCTCGCCGTCGAGCACCAGGCCGCGGGAGATCTGCACTTGCAGCTTGACCAGGTCGAGGCCGGTGGTGAGCTCCGTCACGGGATGCTCGACCTGCATGCGGGTGTTCACCTCCAGGAAGGTGAAGCGACGGCTCGCAGGGTCGTAGAGGAACTCGACGGTCCCGGCGTTCTCGTATCCGGCGGCCGTCGCGATCCGCTTGGCCATCGCGCGCAGCGCGCGGTCTTGCTCCTCCGCGAGCACCGGCGAGGGGCCCTCCTCGATGAGCTTCTGGTGGCGCCGCTGGATCGTGCAGTCGCGCACGCCCACGGCCCAGGTATGCCCGTGTGCGTCGGCGACGATCTGCACCTCCACGTGGCGGGCGCCCTCGACGGCGCGCTCCAGGAACACCGTGGGATCACCCACCGCCAGCGCGGCCTCCCGCCGTGCTCGCTCGAATCCCTCCGCGAGCTGGTCGGGACGCTCGATGCGCCGGATGCCGCGTCCGCCGCCACCGGCGCGCGACTTGAAGAGCAGCGGGTAGCCGAGGCGCTCCGCGTGCGTGCGCGCCTCGTCGAGCGTCTCGACGGCGCCGGCGCTCCAGGGCACCACCGGGATCCCGCAGCGCTCGGCGATGCGCTTGGCCTCGATCTTGTCACCCAGCACCCGCATCGCGTGGGACGGTGGACCGATGAAGACGATGCCCAGGTGCTCGCAGAGCTCGGCGAACTCCACCTGCTCCGCGATGACGCCCCAGCCCACCCACGCCGCTTCGGCGCCGGTCTCGCGGAACGCGCGCGTCAGCCTGGCGTAGTCGAGGTAGCGACTCTTGCGGCGCCCGTCGTGCTCGTCGACGAAGGCGGCGGATCCGAGGTCGTAGGCCTCGTCGCAGCGCCGGACGAAGGGGGCGCCGCGGTCGGGCTCGGTGTGAAACGCGAGGGTGACGAGCGGCGGAGAGTCGGGCGCCTCGCGCGACAGCTCGCGCGCGGCGTGCAGGAAACGCATCGCCGGCTCGGCACGGTCGAGGATCGCGATGCGCGTGAAGTCACGGGACATGGTGCCTCGCTCGCGCGGTCGGGCGTGGTGCTCGCCGCGGGATGGGCGGATCGACTCCTTCAGGTCATCGCTTCCTGCAGTGGCCGCAGGCGCTCGGGCTCGAGCGGGTCCGGCAGCTCGATGGTCCGGTAGTCGAGAAGCTCGATCAGCACACGACCGGTGGCGTCGACCACGCGCGCGTCGAAGCCGCCGTCGCGCGCGACGATCGCCGCGCGCACCTCGCCGCTCGGCGCGCTGGCCGCGGGATGCACGACGAGCGAGCCGAGCTGGCGCGGCAACGCCATGTGGCCGGCGGTGCCCAGCTGCCAGATGCCTGCGGTCTGGAAGCACAGCTCGACGAGCCGGGGCGCCGCCGCCAGCGGTCGATCCGCGGGCGCGTGGTGCGGTGGCAGATCGGCCGCGAGCCGCCCCACGGCACCCTCGCCGGCGCGCCAGGCGCCGTCGAGAACGCGATACGCGGGGCCGTGGAAGTAGACGCGGTACACGTCGGCGGCCGTCACCACCGCGCCCTGCGCATCGGGTGGCGGCTGCACGTGCAGCGGGGCCGGCGGCGCGGACGAGAGCCGGACGCGCGCGCGGAAATGCGTCGTGAGCGTCGGCTCGCTCTGGCCCACGACGCTCCGCGCCGCGACCAGCCGCGCCTCGGCGACGACGTCGTCGCCTTCGCCGTGGAAGCGAGCCAGGAAGCGCAGCGTGCGTGGCTCGTGACGGTAGAACTTGCAGGGCGCCTCGAAGCGCACGTCTTCGACGCGAGCCAGGTGGCGATCGGGGAAGAGGGCCCTCGCCGCCTCGACGAAGCCCTCGATGCCCATCACGCCCGGCAGCACGGGAGTGCCGTCGATCTGATGGTCGTGCAGGAAGGGCTGCGCCTTCGGGTCCAGCGTCACCTCGACTTCGAGGCCGTCGTGAAGCCCCATGCCGGTGACGTTGCCGAGCATCGGTCCCGCGGCGACGACGGGGACGGCTGCCGGATCGAGGCCGCCGGTGGCGTCCCATTCCTTCACCAGCACGCCGAGCCGCTCTCCGATGACGATCTCGCCGCGCGTGGCGCCGCAGACCAGCTCGCGGCGGACGATCGGGATGCCGGCCTCGGCTGGCAGCATGTCGATGCCGGCGGCCGCCATCATCTTGGGAATCGACCCGCGGCTCGCCATGCCGATGCCGGCCCACGCGGTCCAGTCGATGACGATGCCGCGGGTGTCTGGGCGCAGCCTGCGCAGGTTCGACGTGAGCTTGCAGAGCAGATCGTTGGCGGCGCTGTAGTCGGCTTGGCCGCCGTTGCCGAAGCGGCCCGCGACCGAGCTGAACGCCACCGTGGCGGCCAGCGGCAGCTCGCCGATCGCGCGCATCAGGTTGAACCAGCCGTCGCTCTTCACGTCGAAGATCCGATCGAACTCCGCTGGGGACTTGTCGGGCAGGAAGCGGCTCACCTCCAGCCCGCCGGCGTGGAGCAGCACGTCGATCCTGCCGCTCGCGGCGCGCACGGCACCGATGACCTCCGCCACCTGGGCGGCATCGCAGAGGTCGACACGGTGGTAGCGCGCGGTGCCGCCTGCCGCCTCGACTGCCTGGATGGCGGCGAGCGCGGCGAGGTTGCGCTCGATGCTGGCCAGCTCCTTCTCGACAGCGGCGGGCGTGGCACGCTCGCCACGCGCCTTGATGCGTTCGAAGAGGTCGCGCTTCAGACCTTCCTTGTCCGTGGTGAAGCGCGCGAGATCGGGGTTCTCGCGATCGGGGGCTTGCACCAGGTCGAGGAGATGGAACGTGCCTCCCGAGGCGGCGGCGAGGTCGGCGGTGATCGCCGACGTGATGCCGCCGGCAGCGCCGGTCACGACGAAGACCGAGTCGCGATCCAGCGTCAGTCCCGGGTGGCCGTCGACGGCGCCGCGCTCCTCGATGCCGATGGCGATGCGGTCGCTGCCGCGCGAGCCCACTTCCACCACGCCGGGATCGAGCGTCGTCTCGTCGACCAGGCTGGTCGCGATCTCGCTGGCCTTGCGCTCTGCGCCGAAGTCGACCGCCTTGACCAAGGCCTCGGGGCGCTCGCGCTTCACGGTCTTGGTGAAGCCGACCACGGCGCCGCCGAGCGGGTTGGTGGCTCCGGCTGTGTCGTAGCCGTGGCAACCGCCGAGTCGCGTGGCGGCGACCAGGAACGAGCCGGCAGTGGCGAGCGATTCGTAGAGCTTGCGCGTCGCCGCGTAGAGCAGCTTGACGCGGCGCTCGAGCGCCTGCCGCCAGGCCGCCAGATCCATCGCTGCCAGCTCGCCCTCGGGATCGAGGCCGGGCAGCCAGTAGAGGCCGTGCACGGGGCCGGTCGCGAGGATGCGATCGAGTGCGGCGTCGAGCGTGTTCCGATCGACGTTCTCGGCGAGGACGTGGACCTCGACCTTGCGCTTCTTGAGCAGCTTCACCAGCGCCTTGGCGACCCCGCCCGAGTCGGGCATCACGATCGCGCGCGCGCCGGCAGCCAGGCTCACGCCGGTGGGTTTGCAGAGCGCGAGCGGTGGACGCAGAAGCACGACGGGGACGCGGCGTGGGATCGCGTTCGCCGCGTCGAGGCTGCCGCGGGGCGTTGTCGGATCCAGGGTCGCTGCGACGGCGGACGCCCGAGGAGGAGCGGCCGGCGTCGCCGCCGCAGC
>CAYUSL010000126.1:0-6514 GCA_964447125.1 uncultured bacterium | reverse complement strand
CGGTCTTCTCGGCGAAGAGCGCGAGCACCTGCTCGGCGATCGGATCGCCCGTCGCCACCGAGGCGGCGGGCGTCGCTGCGGCCGGAAGCGAAGGGGCGCGCTCGTCCGGCGCGGGCGCCACCGGCGCCGGCGGCGGGGTGAGCGGATCGGCTGCGCGTTCGGTCTTCGCCTCGACAGGCGTCGTCGCTGTGCGCCGCGGCTCTCCAGCGCGTGCCGCCGGTCCTTGATCGACGACCCGAAGCGTCCGCTTGACCACCTCCAGCTCGGCGCCAGGCTGGCGCGAGACCCGATCGATCCACGCCGACCACGCGCCGCGATCGGAGATGCGCGATGCGTAGCCGAGCTGGTCCGGGCTGGGACGCGAACCGTCCGCACTCGGCACCCAGCGGCAGAGCGTCATGCTGATCTGGGAGCCGAACCCGGCGCCCAGCCGCAGCGCATAGCGCACCGGATACACGCCGCCCTTCGAGAGATTGAGGTGGCCGAGCTCGGGATCGGCCTCCTTGAAGTTCGCGACCGGCGGCACCAGCCCGGTCTCGAGCGCCTTCATCGCCACCACGTCCTCGATGCCGACGCCCATCGCGTGTCCGGTGAAGCCCTTGGTGTTGGCCACCACGATGCGATCGGCGGCGGCTCCGAACACCGTGCGCAGCGCGTGGACCTCGGCGGCGGCGCTGCCGCCACGCGCCGGCGTGTAGGTCTCGTGGGAGACGAACACGGTCTCCGCGGCGATCGCATCGCGCCGGATTCCCCAGCGTGACTCCGCCTGCGCGACCAGCGATTCCATCACGCTGGAGATGTGACGCACGTCGAGGCGCGTCCCGTGGAAGGCGCTGTTGGCCGTCACGGCGCTCAGTACCTCGCAGATCGGACGCAGCCCGCGCTCGCGAGCGGCGGCGGCGCTTTCGACCACGAAGGCCGCGGCGCCCATGCCGAGGATCATCCCGTGGCGGCGCCGGTCGAACGGGATCGCCGCGTCCTCCACGACGTCGTCGGTGGCGGCGGCGCCGGAGGCCAGGAATCCGGCGCCGATCCATTCGAGGAGGTTGTCGCTGGTGACGTCGTCGCCAGCGATCACGATCACGCGCTTGGCGCGCCCGGCGCGGATCCAGTCCTCGGCGAGCGCCACCGCCTGGGTGGTGCTGGCACAGGCCGCGTTGACGTGGGTGTTGGGTCCGCGGGCCCCGATCAGCTCGGCGAACTGCGAGTGGCCCATGGCCAGGATGCGGAACAGGAAGCGCCGGTCGAAGGAGTAGGGCTCGCGTTCGAGGGCGGCCTCGAGCTCGTGGATCTGATCGTCGAGATCGGCCAGCACGCGCAGCGCGCTCGGCACGGTCTCGCTGGTGCGCGCGCGCAGCCGCTCGAGGAGCGCGAGCTGCTCGCGGCGGGCGCGATCGACGTGGAAGCGGGTGAGGTCGGCCGCGAAGGCGTCGTAACCGGGAAACGCGGCGCCGAAGACGATGCCGGTGTCGTCGCGCAGCGATTCGGGCAGCATCCAGCGGTCGGGGAGCAAGCTGCCTTTGGTGGTGGTCCGGTAGTGCATGACCAGCGGGATTCCCGCGTCGCGCAGAGCGTCGAGGCCGGCGCCGATCGCGAGCCGCGTGACGGTATCCAGCGCGGGCATGCGCTCGAGCGCCACGCCGAACTCGTCGGCGAGGTCGAAACGCCCGGCCCGGCCGGCGAGCTTGATCACGTCGCTCGGGCTGGAGATGGCCTCGAAGCTCGCCTCGCCGTCCGCTTTCTTGGCGAGGCGCGTGATGTGCTTGTCGAGGATCGCGCGCCGGAAGCGCGCCGGGATCAGATCGATGAAGCCCTGGCCGTGGAGAATTCGTCCGACGTTGGCGTCGTCGAAGACCCGCTCGACGCCTGGCAAGCCGAGGGCCGCGCCGGTGATCACCACGGGTTCCGCCGCACGCTCGGGGGCGCTGCCGCGATCGCCGCGGTACACCTGCCAGCCGCGTTCCAGCACCTCGGCGAACATCCGTCCCAGATCTTCGAGCTGGCTCGGGGATGCTGCGCCCGTGGGCGCTGGCGTCGCAGCGAGGACCGCCGCCGGCGCGCGTGGTGGCGCGCTCGCGGCCACGGCGCTCGCAGCGCGTGCGACCTCGACGGAGCTCGCTTCGCGCGCGCTTCCCACGCCCAGCCCCGCGGCGTAGAGGCCGCACAGCGCCTGGTTGAAGCTGATGCGATCGCCGAGCTTGGGGTGGTTGGTGTGGAGCGAGAGCGCCTCCGGACGGTCGGCGAACACGTCGTCGACGAAGCCCGCCAGCGCGCGCTTCGGGCCAACCTCCACGAAGAGCCGAATCCCCGCTGCGTAGAGCGTCTCGAGCCCCTTCACGAATTGCACCGGGGCGGCGACCTGACGGGCCAGGATGTCGAGCATCCGGGGCACCGCGTCCGGACCGCTCGGGTAGAGCTCGCCATCGACGTTGGCCACCACCGGGATGCTCGGCGGCGCGAGACGCAACTGGGCGAGGGTGCGTCTCAGCGGCTCGCTCGCCGGCGCCACGATCGACGTGTGGAACGCGTGGCTGACGTTGAGCGGCACCGCGCTGAAACCCGCGGCGCGGAATCGCTCGATCGCCAGGTCGACGGCGTGCGAGCTGCCGCCGATGACCGCTTGCTTGCTGCTGTTCAGGTTGGCGATCACCACGTAGCCGCTGATCGTCGCCAGGATCCGCTCGATCTCGGCGAGCGGCGCCATGACCGCCGCCATGCGGCCGTTGTCGGCCACCGAGACGTTGGTCATCTCGCGGCCGCGGGCGCTCACCGCCTCCAGCGCGTCGGCGAACGGCAGCCCGCCGGCGGCGACCAGCGCGCCGTACTCGCCGAGGCTGTGGCCCATCACCATGTCGGGCACCACGCCGTAGGTCGCGAGCAGCCGGGTGAGCGCGGCGTCGACGGCCAGCACCGCCGGCTGCGTGATGGCGGTCCGGCGCAAGTGCTCTTCGGCGCGCGCCACGGCGGCGGCGTTGCTCGCGTCGACGAACAGGTAGTCGGTGAGCGGCTTGCCGAGGAGCGGGGTCATCACCCGATCCGCCTCGGCGAAGGTGTCGCGCGCCACCGCCTCGGTGGCCGCGAGCTCCTGGCCCATGTTCGCGTACTGCGATCCCTGTCCGGTGTAGAGGAACGCAACTTTCGGCGCGGCCCCCTCGCCGAGGAAGATTCCCTGACCCCGCAGCGCCTTCCATGCCACCGGGTTGGTGCCGGCGAGCGCCTTCTTGGCGCGGTTGATCTTGTCGGCGAGCTCACCCGCGTTCCCGTGGTCGATGGCGATCCGGCACGGCGCGCGCAGGTCGAGCTCGGAGGGCGCGACCGGCGTGGGCGCGCGGCCCCGCGCAGCCTCGGTCTCGAGGGCGGTGAGACGCGCCAGCAGATCGGTGCGCGACGCGGCGCCCACCACCAGCGCCCCGCGCAACGGCGCGGGCAACGAAGTTCGTGCCGAGGCGCTGGCCGCCGCGCCGACGTGCTCGCCCACCGTGACCTGCGGGTTGCGATGGCTGCCGGTGAGCAAGCCCGGCACGTGCTCTTCGAGGACCAGGTGGAAGTTGGTGCCCCCGAAGCCGAAGGCGCTCAGGCCTGCGCGCCGTACGCCGCACGCCGGCTCGTCCCACGCGCGCAGCTCGGTGTTGACCCGAAACGGCGAGTGCTCGAAGTCGATGTCCGGATTGGGTCGCTCGAAGTTGAGGCTCGGCGGCAGCAGCTTCTCGTGCAGCGCCATCACCGCCTTGAGCAGACCCGCGGCGCCGGCGGCGGCCTTGAGATGGCCGATGTTCGATTTCACGGAGCCCAGCGCGATCGCGCCGCGCGCCAGCGTGGTGGCGCCGAACACCTCGGTCAGGCTCTGGGTCTCGACGACGTCTCCCACCTTGGTGGACGTGCCGTGGCCCTCCACCAGCGTGGCGGTGGCGGGCGAGAGCGCCGCGTTCTCCCACGCGCGGGTGATGGCGAGCTTCTGACCCACGGGATTGGGCGCGGTGATGCCCTTGCCCTTGCCGTCGCTCGAGCCGCCGATGCCGCGGATCACGGCGTAGATGCGATCGCCGTCGCGCTCGGCGTCGGTGAGGCGCTTGAGCAGGAAGACCGCGGCGCCTTCGCCCATCACGAAGCCGTCGGCGCCCGCCGCGTAAGGCCGGGTGCCGGTGGCGGAGAGCGCCCCGATCTTGCAGAACTTCACGAATGCGCTGGCGCCCATGTTGCGATCGATGCCGCCGGCGATGACCGTGTCGAAGTCGCGCTCGTCGAGGCCCTCGATGGCGGCGCTGATCGCCGCCATCGCCGACGCGCACGCCGCGTCGACGACGTAGTTCGGGCCGTGGAAGTTGAAGAGGTTGGCGACCCGCCCGGCGATGCAGTTCGAGAGCTCGCCCGGCATCGTGTCCTCGGTGATCTCGGGCAGCCGCTCGCGCACCGCGCTGCCGAGCTCGGCGGTGATGGCGGCACGTACCTCGGCGGGGAGCTGGCCGAAGCTCGGTGCGGTCGCGAGGGCTTCGGCGTACTCGGGGAAGAACACGCGCAGCGCGGTGAGGTAGTGCTTCTCGCCGGCCATCGCGTTGCCGAGGATCACGGCGGTGCGATCGAGGTCGAGCTTGCGCGCTGGGTAGCCGAAGTCGACGAGCGCTTGGCGCGTGCAGGCGACCGCCCACTTCTGGCCGTCGTCCATCGCGTCGGCGATCGCCGGCAGGATGCGCATGCCCCAGTCCAGCGGCTTCCATGCCCAGTCGCGGACCCAGCCGCCGATCTTCGAGTAGCTCTTGTCGGGCGCCTTGGGGTCGGGGTCGAAGTAACGCGTGGGATCCCAGCGATCCGGTGACACCTCGCTGATGCTGTAGCGGGCGTTCTTGACGTTGCTCCAGAACGTCGCTGCGTCGGGCGCGTCGGGCAGGATCGCGCCGACGCCGACGATGGCGACCGCACGATGAGCAGTGGCTTCCATCGCTTCCTCTCTTGGCGCCCGACATCGAGCGCTCGGGTGGAATCAGGCGGATGCGCCGCGGCCGTAGAGGGCGTCGGCGATCCGGTCCAGGTCCGCGAGGGTTCCCTGTTGCGCACGGTGGATGGCGGCGAGACCGATCGCGGCCTCGAACCCCGCCACGTCGTGCTGCGCCACGCCGTCGGCGCCCACCACCCAGCGCAGCCCGTCGGACGCGACGGCGAGCGCCGCTTCCCGGGCGAACGAGCGGCTCAGCGCCGCGAGGGTCGTGGCATCGAAGCGCTCGGCGGTCTTGGGATGCGCCGCGCCGGTGGCCGCGCGATGAGCGCGTCGCACGGCGCTCGCAGCACCTTCCGCCTGCGCGACGAGCGCGCCGAGGCGGAAGAGCACGTGCTGGTGGCGCGTGAGCCGTGCGGCGCGGGCGCGCTCCAGCACTTCCGCCAGCGCGTGACAGGCGAGCGCGGCCACGTCGGCGCCCACGCGCGGCTCGGCGGCGTGGATGGCCTCGAGACGGCGCGCGTCGTCGTGGTAGTGGGCGCCGCGCGTCTTGAGATGAAGCTGCCAGCGGTCGCGGCTGATGGTCATCTCCATGATCTCCGAGGTGCCCTCGTAGATCGTGGTGATGCGCACGTCGCGCTTGATCTTCTCGACCAGGTACTCCTTCGTGTAGCCGTAGCCCCCGAGGGCCTGGATGGACGCTTCGGCTGCGGCGTTGCCTGCCTCGGTCGCCAGCAGCTTGGCGATCGCGCCTTCGGTGTTGAGCAGTTCCTCGCCGGCGTCGATGCGCTCGCCCACCTCTTCCATGTAGGCGCGCGCCGCTTCCAGTCGCACCACGTGCGGCACGATCAGCTTGTGCGTGTAGCCTTGCTTCCCCGAGAGTGGACCGCCCGCCTGGATTCGGTTCATCGAATACGGAATGGCGCGGTCGAGCGCCGCCCAGCCGGCGCCGAGACCGAAAGCCGCCACCATCAGCCGCGTGTAGCCGAAGACGGCCTGAGCCTGGACGAGGCCTCGACCCTCGACGGCGCCGACCAGCCGGTCGGCGTCCACGTAGACGTCGTCGAGGGTGAGCGGCGCGGTGTTGCTGGCGCGGATGCCGTGCTTGTCTTCGGGTTTTCCCTTGCCGAAGCCCGGGGTGTCGCGGTCGACCACGAACCAGCTCGGGCCTGCAGGTGCGTTGGCGAGGATGGTGTAGAGATCCGCCACGCCGCCGTTCGAGATCCATTGCTTGGCACCGTCGAGCTTGTAGCCGACGACTCGGCCGTCTTGCTCCATCGGTGTCGCGGTGGTGCGCAGCGCGGCGAGGTCGCTACCCGCCTCGGGCTCCGTCGCGCCGTACGCGAACAGGATCCCTTCTTCGGCGATGCGGCCGATGTAGCGCTTTTTCTGCTCGGGAGTGCCACCCACGGTGATCGGGTCACTGCCCAGGAACGTCGCCAGCACGCCGGTCGCGACACCGACGTCGATGCGCCCCATCTGCTCGCAGATCCGGTAGAGGTCGAAGGCGCCGCCGCCCATCCCGCCGTACTCCTCGGGGATGAAGAAGAGCTGGATGCCGAGCTCGGCACCGCACATCTCGCG
>CAYUSL010000125.1:0-14083 GCA_964447125.1 uncultured bacterium | reverse complement strand
CTCGAGCTGATCGTGTCGCAGGCCGCGACCTTGCCCGAAGCGGTCACCACCGACCCGGCGCGCCTGCGCCAGATCCTGACCAACCTCCTCGGCAACGCGATCAAGTTCACGGAGAAGGGCGAGGTGGTGTTGGACGTCGACGTGGTCGAGAGCGATCCACACAGCGCCATGGTGCGGTTCCAGGTCCGCGACACCGGCATCGGCATCCCGCGGCCGCTGCTCGCGACGCTCTTCGAGCCCTTCACCCAAGCCGACGCCTCGATGAGCCGCCGCTACGGCGGCGCCGGCCTCGGTCTGGCCATCTCCCGCCAGCTCATCGAGCTCATGGGCGGCACGGTCAGTGTGGAGAGCGAGCCGGGTCAGGGGTCGCTCTTCACCGCGCTCATCCCGTTCCGGATCGCCGAAGCCACCGATGCCACGCTGCGCTCGCGCGCCGCGGCGCTGAGTGGACGGCGGGTGATGGTGGTCGACGACAGCGCGACCAACCGTGAGATCGTCCAGGGCCAGCTCGCGTCGTGGGGCCTCGTCTCGAGCTCGCAGCCGAGTGCCCTCACCGCGCTCAAGGAGCTGGTGACGGCGGCGCAGAGCGGCAGCCCCTACGACATCGCGATCCTCGATCTGCACATGCCGGAAATGGACGGTCTGGCGCTGGCCCGCGCCATTCGCGCCCACCCCGACCTTCGCTCGATGGCGCTGGTGATCCTCACCTCGGTGAGCGCCACGGGTGCCATGACGCAAACGCTCAAGGACGTGGGCATCGGCGTTTGGCTCACCAAGCCGGTCCGACAAGACGAGCTTCTCAACGCGTTGCTGGCAGTGACCGAAGGCGACGAATCGAAGCGCGGCGACACGTTGGGAACGCAAGACTCCGAGTTGCCGGCGCTGGCCGGGCGCGTGCTCTTGGCCGAGGACAATCCCGCGAATCAGGACGTGGTGCTGGCCATGCTCGATCGTCTCGGGCTGCAGGCCGACGTGGCGAGCTCCGGGCTCGAAGCCGTGCGCGCCGTGGAGCGCAAGCGCTACGACCTGGTGCTGATGGATTGCCAGATGCCGATCATGGATGGCTTCGAGGCCACGCAGCGAATCCGCGCGCTGGAAGCGGATCGGCGCGCGCAGGATCCGACGTTCGCCGATTCGGCTTTGCCGGTCCTGGCGCTCACGGCCAACGCCCAGCGGGGTGATCGAGAGATCTGCCTGATGGCCGGGATGGACGATTATCTGGCGAAGCCGTTCACGCTGCGGGCGCTCGCCGACCGGTTGGCGCGATGGCTGCCGCCCCGCGCCAACGACGCCGCTGCCGCCGCGACGGTCGCTCAGCCCGCACCTCCGCCCGAAGCCGCGGTTGCAGCGCCCATCCCTGCTGCCGCGCCCGCGGCGCCCGCCGCGCCGCTGGCGCAAGCGCGGGTGCTCGTCGTCGACGACGACGAGTCGAGCCGCGGCCTCATGGAGAGCATCGCGCGGCGCCTCGGTCACGAGGTCGAGGCGGTGGTCAATGGCGCCGAGGCGATCCAGGCCTTCGAGGAGCGCGGCGCCAGCATGATCCTCATGGACATCAACATGCCGGTGGTCGACGGTCGCGCCGCCACGCAACGCATCCGCGCCATCGAAGCGGAGCGCGGTGTGGCCGAAGAGGCACGTGTGCCGATCATCGCGCTGTGCGGTGACGCGTTACCCGGTGACGAAGAGGAATATCGCGCGATCGGCATGAGCGATCTCTTGCCCAAGCCGTTTCGGCTCGACGAGCTGCGCGCGCTGCTCGATCGGTGGCTGAAGGATCGACCGCGCGCCGCCGCGCCGGCAGCGCCGGTGCCGCCTCCACCGGGCCCCACGGCACCCGCAACGGTCGCTCCACCATCGTTCACGCCTGCGCGCACCGAATCCAGCACTCCCGCCGCCGCGCCGCAGCGTGAGCTGCCGGTGATCGACGAGCAGGCCATCGCCGAGATCCGCTCGCTCACGCGACCCGGCTCGCCGAACGTGCTGGCGCGTGCCATCGGCTCGTACCTCGACACCACGCCGCGGTTGCTGGAAGCGCTGCTGCGCGCCGCCGAGCATTGCGACGCACAAGGCGTCGCGTATTCGGCGCACACGCTGAAATCGAGCAGCGCTTTCCTCGGCGCCAGGCGGCTATCCGCGCTCTGCCGCGAGCTCGAGATTCTCGGTCGTGACGGCAACGTGAACGAATCCCTCGCCATCGCCGAGCGTGCCGAGAAAGAGTTCGAGCGGGTGCGCCAGGCGCTGCTCGCGCATCTCGATCCCTCCGGCTGACCCGCTTCCCAGCGCGGCTTGGCCGCGCTGGGCGGGGGGGTCGACGGGCAGAACCGATCGCGTGAGACGACGGACTGGAGGGCGCTGCTCCGTCAGCGCCGAGCCCGTTGCCCCCCGATCACGCGGACCCGACGGAGCGGATCCCTCCACCTGACCGCAGCGAAGCGTCTCGGGGGTGGGTCCCAGCGCGGCAAAGCCGCGCTGGGCGGGGGGCTTGAAACGCCTCCCGAAAAGCTCACCCCCGCTCGAGCGGGAACCGGCACGGAGCGCCACCGCGCTCGTGGGAGCGCTCGATGGCGAGGGTGCACTCCTGGTCGAGCAGACCTTGGGCCGCGTCGTAGACGAGCGGCACGCCGTCGCGAATCGCCGCCGCCATGTCGGCGAGGCCTTGCGCGACCGCGATCTCGTCGTCGCGAAGCGGCACGTCCGGGAAGGGATTCCGCCATTCCACGGTCGCTCCGCCGCGCCAGGGCGGCGCCGTGAAACGCAAGGCGCGCACCCAGGTGCGGCCGTTCGCTTCGCTCGTCTCCCACTCGATCGCGAGCGGGTGGGGCTCGCGTCCGTCCTCGTCGAGGACTGCGAACCGGTCGTCCACTCCCATGCCGTGGGTCGCGAAGAACCGCACCTGACGATGCCAGCGCAGCGGCGAGTCGTAGCCGTGGTCGGTGAAGAGAAAGCTCAGGAAACCACCGTCGGCGAGCTCGATCGAGCCCATGTCCCAGCGCTCGCGGTCGCGTCCGTGGCGTCCCTCGATCCGAGACCAGTGCGGTGCCACCGCGAACGACCGCTGCACGCCCAGCGCCTGCACCGGCCGGCGATCGAAACCGAGCAGGCTGCGCGCCAGCGCCATGCCGTGATAGCCGTGGCCGGCGAAGTCGCTGACCGCGTGAAGCACACGCCCGAAGATCCCATGCGCGATCGCGAGACGCGTGAGCGCCGCGATCGGGAAGCGCGGGAACTGCTCGGCGACACCCACGATCAGCCCTTTGGCTCGCGCCCGTTCCACGATCGCATCGCCGTCGGCGAGCTGGTGCGCGAGCGGCGTTTCGCTCAGGAAGTGAACGCCACGCTCCGCGAGCTCGCGCCCGAGGGCACCATTCGCGTGATAGGGCACGGCGCTCACCACGAAGTCCGGCCGAGCGCGTGCCAAGAGCTCGTCGAGGTCGCGAAACGCCTGCACGCCGAGCGCCTCCGCGACGGCCGTGGCGCGCTCCTGCGATCGACCCACACAACCCACCGGCATGAAGCCGGGCAATCGCGTGAGCAACGGAACGTAGTAGTCGCGGGCGCGGTTTCCCGTGCCGACCAGCGCCACGCGCAGCGCTTCCGTGGAGGTCGATCTCGCGCTCACAGCCGGGGTTCCCGTGCGATGATACCTTGGCGATCCGTCCCCAGCGGGCAAACCGGCCGCATGCGTGATCCACTCGATACCGCCGCCGATTGGCTAGCGGAAGCTCGCCGCCCAGTGGCCTTTTCCGGCGCAGGAGCGAGCGCCGAAAGTGGCATCGCGACCTTCCGCGATCCAGGTGGGATCTGGGAGCGATTCGATCCCGAGCTGGTCGGCACTCCCTCGGGCATCCTGAGCCTTCTGAAAAGCGGCCCGGCGCGGCTCTACGGCTTCCTTCGCGAAGCGCTCGATTCGGTGCTGCGCGCAGAGCCGAACCCCGGCCACCAAGCCCTCGCGGCGATGGAGCGGATCGGGCGCATGACGGGCGTCATCACCCAGAACGTCGACGATCTCCACCAGATCGCCGGCTCGCAGCAAGTGGTGGAGCTGCACGGCAACGTGTTCCGCCTCAAGTGCATCGAGTGCGGCCACACCGAAAAGCTCGATCGTAAATCACTGGCGCAGCGGCTGGAGCGGGCGTTCTCGGGCGACCTCAGCGTCAAGGCGATCTTCGATCGGCTGCCGCGCTGCGAGCTGTGCGGCGAACTCATGCGTCTCGACGTGGTGCTCTTCGGCGAAGCAGTGCAGCGCTTGGACGACGCCTACGAGCTCGCCGGCTCGTCCGATCTGATGCTGGTGATCGGCACTTCCGGCATGGTGTATCCGGCAGCCGACTTGCCCCATACCTGCCGCCAATCGGGCGGCCGGATCATCGTCATCAACCCCACCGAGAACAACTTCTCGCGGTTGGGCGGGATCTTCTTGCAGGAGCGCGCGGGCACGGCGCTGAGCGAGCTCGCGAGCCGCGTCGCCGAGCGGGGGTGAGCGCTTGCGGGTGGCTTCTCGAGCCCCCTGACCGCCGAGGCCAAGCCGCGACGGATCCCACCCCGAGGCGCTGCACGCACGCCGATCAGCGCAGCGGGTGTGGGTGGCGCAGCCAGTGGCCGCCCAGGAACAAACCGTCGATTCCGGCAGCGAGAAACGTCCGCACCGAGTGGTCGGCATCGGCGGCGATCGGCTCGCCGTGCAGGTTGAGACTGGTGTTGACGAGCGTGCCCACGCCGCTACGTTCCCGAAAGCGCAACAAGAGCGCATGCAGGGTGGGCGCACTGGAAGCGGTCACGAGCTGGGCGCGGGCGCTGCCGTCGACGTGCACGGCGAGCGGGAAAGCCGCCCGAAACGCGGCGGAGGTGTCGAGGGCCGCGGTCATGAAGCGCGCGGTGGCGCTCAGACCATCGAGCTCGGCGTAGCAGTGCTGCGCCTCGTCGGCGAGTGTCGCGGGTGCGAACGGCGTGTGCGCGGGGCGCCCCAGCGCCCGTGACACGTGCGGGGCGAGCGCCGTCTTGCGTGCATCGAAGAGTAGCGAGCGCTGGCCGAGCGCGCGCGGGCCGAACTCGAGGCGGCCGTCCGCGAGCGCCACTACCGCGCCCGCGGCGAGCGCGTCCGCGGCGAGATCGAGGGACCGCTCGCAGTCGGACGCGAGCACGTGGAGCGCGCTGCGTTCGAGGGCACGGGCGGCGGTCTCCGGGGTGATCGCCGGCCCCCACGCCACGGTGTCGCACCCGGTGCTGGAGATGCGCGGGCTCGCAGCGAGGGCGGCGCCGAGCGCCAGCCCTTCGTCACTCATCGCCGGACACACGTCCACCCGAGTCACTCCTTCGAGCGACGCGAGGCGCGGCGCGAGGCGCACGTTGGCGAAGAGCCCACCCGAGCACGCCAGTCGTGTCGGCGCCGTCGTACCTGCGCCGGGATGGCGAACTGCGACCTCGGCGAAGCGCAGCACCGCCTCCTCGATGCGGTCCTGAAGCGCCCGCGCCACGTCCGCCGGTGGCGCACCGGCGAGCGCCTTGCGCAAGCCACCGTGGAGGAGCTTTCGATCGACCGTGAACGGGCTAGCCCCGAGGGTGGCGACGGCGTGTCCAATGCGAATCAGGCTCGCGAACGTCGCGCGGCAACGCTCGGGATCCCCGCTGGCGGCGATGGCCGTGACCTCGCCCTCGTCTCCCGCGGCGAACCCCAGGTGCTCGGCCACGGCACCGTAGACGAGGCCGAGGCTCTCCTCGCAGGGCACGCCGAGAAAACGCGTCAGCGTGACGGCACCGCGCCGATCGCGAGTGACCAGCGCCGCAGCGCCGGAGATGCCGTCGCCGTGGCCGTCGAGGGTGAGCGCGATCTGACGCGTGCCCGAGCCACCGTCCTCGCTCGCGTCGCTGGGCGCCCCCGCGATCGCCACCCCGCCCAGCGCGTGCGCCGTGTGGTGATCGACCGCGACCAGCGGACGCCCGCCGAGGTCGAGCTCGGCGAGGCGCTGCTCGAGGAGCCGGCGGCTCGCGCTGGGATCGATCGCGTGCACGGCGGGGATCTCGGCCACCTCGCTCTCGAATGCCGCGGGATGACGCGCCTGGCGGCGCTTCGGCCCAACGCCCAAGTCGCCGGCGCGGTAGTCGTCGTCGACGAGCCGCGTCGTCGGGCGGCCCCCGAACGACGCGTACGCGATCGCCGCGAGCTCTGCTGCGCCGACGCCGGCGTCGCGAAGCACCCAGGCGATCGAGCGTCTCGGGAAACCGCGCTCGCGCAGGCGGCCGGAGAGCCGCTCCTCGCTCACCGCGGCGAGCACGCGGCCGTCCTCGACCAGTACCGCGCCCGCGCCGAGGCCGTCACCGATCCCCAGCACCTTCACGCCGGCTGTCCTCGTTCCCGCGCGCCGCGAGACCGCAGCACTTCCATCGGCCGCATCCTAGCGCCTACCATGTTCGGAGCTGAGCCCCGTCGCTCGCACCAGCGCCCCCCGCGCTCCAGCCGCGAACGGTCACCGCAATCGCCACGAGGAAATGGATGAAGTCGCCACTCAATCGCTCCGCTCGCTTGCTGCTGCCGCTCGCGCTCGCGCTGAGCGGGGCCGACGAATGCCTCGTGCCCTCGCCCAGCAATCACCAGATCGCGTGGGGCCAGGGCTACTCCGACGTGTCGCCGCACCAGATCGTGCGCACCACGGCGAACATCATCTACACCGTGGCGCCCACGTGCGCGGACTATCCCGATTGCCCGAACAACGTGATCCGCGTGCACAAGGGCAATCAGGCGGGCACACCCACGGCGTACACCGAGCTCGATGCCGCGCATGCTCCCGGCGGTGGAGTGGGCTCGGTTGCCGTCGCCATCGACGGTCAGGACAAGATCCACGTGCTCTGGCACAAGCGCAGCGGCACCATGCGCTACGCGGTCTTCGACACCGCCACGAGCGCCTGGGGAACGGCCGAGAGCCTCGGCTCGACGGGTTGGACGGACTTCGGCCAGGGCGAGGAAGGCGTGGGGATCGCCCTCGACTCCTCGGGGATTCCTCACGCCGTCTGGAACACGCGCACCGGCATCAACAATCGGCTGCGCATCCAGTACGCCCGACGGCCATCCACGGGATGGACCACACCCGTCGAGGTGTCGGACGTGGTCGACTGCAATCCTGCGTCGGACTACTGCAACGCTTGGCACCCGACGTTGGCATTCACTCCCGGTGGTGACCTCCTTCTCGCGTGGCTCAACGGCACCTACGACTACGTGCCCGACGGGCGCGTGCGGGTGCGCAAGCGCACCGCCGCCGGAACGTGGCAGTCCTCCGTGGCGATCTCCTCGAGCGCGCAAAGCGGCATCGACCAGGGGCCGTCCATGATCGTGACCACGGACGGGGTCGCTCACCTCACTTTCCTCGATACCAGCAACCGCATCCGCTATTGGTACGACGACGGTACCGGCTGGAAAGGTGACCTACAGCCGTCCACGCAGGTCACGCACAACCCGTCGCTCGGCACCGACCTCACCGGCGCGATCTTCATCTACGGTCACGGCACACCCGTCGGTCCGATCAGCGGTCACGGCAACAATCTCTACTACTTCACGCGCGCTCGCGGTGGGCTGTGGTCTGCGTGGACGCTCTACGCCAGCGGCAGCATCGACAGCTCGGTGTCCACGCGCTGGTCGCAGTTCTTCCACCACCATCCCGAGAACCGCGACACTCTCTACTGGGGCGATTCCTACCCCAACTACCTCTACGTCGGCGTGAACTAGCGTGATCGAGGGCCAAAGCGCTCGATCACGCTAGTCGTCGTTTTCCGGGGGGCTTTTCAAGCCCCCCGCCCAGCGTGGCAAAGCCACGCTGGGACCCACCCCCGAGGCGCGTCGCTTCGCTCGCGGCTCGCCTCTGGCTCGCGGTGAGTTGGAAGGCGTGCGTCGAGACCGCGGCGCGGAGCGATCGTCGGGGTTTGCGTTCGGGGCTTTTCAAGCCCCCCGCGGCGAGATGGAGAGCGAGCGCGCAGACGCGTGCGCAGATCGGCTGGAGGGCCGTCGGTCGCTCGACGGCCCGGACGATCGGATAGCGCACGTGTGGGTTGTTCCAGCCCCCCGCCCGTCGCGGCCAAGCCGCAGCGGGCCCCACCTCCAAGGCGCGTCGATCGGGGATGGGTCGATGGCTCGCGGTGGGATCAGTGCCTACGACGCGTGACGTGGAAGCGTTCGGCAACCACGCCGGGGCCGAAGGCGTAAGCCTCGGCGGCCGGCAGGCCGTGGAGATCGTCGAGCCAGCGCGAGAGGATGAAGAGGATCGTGCCCGACGACATGTTTCCGTTTCGCTCCAGCACCTCGAAGCTGTAGCGGATTCCGTCCGGCCCCGTGCCACGGCCCTTCGCGAACGCTTCCAAGATGGCCTTGCCGCCGGCGTGGACGAGGTCTTGGACCTCGCCCGCCGGCGGTAGTGCGCTCGCGATCTCCGGATCGGCCACGAAGCGCTCGATCGAGTCGGGCAGCTCGGGGCTCAGGTCCATCTCGAACCCCACGTTGCCGATGCGCCAGCCCATGAGCGCCGCGGTGCCAGGCACCCGCTGCGAGCGGAAGCCGCCCAGCTCGGCACGGGCGTGCTCGCGCCACGCTTCGCCACCGATCAGCGCCGCCGCGGCGCCGTCCGCGAAGATGGTGCACGAGAGCAGGTTGTCGATACGGTCGCTGAAGTTGAAGTGCAGCGAGCTGAGCTCGTTGGCGATCACCAGCACCAGCGCGTCGGGTCGCGCCAGCGCGAACGCGTGGGCCACGTGCAGGGCATTGACCGCCGCGTGGCAGCCCATGTAGCCGACGTGCACTCGGCCGACGGTCTCGGGCAGCCCGAGCGCCTCGATCACTGCGAGGTCCCAGCCAGGCGCCACGAACCCGGTGCAACACGAGGTCACCACGTGGGTGATCCGCGCCGCCACGCCATGGCGCTCGACGAGTGGCCGCGCCGCACCGACCGCCTGCTGGGGCGCCAGCTCGGCGAAGAGGCGCATGCGCGCCTGCGTGCTCGGCTCCACTCCGGGCTCGCGGTAGAGAACCGGATCGGCGTCCGGCGCGAAATCCGGTAGAGCCATGAAGCGTGTCGCGATACCGCTGCGCCGGAAGAGCGTCTCCAGGAGCCGCCGCGTGCGGCGCTCGGGGCGCGCCTTCTGGAGGACGCCCTCGAGCAGCTCGAGCTGCGGGTATTCGTGAGCCGGGGAGTACGTCTGGACGTCGAGGAGAGCCGATGTTGCTGATGCAGAGGTTGCCACGAGTGCTTTCCTCGGAAGCGGGCGTCCGCGTGGGTCGTGGCCTGGAAGCCGTCCAGTATCGGGTGACCGGGTGATGGCGCGCCACACAACGCATGTGGCATTCGTTGGGACGGGTCAGATGGTTCGCGCGGGCACCGGCTCTGCTATAAGTCCGAACCTCCTCGCGCCGTGTCGCGAATACATGTCGAGCACGGACCCCCGGCTCCCGGCGACCCAGGCGCCACCGGACGAAGAGCTCCTGCTTCGGATTGCCGAGGCGGAGCGCGATGCGTTGCGCGTGCTCTACGAGCGATTCGCGAGGCGGGTGTATGCAAGTGTGCTCAAGCACACCACCGATCCCGAGGCCACGGCGGACATCGTCCAGGACGTGTTCGTGGCGGTGTGGGTGGGCGCACGCGGCTTCCGGCCCGAGCGCGGCTCGGTGGAGCAGTGGCTGTTCACGATCACGCGCAACAAGGTGCACGACCACTGGCGGCGGCTGGGACGGCTCACCGACGCATTGGTCGAGGGAGTCGACTGGGAACCGCGGCCGGCAACGAGCGCGGGCGTCGAGCTGGATCGCCAGCGCCTCGCCGCGCGCGCGCTGGCGACGCTCACGCCCGAGCAGCGCCATCTGGTGGAGCTCGTGTACCTGAAGGACCTGCGCTTCCAAGAGGCGGCGCGGGCGCTGGGCATCCCGCTCGGCACCGTGAAGTCCCGCGTTCACGCGGCGTTGGTGGCCATGCGCGCTGCGATCGAGGATGCACGATGATCGCGCCGCGAGCCGAGCGCGTCCGCGCGCCCACGTACCACCCTGCGGCCGAGCGGATCGTGGCCTTCGCCGAGGGTCGTGCGTGCCGCACCGAGCGGATCGTGCTGGAGGCACACCTCTTCCACTGCGAGGCGTGCACGAGCGCGGTCGCAGCGCTTCGCCCGCCGCTCGACGGCGCGTGGCGCGCGGCCAGCGCACCGGGTGTCGATCTCGACAGCGCGCTGCCGGGCTTCGATCGCGTGTGGACCCGGATCGAGTCGCGGCCCGCCGTGCGCTGGCCTCCGGAAGCCGCGGTGCTGCCTCCCGCCGTTCTCGCCGAGCTCGAGCCCACCGCGCGCTTCCCTTGGACCCCGCTTTGGCCGAGCGGCACGCGCACCGCGCTCTTGGCGCGCGAGCCGGCGTCGGGAACCGAGGTCTACCTCACGTATTACGGCAAGAAGAGCGCCTTTCCGATGCACCTCCACCTCGCGCACGAGGACAACATCATCCTCGCCGGTGGCTACAAACGTGGTATGGCGACGTCCGGGGACCTCGCCGAAGATCAGGTGCTCACGGGCGATTGGGTCGACGGCGAGACCGGCGTTCGCCATTCACCTTGGACGGAAGCGAACGAGGAATGCTGGTGCTTGAGTCAGGTTGCGGTGGGCGGTTCCAGGCTCGAGACCTTTCACGGCAAGCTGCAATCCTGGCTCGACCGGCAGGATGCCCGCCGCGAGCGGTTGCGCTGAACGGATCGCTCGCGTGAATCGAACCTTCCGCCGCGCCGTCCTTCGTGCTCCATGACGCTCACGCGATCACGATCGCGGCTGCGTGAGCGCCGCGCGACGCCGTGCGTGCTCTTGCTCGCGTGCCTGGTGGCGGTAACGGCCGGCTGTGCCGGCAACGACGGTGCGGTGAGCACGTCCTCGGCATCGTGCTTGGGTTGCCATCCCGCGGAGACGCTCTCCCGCGTGAAGGTGCGCGGCTCGGCACGCGAGGTGGTCGACCAGCTCGGTGACGGCTTCGGCTACGAGCCCGGCTCGCGGGTGGTATTCCCGCGGCGCGGCGCCCACGCAGCGCGGGATCTCGAGGCGTGCAGCACCTGCCACGTCGGGCATTCGAACGCCCAGGACTACGCGCAAAACCGCAACCTCTACCCACAGCCTGCGCTGAACGCGCTCTACCAGGGCGGCACCGATTGCGCCTCGGGTTGTCACGATTGGCTGAAGGAGCCGGTGTTCCAGACCGGCTTCACCAATCTCTTCCGCTTCCTGCCGTATTGGGAGGGGCCACTCGATCCGTACGCGTTGCTCGAATCCTCGGCCGCTGCCGCAGGCGCGATTCTCGTCACCGGCGACAACACACCCAAGCATCGCCAGATCCTGCGCGAGGGTTGGGAGTGGGACGGCAAGAAGCTGCAATCGAGCACCATGGTGGTGGACCGCGTGCTACCGGGTTGCGGTGGCTGTCACGACCTGAGCGGCGAAGCGCGCCACGGCGAAGTCCCGGCCTGCAACGACTGCCACTGGTTCCGCACCACCAACCCCGCCGGCGCCAACGGCCGCTTCACCGCGCACACGCTGCTGGTCGCCACCACCGACGCGTTCGTGCCGTTCGCGGCGCCGCCCCAGCGCAACAAAGGCTCGTGCGTCTTCTGTCACGTCTCCGGTGAGAACGGCGAGCTGGCGGACGATCCGCTCACGCGCCGCCAATGCTACAACTGCCACGTTTCCGGTCATCACACGCTCACGCTCCCAGCCAGCACGTCGTTCTGGGAGACCTTGCCGATCGGCGAATCGGAGAGCGTGGTGCGGCAGAAAGAAGCTGATTTCGACGCCGCGCATCCGCAAGGATGAACGTGGCGCCGCGGGACGAACGCACGCCGGATGTCCGGGCGATGAAGACGGGCCGGCGCGTCGCGCGAGTGGGCTCGTTCGGAGGGGTGCTGGTGATCGCGCTGGGGCTCGCCACGAACGCCGCCGCTCGCACGCTCGAGCCAGCGTTCGCCTTCGGCAGCACGCCCAGTTGCGAGGCATGTCATCCCGGCAAGATGACCACCACGATGGAGCAGGATCATGCGATCTCGGCCGTGCGCGGCAGCGAATCGCTGGGACGAGTGTGCGCTTCCGGGTTACCCGGCTGGGCGGTCTTCCTCGCGACACTCGCCGCCACCGATCACGCGCCGCTCGGCGGCTGCGCCACGTGCCACGTCGAGGGTGCCGATCCGCCGCGGCCCGCAGCCTTGCCGCCTGCGCCAGCACGCGGCGCGCCCGCCGGTGACGCCTGCGTGGGTTGCCATTCTCACTCGCTCGATCTGCTCGCTGCTGGCGGATTTCCGATCGACTCGCGCATGGGTGACAGCACCGGCACCCGCTGCCTCACCTGTCACGGTGGTGCGCTCGCGGCGGCAGTTTCGCGAGCGATCGCCGAGGCGCCGCCGGACGCCGCCGGAAAGCCGGCGCACGACGTCCACCTGCGCAGCGTGGACGCGAACGATCCCGACGCCGTGGCGAAGGCGTGCTTCACGTGTCACCTCGCGACGTCGCACCGGCCGCAGACGGTGGTGAAGCAACGTGGCGATCCAGCGGCCGTCACCGCTCGATTCGATCTCGCGCACGATCGCCGTGAGTCGGCGTCGTGTCAGGCGGCGCGTTGCCACGCGGCGCCGATCCACGCGGACGCGCGGATCGAACGCCACCAAGAGATCCTCGCCTGCGGCACCTGCCACACGCGTCAGGTGCCCGCGCTCACCCTCGACCTCACCCGCCTCGCCAGCGGCGCCGCGGAGAGCGCCTCGCCCTCACCGGCGATCACGTTCCGCGGTCTCACGCGACCGCGGCTGCGCTGGGTCTGGGAGCGCGATTACGCCGCATACGACAGCACTGCGGGCGCCGGCCGACAGGGAGCGTTTCGCGCCAAGCTGAAGCCATTCCTGCCGATCGAGGTGGTGCTCGCCGCCGACGGCGCACAGGTGCTGCCGGGCACGTATGACCGTGCGCTGCTGCTGCCCATCGACCGCACCACGCTGCTCGCGTCACCCGACGACTGGAACGCCGCCGCTGTCGCCGGCGCCAAATCCGCGGGCTTCACGCCGAGCACCGAGATCGCACGCGTCACGGTGGACGCGAGCGACCTCGTATCGGTGGATCACGCGACCCAGCCTGCTGCCGAGGCGGCGCGCTGCGGCGACTGCCACGTCGAGAGCGAAGGCAACGTGCTGGCGCGCGTGTTGCGCGAGGGCATCCCCCTCGATCCGTATCACGAAGGCCGGTTGCGCTCCGACTTCCCAGAGCGGGTGCCGTCGCGAAAGCACGCCAAGCTGGAAAAGGATTGCGCTGCTTGTCACGGCTCGTTCCGTCTCGACGGCATCGACCTGCGCTGTGCGACTGCGGGCTGCCATCCCGGCATGGAAGGCACCCATCAGACCGCGGGCGGCGAAGACTGCGCCGCCTGCCATTTCGAGCACCGCGATCGCGAGAGCCTGGCCGAGCTGACGCCGGCCACCTGTCAGAGCGCGGGATGCCACATGCTGGTTCACGGTGGCACCGAGCTCGAACGGCCCGAGGGGCGCTACCGCGCGAACGGCAACGGCGAGCCGATCCACACCACGCTGGTCTTCTCCCACCACGAACATCTCAAGATCAACGAGCAAGAGCACCGCACCGGCGGCTGCCTCGGCTGCCACACCGAAACCTCGAAGCGCGAGTTCGCGATTCCGTCCCACGAAGGCGAGAAGGGCTGCGCCGGCGGGGAGGGCGAGAGTTGCCACACAGCGGCGGTGCCGATCGCGGAGGCGAAGAAGTCGCCCAATCGCTTCTGCAAGGAATGCCACACCACGGCCGACGGTGCGCTGCCCGCCCTGCCGCCGCGCTCCGTGCACGTGCGCTTCACCCATCGCGCACACCTGGAAGCGAAGCACGCGACCGCGCTCTTCACGCCCGAGGGCACGCTCGATTGCCGCCGCTGCCACGTGGGCGATTTCGACGGCAACGACGAGTTCGACGAGGTGGTACGGAAGGCGGGCGAGTATCCGCGGCCGATGGAGGCGTGTGTCGAGTGCCACCGGGACGGGCGTGCCGCCGACCTCGTATGCGAGTCCTGCCACACGTTCCACTTCCGCCCCAAGGCGGG
>CAYUSL010000124.1:0-14267 GCA_964447125.1 uncultured bacterium | reverse complement strand
TCCTCCCTCAGTTCGCCGCGCGCACGAGGCGGATGAGATCGTCGAGCGAGCGCGAGCCCGCCGCGGCACGATCGTGGGTGGGAAGAGCGCGATCCAGCACGCGGTTGCCGTTGCGGTCGGCGAGAACGCGGAAATGCCCTTGCTGGAAGCCCGTGAGCACGTTGACGCCGTTGCGGCTGGTGATGAAGAGCACCAGCTCGTCACCGGCAGCGAAGCTCGGCGAGCCGGCGAATCCCGGCGACAGCACCTCGACGTCGCCTGCGAGATCGCCGCGCAGGGACTCGCTCACGTGCACGACCGCGCGGGTGAGCGGCACCCCCGGCTTGTCGGCCTGCACGTGCACGTCGCTCACCTTGCCGATCACCACTGCGTTCGAGTGGCGCGTGAGCTGCCCCACGTCGAGCGCCACCATCGTCGTCGCGAATGCCGGTGTCGCGACGCAGAGCGCCACCAGCGCGAGCCAAGCTCGTCTCATCTCTTCCCCCTTCTCGAGTGTGGTTGCGAACGTGCCGCGTGGCGTACCGCCGCGCGATGCGACGATGATCGCAAAGCGCTCGACGAAGGGTCAAGAAATCGCGTCGCCGAGAACACCGGCGGTGAGCGCGGGTGACTCGCCGCGGGATCGCCTCGGACCGTTTGACCCTTCGCTCCGCAGGACGCTACGATCCAAGCCCCTTCGAAAGCCAAGCTCTGGCCCGTCGTCGCCTCGCCGTCGCGGCACCGCCACGAATCGAAGCCGCGTGCTCGCCACGCCCCTCAAGCCGCCTTCCCGCCGTCCGCCGTCGCACGGGAGCTCCTCCGCGCGTGCGGGTGAGCCCGTCGGTGTCGCGCCATGAGCCGCGCGACCAATCTGCTCATCGCGCTCACGATCGCGTCGGGCGTGTACGTGCTCGCCAGCGATTCGTGGAATGCCGCGTATCGATGGAACCTGATCTTGCACCCGCTGCTCGGGATCGCCGCCACGGCGATCCTGATCGGGTACGCCGCCAAGCACCTGCGCGACAAGCTCAAGTCCCAAGTGAAGGTGGGCCCGGGAGGGCTCGCCGTGTTTCTGCTGTTGCCGACGCTCGGCATCGTCTTCGGGGAAGGGCTGGTCGGCCCGCGTGGGCTGCGCTGGCTGCCGTTCGTGGCGGCACTGGCGCTGCTCTTCCGGCCGGTGCGCGGGATGATCGCGTTCGTCGTCGGGCGACTTCGGCACGTGCCGTCGATCGTGCTCGGCAGTCTGGCGCTGCTTTCGTGGGCAGTGGCGCTCGCCACGGGTGCGGCGCTCTTCCCGTGGCACGCCGCGCCGGTCGCGCACGACACGCTCATCCTGCACCGCGTGCTCGCGCTCGTGGGCGGCGCGCTTTACGTGACGCACGTGCTCGTGGTGCAGGTCTACAGGGCCGAGCGCCGCGACGATGCCGCCGCGCACGAGGCGCGCCGCGATCGGCGCTTCGCCACGGCAGGAATCGCGCTGGCCACGGCGGTGGTGCTCGGGATCGTCGCCTACGAGGTGCTCGCACACACCGCACCCGAGCCCACGCTGCTCGCGCGCCTGCCGGACGCTTCGCATCCCGCCCCCCCCAAGTCACCCTATGCGGGCGTGGACCGCGCAGCGCTCACGGCAACACGATCGTGCGCGCTCGACGGTTGTCATCCGACCGTCGTCGACGACTTCCGGCACTCGAATCACTTTCGCTCGCCGGAAACCCACCATTTCCAGCGCATCATGGCGCTCCTGGAAAGCGAGCTCGGCGCGCGCAACACGCTGCTCTGCGCCGGCTGCCACTACCCGCTCGCTGCGGCGACCGACGAGCCCGATTTCCGCCACTACGCGGACGCGCCCGGCTTCACGTGTGTCTCGTGCCACGCGCTCCGCGAGGTGAACCTGGATGCCGGACCGGCGCGCTCGACGTTCGTCCTCGATCCGCCGCTCGCTCACCTGCGCATGCTGGTCGACGCGAACGGCGAGGACGAGCCGAGTGCCCTCGCGCTGGCGCTGATCCGCATGAACCCCATCGGCCACGGCCGCGCGTTGCGCACGCGGCTGGTGGGCGAGAACGATCTCTGCCTCGCGTGCCATCACAACGAGATCCACGCGTCGGTCGACCCCGGTTTCGAGCGGCCGAAATGCACCTCGTGCCACATGCAGCCGCAAGCGATGCTCGACCGTCCCGGGAACGCGCGCAATCACTTGTTTCCGGGAGCGAACACCGCCGTCCCCGCCGTGCTCGACGACCCATCCACCGCCGAAACGCTGCGCGGCTTCCTGACCGGCGAGAAGAAGCTCTACCTCGACAACTGGGGCTCGGCGTGGGAGCTGCGCCCACGCGGCGAGTCCGGCCAACACCGGGCCTTGTGGCTGCGCACCTCGGCGGACCTGGTCGGCGACGTTCATCCAGGCAGCACCGTCGAGCTACGCATCAACACCACGAACGTCGGCATCGAGCACCACTTTCCCGCGGCGCCGCTCGATCTGATCGACGTGTGGCTCGACGTGGAGCTGAGAGACGCCGCGGGGCGGGTGCTGCTCGCGAGCGGCGCGGTCGACGAGCGCGGTTACGTCGATCCAGCGGCGCACCGTCTCGGCGGATACGTGCTCGACGAGCACGGCCGTCCGCTCGAGTACCACCGCATCTGGGCGACGGGTGAAGAGAAGATCGAGCGCCACATCGCCAACAGCGAATCGGAGGTGGACCGTTACACCGTGGCGATCCCTTCCGACGTGGCACCGGGGGAGCTCGAGCTGCGAGCCCGCTGGAACTACCGGAAACTGACGCAAGCGTTCGTCGATTGGGCGTACGACGACACCGGACGGCCCGCGCCGCGCATCCCGATCACCTCGATCGGCCGCATCGACGCACGCTGGCCCGTGGTGATCGAAGCCGCCGACACCTCGGCACACGCGCCCACCGGTCCACCGGCGAGGGAGGCTGCATCGTGAGAGCGAGACACGTGGGATTGGGGCTGGTGCTCGGATTCCTGCTCCAGACGCTCATCCAAGGCTTCGAACGGTTCCTGTACGTATCGTTTCCCATCAACCTCTTCGGCACGCTCTTCCTGACGCTCACGTTGGCGGGGATCGGCATGGGTGCGCTCGGCGCCGCCACGCGCGCCACGCTCGCTGGCCGATTCTGGGTCGGCACCGCGATCGTGGCGCTGATCGGTACGCTCGGCATCTGGCAGGGCACCAACGAGTTCGCGGTGCGCTTCACGATCGTGGTGATGTGCTACCTGGCCGGCCTGCTCGGCGCGTTCCTCCTGGGGCGCATCGCCGGCGAGCGCTCGCTGGTCGCCGACGTGACGCTGGCGGTACTGGTGATCGTGCTGGCGGCCGGGATGTGCGGTATCCGCAACGTTTCGGTCCACTACCTGCTCACCAACCAGTACTACCCGTATCCCAAGCCCACGCACTACCTGGCGCGGGCCGTGGGGATGACGCTGGCGTGGATCGCGAGCGGCATGCTGGCGGGCGTCCTCGGCGGGCGCATCGCGGTACTGGTGCGCCACACCGAGCGCCTGCACGCGACCCTGGGCGCGCTCGCGGCGGGGCTCGCGGCCGGCGGCGTGACGTCGTACTTCGCTCACCAGCTCGTCAATCCGTATCGAACCATGGTCGTGTGGTCGATCGCGATGCTCGTGGCGCTGCTCGCGCGCCGGCGGGCACTACTGCCGCTCGGCGTCGCGGCGCTGGTGGGGATCGGGCTCTGGTCCGAGCGGATCACGCCAGCGCCATTCGCGTGGCGCCTCGCCGACTACAAGATCCAGAGCCAGCACTGGACGCCTTATTACAAGCTCGACTTCGCGAGCTTCGGCAGCGACTCGTGCATGGGCGGCATCTACGACAACCTCATGCTCTGGTACCACTGCCAGGATGCCGACAAGCTGCCGCGCGAGATCAGCAGCGTGTTCCGGATCGCCGGTGAGGGCCGCAAGAGCGCCCTCGCCATCGGCCGCACCGACAGCATGTACTTGTCGCTGATCGAGAAGTGGCACGGCCCGCTCGAGCGTTCCAAATCCCTCGAATACGACCAGACCGTGGTGGATCAGGTCACCGGCCCGTACTCGCGCTATTTCAACGATCGGTGGAAGAAGCCCGGACACGTGGCGGTCGCCGGTGACCTGAAACGGCTCATCCACGAAGAGACCGACAAGTACGACATCATCTTCCTGAACGGGCAGATGATCCGGCTCTACCTCCATCCGCGCACGCAGATCCCGCAAGAGGACTACCTCTTCGATCGCGACACGGTGCGCGACATGCTCGGGCTCTTGAATCCCGGCGGCGTGCTGGTGATCGACTGGGGTAGCTCCCAGGAAGTCGAGCTCTACGACGCCTGGTCGAACCTCCCCGACGGCGCGCACGCGTCGGCGTTCTGGACCACGCTCTCCAACCTGCCCATGTCGGGGCTGCCGCTCTTCTTCATGTTCGTGTCGCCCGATCCGGCCGTGGAAAACATGGCCGCGCGCATCGAGGCCTTGGGCATGGACCACGAGCGCTCGCGCGCGGTGGCGATCGATCCCACGAAGATGACGCCGCCCGACACCGACGATCGACCGTTCCTACAATGGGGACTGAGCATCTCGTACGCCGCGCTGCCGGTGCCGCTGGCGTTGCTCTTCGTCACGATCGCTTGGCGGCTCGTGCGCCACGCCGGCGCGCTGACACGCGTCACCGGCGCGCGGCGCGTGGGGGCACCCGTGCTCTTCCTCGGCATCGGCATCCTCGCGGGGCTGCTGGAAACGCTAGTGGTGGGACGACTGTCGCGAGCGAGTGCCGCCGGCGTACCGATGGGCGCCGCCTTGCTGTGGCCGATCTTCGTGGCGGGGTATGCCGTGCCGTGCGGCCTCGCGATCGGCAGCCGATCGGTGCTCGCGCGCCGCAGTGCGGTGGGCGCCGCGGTGGCGGCGGCAGCGATGGGAGTGATGCTCAGCCTGACGCTCGAGACTTCGCTGGCGGCGATGGGAGTCGCGGCGGCGCTGCTCGGCACCACGGTGGCGACGCTCACCGTGACGGGGCTCGGGCTGCTCGAGCCGGAGGCGCGCGCTCAGGCGTGGGGGTTCACCCAGCTCGGCGCGGTGATCGGGCTCACAGTCTTTCAGACACTGGTCTTCGTGCTGGGATTCCAGTGGCTTTCGATCGTGGTGGCGGCGCTGGCAGCGCTGCTCGGCGGCGCGGGCGCGCGGCTCTTGCCGAAGCGCGCGCCGGAATCGGGCTTCTATGCGAGCGAGTCCGCAGACCCGAGCCCAACCGTCGCGTGAGGAAGAAACGGCGATCGCCCAAAACGATCCGAGCCGGATGGCGACCTTTCGGTCGTCATCCGGCTCGGATCGTTGCCGCGGGAGCCGTGAATATCGAAATGCAGACTGCCGGACGCTCTTTTACTTCAGGTTGTTGCGTTACTTCGGGTTACTGGGCTTGGGCGGCTTGACAGGCGGTGCAGGTCTCCAGCTCGACATCGTATTCCTCCTTCGAGGGGGCTGAACGGACGTTACCCCAGCGGCTTTCGCGGTGTCAATGCGCGTGCGATCACGTTTGCCACACTCTCATCACCGTTCCTCGCCCCGGCTGGAGCCCGGCTGAATGAGCCTCTTCAGCGATCTTCTCGGCGAACAGAACGCGATTTTTCTCCACGAGGTGGAGTACGCGTTCTATTTCGTGTGGCCACTCTCGGTGGTGGTCAGCATCGTCGTCGCGCCGCAGGGATTCTTCGCGAAGCCGTTGCGCACCCTCGGCTACGTGGCGCTCGGTCCGATCGGCACGGCGGATCTGATACGACGCGCGATGCGAGCTCGCGCGCGAGCCGCCGCCAGCGTCAGCGAAGTGCGGCCGAGCACCATTCGGCCTGCGAGCGTGCTGGTGCTGCTGGGGTTCGCGGCACTCTTGGTCTCCGGATTGGTGCTCGCGACCCAGTACCGCTGGCCCGACTGGTATTTCCCGCTGGCGCGGCTGCATCGCGACGTGGGGCTCGGTTTTGCAGGTGTCTACCTCGCCTACCTGGCCTGGCACGTGCGCCGGAACGCCGGCTGGCTCAACCTCGCCATCCATTCGGCGTTCACCGTGGCGTTGGTGCTGGTGCTCTTGTTCGTGAACGTCGACTCGAAGCTTCCCAAGCCGGTGCTGTGGGGGGCGACGTTCACGATCTTCGGATCCGCCGCGTACTTGCGGCGGCTCGACCGCCGCACCGAGGAGGGCAAGTCGCGCGGCGGGCTGATCCTCAACACCTATCTCCTGATCGTGCTCGCTTCCGGCTTCTACCTGGTGCCGGCGGTGAACGTCGCGATCGCCAACAATTTCGGCAATTACTACTACCACCTGCACGGCCTCGCCGCGCTCTTCGGCTTACCGCTGGCGGCGTTTCTGTTCCTGAACCACGTGCGGCGCACGCCCACCAGCTTCCCCTGGCCGGCACGCGTCGCGGTGGCGGCGGTGGGCATCCCGTTCGCCGCCTACACGCTGGTGGTCGCGGACCGGAAGACCCACGCCGGCGAGCTCGCCGGCTACCGCAACCAGCGACTCTTCGCCACCGGCACCACGCGCGACGACCCACGCACGAGCCCGCCCCACGAATGGTGGATCGCCGAGATGAACGACGTGCGTAGCTGCCGCGGCTGCCACGACGTGCTCTTCGATCAATGGCTCGGCTCGGCGCACGCGCTCGCCGGAAACAATCCGTTCTACCGCGAGGTGCTCGGCGAGCTGGTCCGCCAAGAGCGTCTCGACGAGACCGCCTTCTGTCAGTCGTGCCACCAGCCGGTGCTCTCGGCGCTCGCCGATCGCCGCCTCGCCACCAGTGCGACGCTGATGTCGAACGACTGGGGTGTGACCTGCAAGTCCTGCCACCTCACCCACGAGGTCGAGAAGCCGCCGCGAAACGGCCGCTTCGTGATGCGCGAGGAGGAGCGCGTGCCCGGCTTGCTGCAAGCGGGTGACGAGTACGTACCACCGCCCCATGGCGCGATCCGCGACGATCTGCGGCTGCACCTCAAAGGCTTTTCGAACTCCGTGCTCTTCGGCTCGCGGGAGTTCTGCGGCTCGTGCCACCGCGTCGAGCTACCCAACGACGCGAAGCTGGTGTTGCCCAATCCGTACGACGGCGCCCCCGGCTTCGGCGTCGTCGAGACCGAATGCAAGGCCTGCCACATGCCCGAGGACACCGAGAACCGCGCGGGCGTGCGATTCCCCAATCACCACATGTTCGGCGTCAACACCCAGTGGGCGGAGATGGTGCCGATCGACGCCCACGTGGGTCAGCTCGACGCTGCGCGCGAGGGAGATGCGAAGCTCCGCAACTGGCTGGCGGGGAGCACTCCGCAAACGGGTGGCCTCGGCATCAAGGCCGACCGTCCGGCGTTCACCCTCGCCCTCGAATGGTCGCAGACGCCCGACGGAGCCCAGCTCGCGGTGACGGCCACCAACGACCGCGGTGGACATCCCTTCCCGCTCGGGGCGCTCGATCTCAACGAAGCCTGGCTGCACGTGACCGCGGCCAGCGCCGGCACGCGCTGGTTCGAGTCGGGCGCCATCGACTCCACTGGGCAGCTCGATCCCGAGGCACGGCGCTTCGGCGCACGCTTGCTGGGCACGGACGGCCAGCCGCTCGCGCACCACGACATCGTCACGATCGCTGCGCTCGCCGACGTGCGTTTGCTCGCACCCGGCAAGCCGCACCGCGAGGAATACACGGTGACGATGCCCGCCGACCTCCGGTATCCCCTGGAGGTCCGCGCGGAGCTGCGCTACAGGCGCGCGCGCCAGGAGTTCATGGATTACGTCTACGGACGCGGGGCACGCACCATGCCCATCACCGAGCTCGCCGCCGCCGTGTGCACGATTCCCGCGCCGGGCCAGCCGTGCGCGCCGAGCGAGGACCGGTGAGCGAGCCGGCGAAGCGACGATCGCGGCTCGGCGGCTGCCTGCTCGCGCTGGTGCGGCTGGTCGGTGGCGTGTTGTTGCTCGCGGGTGCCCTCGCACTCGGGCTCCTCGTCTACGGGCGTGGCAGCTTCGAAGCGGGTGCGATCGGCGCGGGCAAGCAGGTCTTCATGCGCGCGCTCGGCTACCACGGCCCGCTGCTCGGGTATTGGGGCACGCCCGTCATCTGGCTGGAAGCGCGTGGCGATCGCGCGTATGCCGGCGTCGCCACGCACCTCGAGGTGCTCGACCTCTCCGACCCCGCGAACATCCACGCCACGGGGCAGCTCGCGCTGGGCGGCATCGTCCACGGCATGGTGCTCGATGGCGACATCCTCTACATCGGTGCGGGCGACGCGGGCCTGGTGGTGGTGGACGTGTCGGACCCGAATCGGCCGACGCGCATCACCAAGCTGCCGAGCGCGGGTTACAGCTTCGGGCTGGCGCTGGCAGGCGATCGCCTCTACACGACCGAACGCGATCACGGCGTGCGGATCTTCGACGTCTCCAACCGGCGCCGCCCGCGGCTCGTCGGCACGTTCGCCGACACCCCGTGGTCGAACGACGTCGCGGTGGTCGGAAACCTCGCATACGTCGCCGACGGCAAGCGCGGAATCCTGGTGGTGGACGTGACCGATCCCGCGGCGCCGACGCTGGTGACTGAGGTGGCGCTGCCGCCGCCCGCGGACGCGGCGCTGTGGGAGCCCATCGATCCGCCACCGCTCGCGATCGAGGTCGAGGGAAATCGCGCGTTCTTGGCGTCCGTCGATCGCGATCTCTTGGTCGCCGACCTCTCGGACCCGCGCCACCCGCAGATCACCGGCCATCTCGATCTTCCAGGCGAGACCATGGACCTTCGCGTCCGCGGCGATCGGGTGTTCCTGGCGCAAGAGCCCTACGGTCTCGCGATCGCCGACGTCCACGACCCCGCCGCGCCGAAGCTCCTGGGCTCGCTCGCGCTCTTCGGCTCGGCGCACACGCTGGCGCTCGCCGGTGAGCGCATCGTGGTGGGGCTCTTGGCGCAAGGCGCGGCGCTCGTCGACGTGAGCCATCCCGAATCGCCCACGCTCCTCGGCCGCTCGCGCGTGGTGGCGACGGCGCGCAACGCGACGGTGGCGGACGGCCACCTCTATCTCGCCAACGGTGCCGCAGGTCTCGAGATCTACGACCTCGCCGATCCCGCCCATCCCAAGCCCCTCGCCCACGTGCCGGTCACCGACTACGCGTACGCCGTGCGCGTCGACGGCGCGCGGGCCTTGGTGGCCGCCGGCCAGATGGGGCTCGTCGAGCTCGAGGTGAGCAATCCCGCGTCACCGCGGATCGTGCGGATCTTCGACACTCCCGAGCACGCGTTTGCCGTGGGCGTGGTGGGCGACAAGGCCTACACCGCCGAGGGCATGTACAAGTTCGCCGAGCTCGACCTCAGCCGCACCGATACGGACAAACCGGTGCGCGCCGGCAACAAGATGAACGGCGGCTACGCGTTCACGCTGGCCACCGTGGGCGACGTGGTGCTGGCTTCGAACTACATGGGTGGCATCGAGGTGCTCGATCCCACGGGCCACCATCCGATCGCTCCGCCGTCCTCCCACGACCAGGAGTCGCGCGCCGCGCCGCAGCCAGCGTCCGCATTGCCGATCCTGTGGGTGGGGCCGAAGAAGGTCGTGGGCATCGCCCACGACGGGCCGATGGCGTACCTGAGCATCTACACCGGCGGGCTCCAGGTTCTGGACCTCACCAACCCGAGCACCCCGACGCTGCGCGGGCACGTGTCGCTCGGCCACTTCCAATTCGGCATCGACACCCGCGGCGGTCTGGCGGCCGTCGCCGCCCACGAACAGGGCCTGTTCCTGGTCGACGTGAAAGACCCCGACGCGCCGGCCGAGGTCGCGCACCTGAAGACGCGCGGCGAGGTCTATGGTGTCGCGCTCACCGAGCGCTACGCGTACATCGCCGACGGCTCTGCCGGCCTCACGGTGGTGGACATCGCCGAGCCCACGCACCCCAGGCTCGTCTCGCCGTGACGTCCGGCCCGCCGGCCGAACATGACGAAGATTCTTGAGCGATGCGAAGCGTGTCGCTAGCATCGCGGTTCGTCCCCGAGGCAGCCATGGCCAACATCTTCACCGCCGATCGCCTGAGCGCGCTCGACGCAATGTTCCTACACGTCGAGAACCTGTCGAGCCCGATGCACGTGGGCATGGTGTGCCGCATCGAGGGCGCGCCACTCAGAAAGCCCAACGGCGCCATCGATCGCGAGCGGCTGTTCCGAGTGGTGCAGTCGCGCCTCGACACGGCACCCCGATTTCGCCAGCGCGTGATCGCGCCCCCGCTCGGCCCCGGCCGCCCCATGTGGGTCGACGATCCGCACTTCAACATCGCGTATCACGTGCGATTCACCGGCCTGCCGCGCCCAGGCGGAGCCGCCGAGCTCAAGCTCCTGGCGGGGCGCGTGCTTTCGCAGATGCTGGACCGCACCCGACCGCTCTGGGAGATGTACTGGGTCGACGGCCTCGAGAACGACGAGATCGGCCTGGTGTGGAAGATCCACCACTGCATGGTGGACGGGGTATCGGGAGTCGAGGTGGCAACGCTGCTCTTCGACTTCGATCGCGACGCGCCTGAGCAGCACCCGCCCAAACCATGGGTCCCGCAGCCGCACCCGAAGCTCGGCAGCTTGTTCAGCCGCGCCCTCAGCGAGCAGGCCGCGCTCTCGCGCGAGTGGTTGAAGGAGGCGCGCGAGGCCTTCGTGAACCCCGAGGCCATGGCGCAGCGTCTCAAAGCCGAGCTCGAGGGCGTGGGCACGTGGCTCGGCAAGGGAATCGCCCCCAAGACTTGCATCAACCTCCCGATCGGGCCGCACCGACGGGTGGAATGGATCACGCTGCCGCTCGCACCGCTCAAGGGCGTCAAGAACGCGCGCGGCGGTACCCTCAACGACGTCGTGCTCGCCGTCGTGGCCGGGGCGATGCGGCGCTTCCTGAGCCATCGCGGCGAGCGCGTCAACGGTGTGGAGCTGCACGTCGGAATCCCGGTGAACGTGCGTCGCGACTCCGAGAAGGGAACGCTCGGCAACAAGGTGTCGGCGATCGCAACGCTACTGCCGGTCGGCGAGCGCGATGCGCTCCGTCGCTACGACGCGATCCGTGCCCGCACCGAATCCGAGAAGAACTCCCATGCCGCCCAAGTCGCCGAGGCGCTCACCCATCTGCCGGCAGGCCCGCCCGTGAGCCTCATCCAACAGGTGGTGCGCATGCAGTGGGCGCAGCGCCTCCTCAACCTCGTGGTCACCAACGTGCCCGGCCCGCAGGCGCCGCTCTACGTCTCGGGCGCGCGCTTGCTGGAGGTCGCCCCCTACTTGCCGCTCGGGCCGAACGTGGCGCTCGGTGTCGCAGCACTCAGCTACGACGGCACGCTCGGCATCGGCCTGATCGGCGACTACGACGTGATGGACGACCTCGACGTGCTCGCACTGCATTTCCGTGAGGCGTTCGACGAGCTGGTCGAGCGCGCCGGCGGCACCACGAATCCCCGGCCCCCACGCAAGCGGCCGAGACCCGCACACGCCTCACGCGCCGGCGCTCGGGGTGCCCCGAAGCCTCCTCGAAGTCGGCGTTCCGGAGCGTCCGCGGCTTCCGCGGCGGCTGCACGCAGAAAGAGGAAATCCGCATGAGCGCGAGCACGTGGTGGAAGCGGATCGCGGTGCTGGGCGCTGCGTTCGTGGTCGGCTGCACCGCCGCCGATTGGGTGGACATGCTCGATCCCGGCACCGACGGACCGGGTGACTCGGAAGTGGACGACGGCTACTCGCCGCAGCCCTACGGCAGCGCGCCGCCCGCCGCCTATCCATCCGGCGATGACTTCCGCTACAGCCAGCCGCGCATGTCGAGTGCTTTGGATCACCTCCAGGAAGCGCACAGCGAGCTCTTGCAGGCCGATACCAACAAGGGCGGCCACCGCAAGGACGCGATCGACGACGTCGAAGCCGCGATCGAAGCAGTGCGGACCGGCATGCAGTACGACGCGACCCACTGAGGCGAGGGAGCGAACCGCATGCGGATCGTCGCTTGGGCTCTCGCCGTGGCGTTGGCGTTTTCCGCGGGCGTCGCCGCTCACCCCGCCCTCGCTCTCGCCAAGAGCAAGAAACAACAACAAGCCGAGCCGACCAGCCCGGCACCGGCTGCTCGACCCGCTCCCGAGCCGCCGAAGTCGAAGTCCAAGCCGGCGCCGAACCAGCCTCACATGAAGCGCGCTCTCAAGCAGCTCGAGCTCGCGCAGTACGACCTCTCACAGGCGGGGCGCGGCAAGGGTGGCTGGGTGCAAGTGGCGCAGAGCCGCATCAGCTCCGCCATGAGTCACGTACGCGCAGGAATCGCGTACGGCGAAGACCATTGACGCCCGTCGCGGGCGTCGACGACGTCCCGCCAGGATGCGGCGCCGGTGGCGACGCCGCGCTCAGCCGAGGAACGTGGGCAGGTCGAGCCTGAGGATGCCGGTGCTGGAGCCGAAGTAGAGCGCGTCCTCGCCGCCCTGCTGGTCGAGGAAGAAGCCCGAAGGCTTCTTGCCCAGGTAGGCACGCTTCACCAGCGAGCCGTCGGCGTAGCGCAGCACTTCCAGATCGCCGGTGATGAAGCTCGCGGCGTAGATGAGATCGCGCTTGGGATCGTAGGCGATCGAGCGGCAGTTGAGCACCGTGCGCAGCGTGCGCCGCACTTCGAGCGGGCTCATGCCGATCTCGACTAGATCGTGGCTGTAGAAATCGCCGAGCAAGAGGCTGCGCTTCTCGACCAGCGGCACCATCGTCAGGCCACCCGCCGCGAGCTTGAGCTCGTCCACGACGGCGAGCGTCGCGGGATCGAGCTTCACGATCGCGAACTGATCGTCGAGGTCGAGCATGCCCACCTCGACGAAGAGCCGATTCTCGACGGGATCGTGATTGATGAGCCAGGCGCCGCTGCGAAAGCGCGTGAGCCCGGTGCGGTAGAAATCGATCTGCGCCTTCTTGGCGAAGGTGTCGCGATCGAAGAGCGTCACCGCCGGATACTCGGTGCTCACGATCGCGAAGCCCTCGGGAAGCACCTCGAGGTCGATGGGCTGGATCAGCACGTCGTCGGTGATGGGCTGCTTGCTCGCGAGCGCGAAGTTGGGCTTTTCGAACGTGAGCAGCTCGGAATAGAGCCAATCCACCGTCCAGAGCCGCGGCTCGCCGGACCAGGTACGGAAATGCCGGAAGAGCCCCTCGGTGTGGTGCTTGGTGAGCACATGCGAGGCGAGCTCGAGACGGATGATGCCGGACGTGGGACCGTAGGTGGCGAACAGCGCGTTCGCATCGTGATCGACGAACACGTCGCGCAGGTACTCCGTGGGAATCTCCGGCACCACTCCAGGCGGCGGATAGAGCACCGAGAGCCCGGGCACCGCCTTGGCGCGCTTACCGACCTCGAAGGGCACCGTCGCGCTGTAGAACGCGAACAGCGAGCCGAACGCGATCGCCACGACACTGCCGCGGGCGTAGAAGCGCGGCCAACCCAAAACGCTCGCAGCCAGCAGCACCGCGATCGGCACGCACGATTCCACCTTGAAGGTGTAAGCGCGCGAGCCGAGCTGCTCGGGGCGGAAGCGCCACTGCGCCACCACCATCCAAGCCAGAAACGCCACCACCACCGCGCGCTTGAAGCCGAATCGAAAACGCAGCACGCCCAGCGTCACCACCGCGACCGCGACGATGGCGGACACCACCGGGAACGCTTCCAGGATCTGCAGGAGATTGCGCGGCAGCTTGTGCCACTCGATGGGCACGAAGAGCGGATTCACCGCACCCGGGTGCTCGGGATCGCGGTTGATGCTGGGCGCCACGGAGAGCACCACCCAGGTGAGCAAGAGCGGCGGCGCGGCGAAGAGCGCCAGATCGACGGCGACTTTCCACCAGCGACCGCCACCCACGGTTCGCACGCCGAGCCAGCTCACGGCGAGCACCGCCGGTAAGGCCACGGCCAGCGTCCCCAGCACCCGCGCGATCGGCACGATGCCATCGGCCCAGAAGAGCGCGGCGTGCGTGACCGTGTAGACCGCGATGCCGAAGACGGCCGCGTCCACCGGCAAGAGCGCGAGCGCGGGCCACGGAAGGCGCGCGCGGGTCGTGGTCGTCGAACCTGCGTTCATGCTGCTCGATGGTGCGCGACCGCGGGGAGAATTCGACGGCGAGAGGCGCTCAGCGCAAACGCGAGTCGCTCGTCGACTCGTAGACCACGGTGCGGTTCTTGCCTTGCGCCTTGGCGCGGTAGAGCGCCACGTCGGCACGGCGCACCAGGTCCTGGATGCGATCGCCGTCGGCGGGATATTCGGCGATGCCGATGCAGATCGTGAACGGGAT
>CAYUSL010000123.1:0-14411 GCA_964447125.1 uncultured bacterium | reverse complement strand
CGCTTCACCGATCGCGAGGTGATCGCGGTGTTCGGCGACCGCGACGCGCGCCTCGCCGCATATCGGCGCGGCGCACGCGTGCCTTTCGTGATCGTCGGCTACCACGCGCTACAGCGCGAAGTTCCCGAGCTCGAGGCACTCGGCGCCGACGTGCTCATCGTGGACGAAGCGCATCGCTTGAAAGGCACGAAGACGCTGGCGTCGGTCGGCTTCCGCAAGCTCGCCAGCGCGCCCTATGCCTTCTTCCTCACGGCGACGCCCATGCCCAATCGCCCCGAGGAGCTGCACGCGCTCCTGGGACATCTTCATCCCAAGCTCCTGGGTACGTTGTGGGGAGACTTTGCGCCGCGTTACGCGATCGTCGAGCGCCTGCGGCTGCGCGGGCGGCGCCGCCCGGTCTTCCACGTCAAGGGCTATCGGAACCTGGACGAGCTCAAACAGCGGATCTCGCCGTACGTGTTTCTCAAGAGCGCCAACGATCCCGACGTATCGCTCGATCTGCCGCCGCTACGCGAGCTGATCGTCGAGCTGGGCATGGCGGCGGAGCAAGAGGAGCTCTACCGCAACCTCCGCCAGGACGCGGCCAAGACGCTGGCAGCGATCGACCCGCGACGCTTCGGGCCACGCGAGCGCGCCAGCTTGCTCACCCACATCCTCCGACTCGAGCAGGTGGCGATCTCGCCGCTCTTGGTGGATCACGGCTACCGCGGCGCCAACCCCAAGATCGACGAAGCCGTCGAGCTGATCGTGGAGCGCCTGGAGCGTGACGCACCAGGCACCCTCGTGTTCTGCCGATTTCTCGACGTGCTCGGCGCGCTGCGCCGCGCCCTCGAGCATCGCGGCGTGGACGCAGCACGCATCGCCTCCATCGAGGGCAACGTGCCGGCAGCCGAGATCGACGCCATCGAGCACGGCTTTCGCACCGGGCGCTTTCGCGTGCTGCTGGCCAGCGACGCCGCCAAGGAAGGCCTCAACCTGCAGGGCTGCGCCGACCTCTTGATCCACCTCGACGTGCCGTGGGTGCCGAACGTGGTCCACCAGCGCAACGGGCGGATCTATCGCCAGGGCCAGCACCGCCCCGTGACCATCATGCACTTCCGCGTGCCGAAGACGATCGAGGAGCGCAAAGCCGCCACGCTCGCGCGGAAAAGCGGCTGGATCGCCGAGGTGCTGGGCAGCGGAATCGCGAGCATCGAGACCGCGCTTCGCCTCGACGATCTGCGCGCGCTGCTCGCCGACGACGCCATCGAGACCTGAGAACGGGATTCCGCACGCGCTCGGCTGCGCTCTCGTCGTCGAGATTCAGCCGCCGGTGTTGCTCGCGCCTGGCGGCGCGTGCGGCGCCTCCGTCGGGTCGTCCGCCAGCGCCAGCGTGGTCGCGTCCGGCAATGGCTCCCGCAGCTTTTCGCGTACGCCGGGTTGCTCGGCGAGGAAGCGAAACAGCGACACCGCCAGCAGGCGGTGCCCGAGCAGATTCGGGTGGCAATCCTGATCGCTGACGCAAATGGCGCTGCCGGGAAGCCCCCGCTCGCTCAGGCCGCGCCTCAGATCCTCGACCGGGCTCGCGACGGGGATCGGCGGGTGCGACTCGAAGAACCAAGCGAAAAACGCCCCGAACGATGGATCCGGGACGGTGTCGAGAAACTCGAAGGTCGGCGTGGAGAACACCAGCAGCGGCACGCCTGCGTCCCGTGTCACCGAGATCAGGTGCTCGAACGCGACGTAGCCGTGATTGAAGTCCGAGCACGCCGGCGTGAACGAGCGGAGCCAGGGATGGCGTTCCTTCACCGCTGCGGTCGCCTCGCGCAGCCACTCGGGTGTGGGTGGCGCCGAGAGCTTCGTCACGAGCGGCAGCACGACGCGATAGCGCAGCATCGCCACGCGGTAACGCAGCTCTTCGTAGAGCGCGGATTCGCTCTGCAGCCAGAACGCCAACCGCTCGCGAGCGAAGTACTTCCTCGGCGACCGGAACGTGAAGCGTTGCTCCTCGTGGCATTCCGTCGGGTAGCGTCCGCCCGTCTCGTAGGCCTCGATTCCCATGTCCACGAAATCGTTGGGGCTGAAGACGTAGACGACGAGATCGGGATCGAGCCGCGGCAGCACCACGTGGCGCACCGTCGCGTACACCTGCACCAGGGAGTAACCCTCGGTACCGAGATTGACGACGTCGAACGCTTGCGGATCGCGCGCCGCTTCCGCGAGCATCCGTTCCACCACCGAGCCGAAGATTCGTGAGCGCTCGGCGACTCCCGCACCGAAGGTCACGCTGTCGCCGACGATGGCGATGCGGTAGCGGCCGTTCTTGGGGCCGAATTCGTCGTCGGGATAGCCCCAGGTGTTCATGCGATGTTGCTTCACGTACGGGCTCTCGCCCGTGCGTACCCAGCTCAGACCCGGCAGGAAGCTGCGCGCCGGATCGCAAAACGCTGCCGTCGTCTTCCTGCGCTGGAACCAGGCGATGCGCCAGGGTCGTTCGTAGGCTGCTGCCGCGTGGAACACCAGCTCCCCCACGACCAGCAACGCGATCAGCAAAGCCGTCGTGACGGTGATCGCGAACGCGAGCTTGCGCCGGCGTTTCACGACGCTCCCTGCACCACTCGCGAACGTTCCCAGCAGCGCTCGGCTGCTTCGCGAACCCACGGATCGTGATGCCCGAGCCAACGGGCGATCTGGTCGCGCGACGCGGGCTCGTTCACCGTGAGCTCGCTCAGGATGCGTCCTCCCAGCTCGTGCGGCAGGGCTCGATCGGGCGTCTCGAGCAGCGAACGAACCACCGGCAATGCTGCATCCCCGAAGGCCGCGAGCGCTTGCGCGGCCGCCTCGCGCACGTACCAGTCGCGGGACCGGAGCGCTTCCGCGAGCGCCGGGATCTCGGAGACGCCGCGCAACCCCAGATACGAGGTGCTGAGCAGCCGGTCGCGCCACGGTCCCGCGTACATGCCACGGCGCAGCTCCTCGACCGGAGCCGTCGCGAAGCGCGCCAACCGTGCGGGGTCCGGAAGTGCCAGGGTATCGTCTTCGTGGTCCTGGTCACGCTCGAACAGGTGCTCGACGGGAATCGAGGGTACCGGCAGCGGGCACGACGCCGGTCCGGGCCACGGTCGGTCGTGTTGCGCCGCGCGCATGTCGAGGTAGTAGACGCGTGGGCCCGACTGGATGCGAAGCGCGTCCGGGCGCTCTGGCACTTCGTCCTCGAAGCGCGCCCCACCGACGCCGCTCGGCGCCCAGGCAAGCCGCGCCATGGCGAAGAATTGAGTCATCTCGTCGCCCACCATGCCGGTGGCACTGCGATCGACCACCAGCGGCGCGAAGCCGGACTGGTGCTCCACGTTTTGCAGTTGGCGCCAGAGACACTCCCAGCGGCGGGTGGCCGGTTCGCCCGCGCCGCCCACGCCACCCATGCGCCAGGCGAGGACGAGCAGACCGAGCCCAGCGAGCGAGCCCGCCGCCGTCCACCCCAGCCGCCCGCGCGGTCCCGCCGACGCGGCGCCCGCGCCGAACCGACTCGACGTCGCACGCACGAGGCGCGCGAGCGTCAGCGCGAGCGCCATCGAGAGCGTGATTGCCGGCTCGTAGAGGACGCGATCCACCATCGGCGTGTCGCGCACGAAAGGTGCGGCGGTGGTGAGCTGAATCGCCAGCGCGGCGAAGAGGAACGTCACGAATCGCTCGCGAGGCGCCGCACGGCGTACGAGCGCCGGCAAGCTCGCCAACAGCGCGGCCAGCACGATCAGCCTGCCCAGAACCACGCGCGGGAGCGTGAACGTCGGGTAGTCCCACTGCATGCCCGGGATGAAGCTCAAGAGCTCGGCATCGACCCGCCAGGGACGCCCGAAGAAGATCGCCCACCAGCTCCCCAGGACGTTGCTCAGACGATAGGTGCGCGCCACGTCCACCGATCCCGCGGCGCCGGGCAAGAGCGCGAGCCGGTACCACAGCAGTGAGGCGATCGTCGCGACGATCACCACGAGCAGCGCCCGGTTCGCCCATCGGTGGCGTCCGGCTCCCCACAAGACGACCAGCGCGAACGGCAGCACCAGCGCGTTGTTCCGCGACATCCAGGCACCGGCGTGAGCGGCGATGCAGCCCGCGGCCGCCAGGACGACGGCGATGGCACTCCTCCGCACCAACACCAGCTCGAGCACGCAAGCGTAGAACGCGACCTCGAAGAACGCCGCCAGCGGATACGAGATGCAGGACTTCCAGTAAGCGTTGGTGGCCGTCGCAGTCGCACCGACGTAGAGCAGGTTGGCGAGGAAGCCGAACGCGTGCCGCCCGCTGGCGCGGTGGACCACCGCGTGGACGAGCGCCGCAGCGATCCAGAGCAGCCCAACCTGGGCCACCAAGTACACCCGGGGCTCGGGCCCGAAGAGCCGGAACAGCTCGGCCCAGTAGATGCGCCACGAGATCGGATGGAAGTACCAAAAATATGGCTGCAACAAGTGCGCGAGGTCGTCCCGGTCGCCGTTCTCGACGAAGATCCACTCGTCGAAATAGAAGAAGTGGTGCGAGCGCCCTGCGGCGTAGATCGCGATGCACACGCCGTAGACGGCGAGCACAGCGAGCCACGCTCGACGCCCGCTCGGTGCCGGTGGAGGGCAGTCGGCCCGCTGCGACGAGCCGACGGATTGGCTCGAAAGCTCGGTCACGAGGCGAATGCCGCCGCAGGCTGCTCGGAGACGCGCGCGCCGCGAACCAGAAAGCTCACGAGCGCGGCCCTCCATGCTTCTCGCACGCTCGGGCCGACGGAGGGCGCCGGGCCAGCGTCTCCCACGGCGTCGGTGCCGACTCGGTCACGCGCTCGTGCCAGAACGTCACGCACATCGACGGAAACCAGCCTAGTCGGCGTTCGCGGCTCAGGAGGCGTGCGGATCGGAGAACGGCCCGACGGGCCCCTCGAGAAGGAACGGGTAATGACGCGTGCGCATCAAGCGCCCGAGCCCCACCCGTCCCACGCCGAGATAGAGCCCCGGCGCCACGCGCCTCACCTCGTCCACCATCGAGCCCATCGGACCGCGGTTGTAAGGCCGGTATTCGAGGACGTACGACGTCCCGTCGTCGATCGCCGAACGTGCCACGTAGGTCTTCATCCGATAGCGACGCACGGTGCGCATCTTGCCTTGGAACCAGTTGTAGCCGTGGCCGTGCTCCGCGCCGTCGACGGGCTGGAACGCTTTGCCCAGCCAGCGGCGCGGCACGTTGGTCGCGAGGAACGAAACGACGTTCATGGCGGTGCCGCCTTGATCCAGGAGCGTCGCCACGTATTCGCCTTCCATCTCATCCAAGCTCGGGGCCGGCAGCTCGCCGAACACCGCCAGCACGTCAGCCAGCGACATCGCCTTGAGCTCTGCCGCCGTCGGTGCGGCTGCGGCCGAAACGGTCGCACGACTTCGCGCCCTGCGTGCCTCGCGGATCGAAACGACGTTGTGTCGCGCCATCGCTCAACCTCCTCCGGGCGCCGACGCCCGGCTCGTCGGATCCTTGGCGGAGGCTACCGCGGATCGCGCCGTACTGCTTGCCGCGCTGCGACACGGCGAGCGAATTTCCGTTGCCTCGCGCCCGTCCAAGACGTACACGCGGCCGACACGCTCGCAGCGCGTCGAAGCCGCGCAGCACGCGGGCTCCCCTTCTTCACCACCTCGTTCGTCTCCCGACTGGAGTGAGCTTCATGTCTGGCCGATCCAAGCTGCGCTCTCTTTTCTGGGCCTGTGCGCTCTTGCCGTTGGGCTCGATCCTCGGTTGCGGCTCGTCGCGTAGCACCTCGACGCCGACGAACGACACCTTGCTGGTGCACCTGATCGATCCCAGCACGACCGATGCGGCGATCTCGTCGTCGTTCGACTTTCACCAGACGTTTCTCGAGACCGCGGTCGCGCCCAACGGCAAGCTCCTGCTCTTCCTGCCCGGCACCGACGCCGAGCCGCGCGCGTATCAGCGCTTGCTCACCGCCGCGGCGTCGCTCGGCTACCACGCCATCGGCCTCGCCTATCCCAACTCCGAGTCGGTCGCGACGATCTGCGACGGCGACCCGGCTTGTTACGAACCGGTCCGTCTCGAGATCTTCGATGGTACGGACCGCTCCGATCGGGTCGCGGTGGATGCGGCCAACTCCGTCGAGAACCGCGCCGTTCGCCTGCTTCAGTACCTGGTTGCGACGTACCCGAGCGAGGGCTGGGACGCGTTCCTGACGAACGGCGGGTTGCGCTACGGCTCGATCGCGGTGGCGGGACACTCGCAAGGCGGCGGCGAAGCGGCGCTGATTGCGAAGATTCGCACCGTGGCACGCGTTGCCATGTTCTCGTCGCCCATCGACGCCGTCGACGGCGTTTCCGCGCCGTGGATCAACACCGCCAACGCCACGCCCTCGGGCCGCTACTTCGGCTTCGCCCACGAGTCCGACCCGGCGTTCGCCGACATCACCACCAACTGGCAGTCGTTGGGCATGGGAAGTGCCGCGGATCGCGTTCTCGTGGACGACACCGCGGCGCCGTACGGCGGCGCGCAAGAGCTCGAGACGGCGCTTTCCGTGTCCCGACCACACAACGCCACCGCCGTGGATGCCGACACGCCCATCACACTGGGCACGCCGATCTATCGCGACGTCTGGCGGACCGTGCTCGGCGACTGAGAGTGGATCCCAGCGCGGCTTGGCCGCGCTGGGCGCGGGGCGGGGGCACGTCGAAGGGCGCTCCGCGGCCACGTACCTCCGGTCGTGCTCGTGGCGAGTGAACCCGCATCGAGTGGCCGCGTAAGCCGGCGAGCCTCCGGTGCCACGGAGTCGGGCGAGGGCGAGCCGTGCCCGCCGACGGGTCCCCAGACCCTCGCGGCTCCACTCGCGCATTCTTGGCAATCTCACCCACGACCGAGCACATCCCCCGCTGGCTTCCGCCGGCGCGCTTCTGTTATGAGTGTCGGCCCCGTTCGCGAGAGTGAGCCGTCGTCACGCTCGCGCGCCCGATCTGCGCCGAGCGGCATCGACCACTCAGGAGCCGCGGCGCATCCCTCCCTTGCCCGACCCAGCGCACACTCCGGCTGCGGCCTCACGCCTTCCGCTCGCGCGACTGGCATTCCTCGTCGCGCTGGGGCTCGCCGCGTTTCTCCGGCTTTCCCGTCTCGACCTGGCGCCCTTCTGCGTCGATCAGGTGAGCGTGCTGCGCATGGTCGAGGGCATCCTCGACGGTAGCCACTTCCCCAAACGCGGGCCCGACATCGGCCCCGGACTCTTCGAGTGGGGCACGCTAGGTCCACTCGAGTACTACGTGATGACGCCGCTGGCGGCGCTCAGCCGACCGCTCGGCGGCGCCGTGCGCGGCCCGCTCGTCGCGTTCGTGCTGCTCGGCCTCACGAGCTTTCCGTCGCTCCATCGCCTCGGCGAACGGCACCTCGGGCGGGGCATCGGGGCGCTCGCCTGTCTGCTCTACGCGACCTCCCCGTATCCGTTCTTCTTGTCGCGCGAGCTGATGGACCACTCCTTCCTGGCGCCGGTGGTGCCGCTCTTCTTCCTGGCGCTCGTGGAGCTGATCGAAACGCGCGCCGCGCGTTGGGCGGTGGTGGCGTGCGCGTCGCTGGCGGCGGCGATGCAGTTTCACATCACCACGATCGTCTTCTTTCCGATCCTCATGGCGGTACTGATCGGCACGCGCGCAAAGGTCGGCGCCTGGCTCGGCGGCCTCGCCGCCGGTGCGGCGATCTACTCGCCTTACCTCGACGCGCAGATCCGCGAGGGATTCCCCGACGTGCGCGCGATGCTGAGCGTGGCCAAGGGCACAGGTGTGGGTGTCGCGCCCGAACGTGCCGGCGTCGCCGTGCTGTCGCTCGTCCACCAGGTGCTCTACCGCACCGGCCAGACGCCCAACGTGGATCCACCCGATTGGATCCACGACCTGGGCAAATGCAGCTCGATGCTGGTGGTCTTGGGGCTCGCGTGCGCCGTCGGCGCCGCGGCACGCGGCACGATTCGAGGGGGTGCCGAGCGCAACCGCGGCGCCAAGCTCGCGGTGGTCGCCGCGTGGCTCGTGGCGCCGGTGGCGTTCCTGTGCACCCAGCGTTCCGAGGTCTACGCGCGACATCTCGCCGTGATCTATCCCGCGCCGCAGCTCCTCGCTGCGCTGGTCGTGGGATGGCTCGCGTTCGGGGGCGGCTGGCGCACGCACGATCGCGGCCTGCGCGCGTCGCGCGCCGTCCTCGCCACTGGTGCGCTGGCGATCGCCTGCGGGTCGATGGCGATGGGTTGCTGGACGATCCAGCGGTTCCAGCACGACGTGGAAGCGGGCTTCCTCGTGGCGGGCAAGCTGGCGCTCGGCCCCGAGGAATCGATCGCCACCGCGCTCGCTCGGCACGGCGTGCGTCCCACCACCTTCGATCGCGTCGCACTGGCTGGCGGCGGCCAGGAGCTCGAAGGCATCTACTACCTGTTGGAGCACACGCGCGCCGCGCCAGCGGACGCGAGCGCGCGGGCGGCCGACGAGCCGCCCACCCGGTTTCTCGTGGTCTCACCCACCGACGTCCTCGACGACGGCGTGCTGCACTTCCTCGAGCCACTCGGCTGGCGCGGCGGTTTGGCCATCTTCGAGCATCGCCGCAGCTTGGATCCGCAAAGCCTGCGCGTGTTTCGCGAGGGCCAGCCCGTCGCGCGCCTCGACCTGACTTCGTACGGGTCGGGCGAACCAGGCGCGGTGACGCTCGAAGGCACGCTCACCACGCGCGAGGGTGAGCGCGTGCTGCTGGTCGTCGACACCCACGTGTGCATCGAGCGAGTGACGGTGGCGGACGTCGTGGCATTCGAGGCGAGCTGTGCCGGCGCGCCGGTGCTGCCGTGGCCGGTGCGCAGCGGGATCGAGATCCCCGCGGCGATCCCCGCTGGCGAGCACCCGCTGGTGATCCAGGGGCACAACCCGGTCAAGCGGCTCTTCGTCAGCCTCTTCGACGTCACGATGCCACGAGCGGGGCTTCCGGTCGCGGTACCGACCGACGTTCTAACCGTGACGCGCGTCGACTGAAGGCGTGGTTACGACACCCCGGGAACGTTCGGGGGGATCCGCAACACCACGTATTCGAAGGCACTGCCGGCGCTGAAGTGGCGCCGCGCCACGATCTCCGTCTGCTTCGCGAGCAGATCGAAGGCGCCGCCCCAGGTGTCGATCACGTATTCGATTCCGTTGCGCTGACAGTATTCGAGCCAGCGATCGTCGGCGATCTGGCGCACGAAGCTCGGCTCGTTGACGAGCCCATCCAGGTTCACGACTTGGAGGTCGGAAAAATACGCCAAATAGCCGGCGTTCCACGCACCCACCCGCGTGCCCGGCGGAAATTGCTCGCCCCAGTATCGGCTCATGACGATCTGGTCGTTCGCAACCAAATGCCCCCACACGAACGTCGATTGCGTCTCTTGAAACGCTTGCCACGACCGCCAACCGAGAGCGGCAGCGAATGCGCCGATGCACACGGCCCGAATGCCTGGGCCGGCGCGGCCCGCTCGTTCGGTGAACGCGTCGATCATCCGCGGCACTCCGACGCCCGCGGCCAGGATCAGCAGCATCACCTCGGGCACGAAGTGCCACTCGCGCGGAAAGCTGCCGACCATGCACAGCATGAAGACGAAGTGCCCTGCTGTCGCGGTCGCGCCCGTCACCCAGAGCCACCGTAGCCCCGGCGCCTGCGTCCAAGCGCGGCGACACGCTGCCCCCGTCGCCATGACCAGCACCACGATCACGAGCACCGATGTCCGTTGCGAGATCACCGACGCTCCCACCACCCACGACGCGAGCGAAGCCGCGGGGCCGGCCGTAACTGCGAGCCCCAGTTGCTTCAGGACGAATCCGGGCAATGCGATCCAACCCGGCCCCAAGAGCAGGTTGTGAATCTCGCTACGCAGCATCTCCGCCTTGAGCGTTCCGCTCACGGGCAACCAGGCGCCGATGTACGCGCGATTGACGACTGCGTACGTCCCGAGCGCCACCGCCGTGGGCAATCCCACGCGCACGACTGCACGCAGCCGCGACGCAGCAGTGCCCCGCTCGCTCCACCCGATCGCCGCGAGCACGGCCGGCACGAACACGGCGTTGTCGAGGCGCGCCAGGCTCGCCAGCGCGAGCGCCAGACCGAGGCGCAGTCGAGCGCGCGCGGCTCCTCGGACGTCGTGCGAGCCTCCGGAATTCGTGTCAGCTCCACCACGAGCAACGTCGATCCCCGCCCACAGCACGAGCGCCAACGTCAGGCCGTTGAGGGGCGCTTCGAGGTGCACGAGGTTGTCGAGCCGCGGGCTCACGAACCACAGCAACGCCACCAGCGCGGTCCAGGCACCCGCGAAGAGACGCCGCGTCGCGCACACCAGCACGAGGCCGGATGCGACGTGCAGCGCGCACGCGAGCCAAATCGAAGCATCGAGCAAGAACTCGCGCGTCGGAGAGAGCCACGCCACCGGGACCAGCAGCAAGCACCACGCAGGCTGGTAGCCGTTGGTGAGATGCAAACCATCGAAGGTGCTGCCCAGACCGCGGCTCAGGTTCCACGCGATCTGGAGGTAGTAGAAGGCGTCGTCGGGAGCGGCGAAGAAAAGACTTCGCGGATGCACGTCGCTGACGGCGAGCAGCGCGAGCCGCGCGACGCCAGCCAGCACCACCGCCATCGTCACCCAGCGCGCAACCCACGCCGAACCTCGACGCTCGCGGTCGGGCGGGATCGACGATTCTCCGGCGCGCGACTCAGGTCGAACCATCTTCGAGGATTTCCGGCGCGCGAGGGCCGCCGATCGTCTCACACGGATGCCGGTGAACCAACTCCTCCCAGCACCTCCCACCACCGGGCAGCGAAGCACCACGACCCCTTCGGGGTCTGCGCCTCCAGGCCTCGACCGCCTCGGCTGGAGGGCGGCCGGTCCCTCGGCCGCCACGCGTCGTCGTAGCGGATCTCGAGTGCCGGAACAGGCGTCGAGATCCTCCGTCTACAGCCCCGAAGCACGCGCGTTGCGCCTGCTTCGGGGCTGGCTCACGGCCCGGCGGGCCCGTAGAATGCGGGCCTCCCTGCGGCTGTCCGAATGCATCCCTCGCCACGTTCGCTGAGCCTGATCCTGCCGGCCTTCGAGGAGGAACGGACGATCGCCGCCGAGTTGCGCTCGCTGCGTGCCTTCTTCGAAGCTCACGGTGAGCCGTTCGAGCTGGTAGTGGTGGCCGACGGCAACGATGCCACAGCCGAGGAGGCGCGCCGCGCGACCGCGAACGATGGCACCGTGGTCGTGATCGAGAGTCGGGCAAGGCGCGGCAAGGGACACGCGATCCGACGTGGTGCTGCCGTCGCCCGCTACGCACGCATCGGCTACGCCGACGCCGACGGCAAGACTCCCATCACCGAGTACGACGCCGTCGCGCGCTGGCTGGACGCCGGCGACGTCGTCGTGATCGGCACACGCCACGCTCCCGGCGCGCGGATCGAGCGCGAGCAGCGCTGGTACCGCCGGCTCGGCTCGCGCGGCTTCCGCGCGCTGGTGCACGGCCTCGGGCTCTCTGACCTGAGTGATACCCAATGCGGCTTCAAGTTCTTCCGCGCCGACGTGGCCCGGGCTCTCTTCGCCCACAGCCGCATCGACGGCTACATGTTCGACGTGGAAATCTTGGCGCTGGCGCGAAGCGCCGGCCATCGCATTCGGGAAGTGCCGGTGCGCTGGCGCGACGACGGCGACAGCCGCCTGGAGCTGGTGCGCGGCAACGCTGCCAACCTGCGCGATCTCGTCCGCATCCGTCGCGCGCTCGGCGTGAGCGCGGCCTCCCGCCCATCGTGATTGCCGCCACGTGGATCTGCGCCACCGTAGCCCGTGACGAGTCGAGCGCATGCGCATCCTGGTGACCGGCGCCGCGGGATTCGTCGGCAGCCACCTGGCCGAGGCGCTGGTGGCGTCGGGCCACGAGGTCGTCGGCTACGACGATCTCTCGACCGGGCGGCTCGCGTTCCTGGCCAGCCTCGATGGAAACGCGGCATTTCGTCTGGTGCGCGGCGACGTGCTCGATCTCGCAGCGCTCACTTACGCGATGAACGGCGCCGGCGCGGTCTTCCACCTCGCCGCCAACGCCGATGTGCGCTTCGGCACGTCCCGAACCCGCGTGGATCTCGAACAGAACGTGATCGGCACCTGGAACGTGCTGGAGGCGATGCGCGCGACTGGTGCCGAGACGATCGCCCTCGCCTCGACCGGTGCCATCTACGGTGAGAGCCAGGTGGTGCCCACGCGCGAGGATGCGCCCTTCCCCATCCAGACCTCGCTCTACGCCGCGTCGAAGCTCGCCGCCGAGGGCTACGTGGCGGCCTACGCGGAAGGGTTCGGGATGCGGGCACTGGTATTTCGGTTCGTGTCGCTCCTCGGCGAGCGCTACCACCACGGTCACGTCATCGACTTCGTACGTCAGTTGCACGCGCATCCGGAGACCATCGAGGTTCTCGGCGACGGCCGCCAGCGCAAGTCCTACCTCGACGTGAGCGACGCGGTGCGGGCGATGTTGCTCGCGTTCGAGCGCGCGCCCGAGCGCGTATCGATCCTGAACGTCGGCAGCGACGAGGTGGCGACGGTGGACGATTCCATCGACTGGATCAGTGCGGCGCTGGGCCTGGCACCGCGGCGCGAATATCGCGGCGGCGCGCGCGGCTGGCCCGGCGACAACCCCCTCATCCATCTGGATTGCTCGCGATTGCGCGCCCTGGGCTGGTCGCCGTCGGGTACGATCCGCGACGCGGTGTTCCGCACGGTCGCCTACCTGAAACGCAATCCCTGGCTCTGGGAAACCCGCTGATGCACGAAGCACCACAGCCGGCGGCACCAGACTCACGGACGCTCGCAGGCCGCGTCGCGGTGGTGACCGGTGCCTCGCGTGGGCTCGGTCGCGCCATCGCCGAAGCGCTGTGGAGGGAAGGCGCATCGCTGCTCTTGGTGGCACGTGGCGAAGCCGCTCTCCGGGAGCTGGCGCAGGCACTCACCGCCGCGCGCAGCGACGACACGCAGCGGGCCCACGTCTGCGTCGCCGACCTCGCCGATCCCGCCGCACCCGCGCACATCGCCGCCGCGGCGCTCGCGCGCTTCGGCGCAGTGGACGTGCTCGTGAACGACGCGGCGCTCGTCGGCCCCATCGGCCTGCTTTGGCAGACCGATGCGCGTTCATGGGATACGACGATTCGCGTGAATCTGGTGGCGCCCGTCGACCTCTGCAGGCGGCTGGTGCCGGGCATGATCGCCCGTGGCTGCGGCCGGATCGTGAACGTGTCCGGCGGCGGCGCAACCACACCGCTGCCGCGCTTCTCGGCCTACGGCACCGCCAAAGCGGGGCTGGCGCGTTTCACGGAAACTCTCGCCCTCGAGCTCGCCGGCACGGGTGTCGAGGTGAACGGGCTCTCGCCCGGACCACTCGACACGGCAATGCACGCCGAGATTCGTGCTGCGGGGGAAGCCGCGGGAGAAGCGATGTCGCGGCTCGCGCGAGAGGTTCTCTCGAGCGGCGACGCGCCGCTCGCCCGCGCGGCGGCGCTCGCGGTCTTCCTCGCGTCGCCGGCGAGCCGCGGGATCTCGGGACGGCTGGTGAGCGCCGTATGGGATCCGTGGCACTCGCTCGCAGACCGCGTCGACGAGTTGGCCCGCACCGATGTCTACACCCTGCGGCGCATCACGCCAGGCGACCGCGGGCTCGATTGGGGGGAGCCATGAGCCAGCCGTTGCGTATCGCGATGGTGGGGTGCGGCCACGTCGCCGCCAAACGCGCCCGCGCGCTGGGCCGGGCGAAGCTGACCTGGTGCGTCGACGTCGAGCGCACCCGCGCCGAGCATATCGCCGGCCTCGGCGAGAGTGTGGTGCGCGTCGCAACCGACTGGCGCGAGGCGCTCGCCGCATCGGACGTAGACGCGGTGGTGATCGCGACTTCGCACGACGGGCTCGCTCCCATCGCCACCGCCGCGGCCCGAGCCGGCAAGCACGTGCTCGTCGAAAAGCCCGCCGCGAAGCACGTGAGCGAGCTGACCGCGCTCGCGCAAGCCGCTCGCGACGGCGGCGTGTGCGTGCGCGTCGGCTACAACCACCGCTTCCATCCTGCGGTGATGGCGGCGCGGGCACTGGTCGAAGCGGGCGAGCTGGGCGATCTGCACTACGTGCGCGGTCGCTACGGTCATGGCGGACGTCTCGGCTACGAGCGCGAGTGGCGTTCGGATGCCGAGCGCTCGGGCGGCGGCGAGCTGCTCGACCAGGGCGTTCACTTGATCGACCTGGCGCGCTGGTTCTTGGGCGACCTCGACGTGGCTGCCGGTCTCACCCGCACGTACTTCTGGGACACGCCCGTCGACGACAATGCCTTCGTGCTGCTCACTGGCGAGCGCGGTCGCGTGGCGTGGCTCCACTCGAGCTGGACCGAGTGGAAGAACACGTTCTCGTTCGAGATCAC
>CAYUSL010000122.1:0-14459 GCA_964447125.1 uncultured bacterium | reverse complement strand
TGATCCTGAGCTTCGTGCTGGTGATCGCGGTGGTGTTCCTGTTCCTGCGCAACGTGTCGGCCACCGTGATCCCGAGCGTGGCGCTGCCGCTCAGCATCGTCGGCACGTTCGCGGTGATGAGCGTGCTCGGCTACACGGTGGACAACTTGTCCATGATGGCGCTGATCCTCGCGATCGGTTTCGTCATCGACGACGCCATCGTGATGCTCGAGAACATCGTCCGCCATCACGAGCTGGGCGAACGGGGCATCGAAGCAGCGCTTGCGGGCTCGGCGGAGATTGGCTTCACCATCGTCTCGATGACGGTGTCGCTGGCGGCTGTCTTCATTCCCATCCTGCTGATGGGTGGAGTGATCGGGAAGCTCTTCCGCGAGTTCGCCGTGGTCATCTGTGTCGCGATCCTGATCTCCGGCGTCGTGTCGCTGACGCTCACGCCCATGCTGTGCAGCCGCTTCCTGCGGCCTACGGAACCGGATCGGCAGGGCCGGCTCTTCCGCTGGTCGGAGCGCGTCTTCGCGGGCTGGCTCGCGCTCTACACGCGCTCGCTCGACTTCGTGCTTCGCCACCGTCGCGCGACGATGGTGGTGAACGTCGCGATCCTCGCGGTCATGGTGGCGATCTTCCCGAAGGTCCAGAAGGGCTTCCTCCCCGACGAAGACAACAGCCAGATCTTCACCGTGACCGAGACGCCACAGGGCACGTCCTTCCGGGAGCTCGCGGCGCGCCAACGGCAGGTGATGGCGGCCATCCAGGACGATCCCGACATCGAAGCGTTCTTCTCGAACATCGGCGGCGTGGGCTCGGCGAGCCTCGGCGGCCAGAACTTCGGACGCATGTTCCTGCACCTGGTGCCACGCGAGGAGCGCGAGCTCGACGTCAACGGGGTGATCGCGAAGCTCCGCGCCAAGATCGCGGAGGTGCCTGGGATCGCCGCCTACCTGCAGAATCCTCCGACCATCCGGATCGGCGGACAGCTCACCAAGAGCCTCTACCAGTTCACGCTCCAGAGCCCGGATCTCGACGGTCTCTACGAAGCGGTGCCGGCATTCGAGGCCAAGCTGCGCGCCCTGCCCGACCTCGCCGACGTGAACAGCGACCTGCAGCTACGCAATCCCCAGCTCTCGATCGACATCGACCGCGATCAAGCCGCCGTGCGCGGGCTCAGCCCCGAGCAGATCGAGAACGCGCTCGCCGACGCCTACGGCCCGCGCTGGATCTCGACGATCTACGCGCCCAACAACCAGTACCGCGTGCTCATCGAGCTCGACCCCGCCGACCAGGGCGACCCGTCGCTGCTCTCCAAGCTCTACGTGCGCTCGTCGAGCGGTGCCTTGGTGCCACTCGACGCCGTGACCGTGCGCCGTGAATCGGTGGGACCGCAGGCGATCAGCCACGTGGGCCAGCTTCCCGCGGCCACGGTGTCGTTCAACCTGAAGCCCGGGGCGTCGCTGGGCGCGGCTACGGCGGAAGTTCAGCGGGTCGCGCGCGAGACGCTGTCGGCCTCGATCAGCACCAGCTTCCAGGGGTCGGCGCAGGCGTTCCGCTCGTCGCTCTCGGGGCTCGGTTGGCTGGTTCTGTTCTCGATCTTCTTCATCTACCTGGTGCTGGGCGTCCTCTACGAGAGCTTCATCCACCCGATCACGATCCTCTCCGGCCTGCCTTCCGCGGGATTCGGCGCGCTGCTCACGCTGTGGTTGTTCAAGGCCGAGCTCAACCTCTATTCGTTCATCGGCCTGATCATGCTGATCGGCATCGTGAAGAAGAACGCGATCCTGCAGATCGACTTCGCGCTCGAAGCGCAGCGCACCCGCGGGCTGAGCCCGATCGCGGCCATCCGCGAGGGATGCATCCTGCGCTTCCGCCCGATCATGATGACGACGATGGCGGCGCTGTGTGGCGCGCTGCCGATCGCGGTGGGTGTCGGTGCGGGCGGTGGTGGCCGGCGCGCGTTGGGGCTGACGGTCGTGGGCGGGCTGCTCACCTCGCAGCTCATCACCCTCTACCTGACGCCGGTGATGTTCCTCTACCTGAACCGCGCGTGGGAGTGGCTCACGTCACGAGCCTCACGCACGACCCGAACCGAGGCGAGCAACGAGTTGCCTCCGCGGCTCGTCGAGCCGCGCGCGCGCGCCGCAGGGTGACGCGCCCTCGGATGCGGGTAGTGGCGCCCGAGGGCGCAGCGCTCAGCCGGCGCGGTTGCGATAGAGGCCGGCGTCTGCGACCACGGCCATCTTCTGCACGTCGAGGCCGCCGCCGAGAAAGCCGTTGATGCGTTCCGCGTTGGCGAGCGGATCCTTCACCACGTCGTGGTAGTTGAGGTAGAGCACGTCGATGTTGGGCTGTTTCGCCACCCACGCTTCGACGCGCTCCAGGTCCTTGCGGAAGAACGCCGCCATCTTGTCGTCGGGGATCGCGTCCTCGGTACCGCGGCGCGCCAGCATCTTCTTCTGCGACGCCAGCACCTCGCTGATCTCGCGGCGCAAGAACACGATGTTGTAGCGAAACTCGGGCGGCAGATTGACCAGGAAGTTGTAGATCACCTTCACCGACTTCCCGAGCGCCTCACGGATCCACGAGTTGTCCTTGTGCAGTGTCTTGAACCGCTGATCCTCGTAATAACCCTGGGGGTTGTCGTCGTCGGCGGCGCGCTGCGCGTCGGCGATCACTTCCAGCCCCCCCGCTTCGAGCATCTTCATCATCATCGACGTGCCGGAGCGTGGCAGGCCGGAAACGACGGTGATCGTGTTCTTGTCCATGGTCCTCGATCTCCTCGATGGGCCGCGTATCCAGGCTGCGGCCGGCACCGGCCCCCCGGCCGGAACCCGCGAGATTATTGAGACGCCCTGATCGATGGCAACGCGATTGCGGCGAGTGGCGCCCACAGCCGCGGAGGTCCACACGTTTGCGCGAGCCTGCTCGCGGAGCTTCAATGACCGATCCGGCGCGATCGAGCGCGCCCCTTTCGAGGTTCGCCATGCCGAAATTCGAGCGGCTCAGCCCGCAAGACACGTCCTTTCTCTACTTCGAGTCGCCGGTCTCCCACATGCACGTGGGATCCGTGGCGATCTTCGAGGACAGGGGACTCACCGCGGAAGAGATCAACACCCACATCGAGCAGCGCCTCGATCTGGTGCCGCGCTTCCGCAAGAAGCTCATGTGGGTGCCCTACGGCCAGGGTCGCCCCGTGTGGGTGGACGATCCCCACTTCGACGTACGCTTCCACGTCCGCCACACGGGCCTGCCACGGCCCGGCGGCGAGCGCGAGCTGTTGACGCTCATGGGCCGCCTGATGAGCACGCCCCTCGACCGCAAGCGCCCGCTCTGGGAGCTGTGGATGGTCGACCTTCCGAACGACCGCAAGGCGGTGATCCAGAAGACTCATCACTGCCTCATCGACGGCGTCTCCGGCGTGGACCTGGCCACCGTGCTCCTCGACGTCGACAAGGATGCGCTTCCCGGCGAGCCGATGCGCTTCTCCCCCGAGCAGGGACCGTCGAAGGCCGAGTTGTTGCGCGCGAGCATCGTCGAGCGCTGGACCAAGCCCGCCGAGATCGTGCGTTCGGTACGCGCCGCCACGCGGACACCCCGCAAGGTGATGGAGCAGGTCGGTGCGGTCGCCAAGGGGCTCGCGAGCTTCGGCGGCGCGGCGCTGGAGGTGGCGCCACGAACCTCGCTCAATCAGCCCATCGGCCCGCACCGGCGATTCGAGGTGGTGCGCACGCGCCTCACGGACCTCAAGACCATCAAGAACCGTTTCGACTGCACCGTGAACGACGTGGTGCTGGCACTGGTCACCGCCGGGCTGCGACACATCCTGGAATCGCGCGGCGACGACGTCACCGGTCTCGTGATGCGGGCCGCGGTGCCGGTGTCGGTGCGCGATCCGTCCGAGCGCATGACGTACGGCAATCGGGTCGCCGTGATGTTCGCGCACCTGCCCGTGGGCGAGGCCGACCCCGCCAAGCGATTGCGCTCGATTCACGAGGGCATGGCGCACGTGAAGCAATCGGGCGAGGCCGTGGGCGCCAACGCGCTCATCCAGCTCAGCGACTTCGCACCGCCCACGATCATGGCGCTGGCGGCACGAGCCATCGAGCGTCAGTGGGTGATGAACCTGGTGGTGACGAACGTGCCAGGCCCTCAGTTTCCGCTCTACTTCCGAGGCGGCGAGATGCTCGAGGCCTTCCCGTTCGTCCCACTGGTGGGCACCACCACGCTGGGCGTGGCAGTGCTCTCGTACAACGGCCAGATCAACTTCGGGCTGAGCGGCGACTGGGACGCGGTTCCGGATCTCGCGACCTTCGCCGAGGGCATTCAGCAAGGGCTCACGGCGCTCCTGGAGCTCGCGGCGAGGCCGTCCCACGAGCCGCACCAGGTGATCGCGCTCGACACCGCACGCGCCGCTGGCCCGCGGCGGCGCACGCGACGCACGGCGCGAGCGACCCAGACCCCAGCGGAGCCGCGGCGACGTCGTGTCGATCGTGACGCAGTCGGCTGAGAGCGCGCGAGTCAGCCAGCCGCGCGCCGCTTGAGCAACTTGAACGACGGGAACCCGAGCGCCGTGGTCTGGACGAACCAGCCCCACGCGTCCTCGCTGGGACCGATGCGCCGCGCCAGCCGATAGGCCGCCACGCCTTCACCGACGTGAGCGGCCCACGCTGCGACGGCGATGAGCTGAATCAGCCCCCGCGGAAGCAGGTCGGTGACGTGAGCGTGCCACCAGCCGTAGACGTCGCCGCTCACGGCCAAGAGCGTCGTGAGCCCCATCCCGAGAAAGATCGAGATCCACCAACCGGCGTGTGGTCGCTCCACCATCGTTCCTCCAGGTGCGCGCAACGATAGCAGGCTGCGGAAGACCTCGCTGGCGCGAGTCGTGGGCGCCTGCCGATGTTCACTCGGGGTCGTTTCAGACCTCAGCGCTTCGCTGGTGAGATCGTAGGCCTCTCTTCGCTCGGGCGTGCGGCTATGCTCGGGCGCTCTCTCTCGTCCCGGAGAACGTGGCGTGCCGAATCCACTGCTCGCACGCGGCGCTCGCGCTCGACGGGACTGGCCACGGAGCCACAGGTGACGCACTCGCCCGGAACCGGATGGCGGCGTGCGCTCGCAGCGCTGCGCTCCCGTGCGCGACGCACGGGGCCGGTGTGCGTCGAGCTGCTGGTGACCGCGCGCAGTGCGCCAGGGTGGCGTCGTATCGACGCAGCAGACGCCGACGGAGACGCGCCCGAGCTCACCCTCGACGAGCTCGAAGTCGTCGCCAGCAATCTGGCCGAGCTGGGTGTGAGCACGGTGGAGCTCGGCGGGCACGAGCCGTTCGTGCGCGAGGACCTGCCCGAGATCGTCGCCGCGTTCACCCGCGCCGGCATCGCTGCGCGGCTTCGCACGGCCGGTTCCGCGAGCCGTCACGCCCTCGCCGCGTGCGCCGACGCGGGAGCACGGGACATCCAGGTCTCCCTCGACACCTTGGACCCCGCGCTCCAGGATCGTCTCGACGGAGTGGCGGGCGCGTGGGACGCGATCCTCGGCGTGATCGCCGCCGTGAACGAGACGTTTCCCACGGGAGGCGTGCGCGGCTTCGACGTGGCGCTCATGCCGGCGACGCTAGAGCACGTGATCCCCGTGGCATCGCTCGCCGCACACATCGGCTGGTCGATCTCGGTCGTACCGGTGCACACCACCGACGTCACGCGACCACGCGCGCACCGCGCTTTCGATCGGCACGGCACGTTCTCGTTCGCGGCCGAGAGCGCCGCGCGCGTGTGCGCCGTCCTCGACCAACTCGCGCGCCTGGGCCGAGAGCATCCGGGTCTGATCGCACACCCCGACCTGCTCGCGGAGGCGCAGCGCTTCATCGCGGGCCAACCGGTCGCGTGGCGCCGCTTCCACGGCGACGTCTGCGACGCACCGAGCCTCTACTTCGCCATCGATCCTGCGGGACGTGTCGCGCCATGCAGGGACCATCGGCTCACCGAGGCCTTCGCGGTCCACGACGAGCGTTTCCCGCTGTGGTTTCGCGACGGTGTGGTGCACCGTGCGTGTCGGCAGCAGGTCGCCGCATGCGAGGGCTGCATGCATGGTCCGTACGCCGCGATCAGTCTTGCCGCGCGGTCGCTCCGAGCGCCGATGGCAGGCGTGCCGCGAGCCGCCCGCCGTCCGCCCACACCGGGCTTCCGCAACGTCGAGGAGATCCGGCGTATCGCGATGGAGATCCGCGCATCGCTCGCGGCACCCGCTCACGACGAAGGTGCTGCACGATGAGCCCATCGGCTTCGCCCGAAACGCTGGCGCTGCACCATTTGCTGCTCCGCGAGCTCGAGCGCGTGGTCGCCGAGCGCGGCGTGAAACCCACGCTGCATCGCACCGTTGCCGAGTCGTTGGGCGTCGCTGAGACGGACGACGGCGCGCGGTACGAGGTCACGTGGCAAATCGACGGCGCATCGGCAAGCCACTGCATGGATCGTCAGACGTTCGCGCTCTTTCATCCCGGCGACGACGCCCGCACCGGCGGCCGCGCGGCCCATCTGGCATCGCGGAACGAACGCCGCGCCCGCGAGCTGGTGCTTCTCCTCCTCGGCCTCGAGCCCGTCGAGGCGACGCGCGCGCGCCCGAAGCCGCTCGGCGCGTTGCTGCTCTCGCCACGCGCCCTGGTCCTGCCAGCCGCGGTGATCGCCGCCGGCGGCGTTCCCGGAATCGTGCTCGGGGCGGCGCTCGCGATCTGGGCGATCGTGGATCGAGTACCTCGCGTGGGCGCGCTGCTCGCCGTGCTACCACTCACGACGCTGGCCTACGCAGACCTGCCACACACGGCGCTCATCGGCGGCATCACCTACGCGCTTCTCGAGGCTCTGGATCCCGATCCGCGGCTGCGCTGGGCGCGGGTGCTCGTGCTCGCCGCCGCAATCGCGTTCGCGGCTTGGCTCACCCCAGCCTGGGTTCCGCCTGCAGCAGCCTTGCCCTGGATCGCGCCAGCCGTCGGTATCGCGACGGCCGCATTCCTGTGGCGCTGGAGGCTCGGCACCTACCACCACGCCCTGCCGCTGGTGCTGCCCTGGCTAGCGCTCGGCCTCGCGTGGGATGGCCGCCCCCGCGAAGCGGCGGCCATTCTCACCGTGTCGCTTCTCGCATCCGCAGCGCTCACCCTGGCATCCCCGTGGACTCGCCGACGACGAATGCGCAGCCGACCCTGAGACTGGGCCACGCACGTTGGCGAGCACCGCTTGCAGCTCGCACGTCGCCGGAACGCACTCGAGTCCGGATCATCCAAGTGCGCTTGGAATGTCCGTGACCGTGACAAGCGAACGCAACAGCCGTCCCTACGGCGAGTCGCACCGAACTGAGATTGGCCGTCTGGGTCGGTGAAAGGTGCAGCGTTGACTCATCCCACGCGGTCGACGTCCGCACGGGCGTTGGCGTCGAGCTGACCGAGAAGCTCAGGATGCCGTGCGAGATAGCGCAGCAGGTTGCGTGGGCGATAGGGCGCGTCCATGGTCTTCGCGTGCTCTGTGGGGTCGGCGTTCAGGCGCGTGAAGACCGAGGGGTCCAGGGTGGAGCCGGCGGCCGCAAGCAGGTCGCGCTCACCGCGGAAGCCACGCCAGGGACGGAGCACCGTATCGAGAATGACGAACGCTTTCGCCTTTTCTGAGGAGCGCCCTTGGGGGAACGCTCGAAAATGCCGCAGGTAGCTCGCGTCGACGGCAAGACCGAGCGCGCTCGCCTCGTGCAGTAGCCACGCGAGCGCGCAGTTCGCGAGCCCGTCGTCGTTGAGACCGCCACCCACGTTCGAGTGCACGCCGGCGAACCAGCACTGCTCCACGTCGTCGCCGCCGGGCTCGAAGGCTTCCACCTGGAAGTCGTGGCGCTGCTCGTCGATCGCCATCGCGTGCCGCACGCGATCGACGTTGCGTGGCGGTGTGGCGGGGACGTGAAACGCCACTTTCTCCGCCGGCTTCACCCACGCGGGGCGGAGCCGGCTGCCGAGCGCCAGCACCGTGTCCCACACCCCCAGATAACGAACGCGCGCCGGAACGATGGGCGCGAGCGGCTCACGGTGCTTTTCCGCGTTGCGCGCGTTCTGTCGCACCCAGAACTCCGCCCCATTGGAGCGCCCGCAAGACTCCAGGTACTCGGTGTAGAGCTTCGGCACGTAGTAGGCATCCGCTTTTGCCGGGAATCCACCCACGCAGTCGATGAAGCGCACCAGGCTTCTGGCCTGCGCCGCGCCACGACTGAAGCCGAAGACGTAGAACTCGTCGCCCGCGCACCAGTTGTTGGCGAGGAAGGTGTACGCCTCCTCGATGTTGATCTCGAAGCCTGCCCCGAGCATGCCGCCGAGCGCATTGTCGAACGTGCGCACCACTCGCGCGGCACCCGACGGCGCACGATTCATCGAACCGACGCCGGTGTCGTAGTACGTGATCTGCTCGACGCCTTGGTCGTCGACTCGCCGCACCGCCCGCGCGACCTTCAGCACGTTGGTGGGGCGATAGACCTTGGAACCGTCGGATCGCTCCGTCTCGCTCGCCGCGTTGTTCCAGGTTCCGTCCAGGCACACGACGTATCGCTTCATGGTTCTCTCGCTCTGTCGCGGACGCGTGCATCGCAGACGCGCCGGGTCACGACCGGTCGATCGCGCCTTCGATCCGCGTTCAGGACTTGCTTCGTTGATCGTCGAGAAACTGCACCAGCTCGCGCGCCTGTGCAGACAGGTCGCTCGCGAGTCCCGGGAAGTACCTGTTCTCCTGTGTCCACCAGCTCACGTAGCGCTGGAGCTGGCGCCGGGTGGATTCGACGGCGAACCCCTGGTCCGTCGGGCTTCTTGCGGCACGTCGGCGAAGCTCGGAGAGCGCGTGTTGCGCGGCCTTCGTGTCGAAGCCTTCCGGTGTCAGCGCACCGAGCAAGTGAGCCTCGGCGAGGCTACCAAAGGCCCAGTATTCGGCCTTGTCGGCGTCGCACGCAGCCTGAGCGATTCGTCGGACGATCAAGAGGTCCATCGCATCGTCGAGGCGTCCGTTGAGCGCGGCTTCCAGAGCGAGCTTCTGAATGCCGTGCCAGTGCAGGGAAGGGTTGTGCACGAACATCTTGGAGTACCAGTGGAGCGAGCGTTCGAGCCCCGCCCGGACCTCGCGCCCTGACGGATCGGACGAATCCGGAAACCGCTTCGCTTGGACGAACCGCAACTCGGCGAGACTCTTGTTGGCACTCGCCAAGAGTCCCACTCGCTCCGCTTCGAAGGCTGCGCGCTCGGAACCCTCGGCGTCAGTATCGCCGTTGGCGAGATTCGCGATCCGCTCGCCGAGCTCGGCCGCAAGGCGTTCGAAGGCCGCGGGCGTTGTCAACGCCTGCGCAGTGACCGAAAGCACTCTTCCCCGGATCGCCTCGAGCAGGACTAATGGTAGCCGCAATCGGATGGCGCGTAGGTGCCTCGCATACTCGTCTGGCGTCAATCGGACGTAGCTCACGAGACTCAGCCAGTCGTGGTGCCGCTCGTCGGCCTCGCTCGCGTCGGTGCGCAATGCGACCCGGGCCGTGTGAAGCGCAAGCCGCACGTCGTCACCATTTACTAGGGGTCGGTAGAACTCACGCGTCAGCGTTACCGACCCAGACTTCGTTAGCGGAAGCTGCGACGCGACCACGACGGAAATGCCGTTGCGGTGGAGCCGCTCGGCAAGGATCGAGTTGCCGAGATCGGTACGAGCCGACGTCCCACTGTCGCATGCCGCGAGCGTCACAACCTTCGGGAACCCATCGATGAGCTGAAGAACCTCGGCGAGATCTGCAGGTGATACCGCTTCGGAATCTGCGTTCCCCAGGCGCAACCCCCACTCCCAATCCGATTCTTCGAGATCGTCGTCGGGCACACGCGCTCCGTGTGCCAACACGTGGATGTAGGTGAAGGCACCCTCTTCTCGCACTTGCTTGAGCGCTTCGATCGAGTCGATCTCACGCACGACCAAGCGCTTGTCTTCGCGCAACACCTCTCCGTCGCCCCAGGGCTCCAAGGCACTGATCAAAGCAGTGCGGTGCTGATCGATCAGATCCTGCTCGAGATCGCGGTCGATCCGCGCGTGAACAAACAAAACCGAGGGCTTCACCGGCCAGGTCGCCTCCGAAAAAGAACTCTCGGAACGGATTCGGCGCGTCAGAATCAGCCCCGCTTCGTTCGAGGCCAGATGATCGCGCTCCACGCCGGCGTAGATGGCTTCGAACGGGAATGCACGCAGCTCCGATGCGTGGGTGACGATGTCGATCTGATGCAACGATTCTGAATGGTCGTTCATCACGCGAGCGAGCGGCAGAAATGACTGTGCCTCTGCAGCCAGATCTTGCTTGGCAGCATTCTGTTTTTCGATGGTGCGATCCGCACGGTAGCGAAGCCGATTGAGGCTCGTCCGAATTCTCCGAGGCTCCATCTGGAGCGCCACTTCATCCGCCGCCGTTTGGTAGCCGCACGTTCGGATGTACTTGCTGTCTGCGGTCAAAGCGCCAGGCTCGTGACCGAACCGATGGAACTCGATCGTCGTGGAGCTGATGCGAGTGGTCATTTCGTGCCCCCGAGCCCGAAGTCAATCGATGGTCACGACAAGCGGCGATTCATCGTCACCGCCGTATTGCGCCGAAAACCCGTGCTCGGCCTGCAGCTTGGGATCCTGCCAGCGCCGAGTGAACTTCGTCTCGTAGTTGAAATAGAGGGTCACGGGCCTGCCCGCGGCGCCGTGAAGAATGCGCGCGATCGCCTCTTCGTCGGGATGGTCGAACTGAGCACCGTTGGTGCTGAAGAGGAAACGCGGGCTTTCGATCAACTCGACGAGCTCCTCGCTGGTGTTGTTCTTGCTGCCGTGGTGGGCGACTTTCACGGCATCGACGCCGAGTCGCTTCAGCCCGCGCTCCTCGAGCAGTCGCTTCACGGACTCACAAATCACGTCCGGGTGCGCATCCGCCAAGAAGAGACAGCTCCCCGCGGCGTGCTCGGCGAGGAACGCGATGCTCGTGCCGTTGGCAGCAGCTTGATCCGGCTTGAACTGCCGCTCGAGAAGCGCGGCGACGCTCGACTTGCTCACGTTCAGCAAGCCGTCGTCGGGCAGGTACTTCTTCTGGCCGGCGAGCACCTGCCAGGCCTCGTCGAGATCGCCCGGCGTGATCCCGGACGACGCGATGTCCTTGCTCCAGGCCGCGCGCATCTTGTCGAGCTTCGGGCGAGTCGGCGAAAGCAGCGTGAGCTTCATTCCGCCGTCGAGCGTGCACGTCGGCAGAGGACCCTCGGCTGGCACGACCACCGCGCCGGCGAACGCGCCGTTCCACGCCTTGCCGTCGAAGCGGCTCGCGAGGAGCGCACTGAAGAACTCGCCTTGGCGGCCGCCGAGCACGTCCAAATCGTCCAGGTGCTTCCAGCCGTTGAACCACACGTCCTTCACGCGAAACGGCCAGCGTTCCTCGGGCTCGGCGAAGAGCCGCACCATTCCTTCGATGTGGTCCGTATCCACGTGCGAGAGCACCATCAGCTCGAACTCCCGCTCGTCGGCGGCGAGCGCCGCGAGGCGCGCCTCGAGCGCCGCGTAGGCTCCGATCGGCCCACCATCGATGAGCATGCGGTGCTTGAATTGCCCGTCACCCCACTCGACGAAGAGGCAGTCACCGTGTAATGCCCGCCCCATCTCGACTCGTAAAAACCCTGCGCTCATCGTTCATCGCCTCCCGATCTCGCAACGACGCACAGCCCAGTCGAACTTCTCATCGTTCGCGGTGCCACGCAAGCGATGCGTCGCCACAGCTCCGGATCCTCGGGTGACGAATCACCCAAGGAAAGCACGGAAATCCGCTCTCGAATTCTTCGGCACCCGTCGGAGCGGCCCACTCGCTCCGGGCCGGCGCACGGCGCCTGGCGTGGATTGCTCAGCGGGAAGCGATCGCGAGGAGCTCGCAGCTCGCGGGCACGTGCCCCGCGAGGGGCGCGGTGGCATCGTCGGCGATCCCGTAGAGCCGGTAGCCGAGAGCGCCGAGGCGCGCGAGCACCTCGGCGATCGAGGCGCCGAGCCGGCGCCAGTGCTGCTCGCGGTGCTCGAACAAGATCGCCGGCCGGTGTCGCTCGATGAGCGCGTCGAGTGTGGCGAGCACGGTGGCGTCGGCGCCTTCCGCGTCGATCTTGATCAGATCCAGCCGGTCGAGCACGACCTCCCGCGCGAGCCCCGCTCCGCTCAGCGTGCGCACCTCGATCGCTCGCTCTGCGCCCTTCGCGGGCGTGAGACCGGAGAGCGCGCGGGAAAACTCACCCTCGCGGTACGTGTAGAAGGTGGTGCTGCCGTCGCGATCGCTGATGGCGGCTTCGATCACCGTCAGGTTCGCGAGCCGGTTGAGCGCGGCGTTGGCGCGGATGCGCTCGGCCAGCTCGGGCTGCGGCTCACAGGCGATCACCCGTCCCGATGCGCCCACCCGAAACGCCATGCGCAGCGCGTGCACTCCCACGCTCGCCCCCACGTCGAGGCAAACGTCGCCGGGCCGCACCAAGCAATCGATCAGCCGCGAGACCTCCGGCTCCCAAACCCCGCGGAAGAGCACCGCGTACTCGATCGAGCTTGCGGTGTCGACGTGGATCAGCCCACGGTCGTACTCGATCACCAATCGATGCGAGTCGCGCCGCCCCCGCCGCGGATAAACGAGCCCGAGCCACGCCTTGCAGAGTCGGTAGCTCGGCAGCCGCTTCTCCGCCAGGTAGCGACGGGTGAAGCGCGCCAAGCGCGCGAGCCGGCCGGGATTCACGCCTCGACCTGGAGGCCGACGGTGGCGAGGCGATCGCGGAATCCTCCCTTGTCGATCGCTTTCTCGTAAGCGCCTTGCGGTTCCGCGAGATCGTCGACCACCAGATTGAAGAGGCTCTCGTCCATGGTGATCATCCCGAGGTTCTTGCCCATGGCGATCGACGACTGGATCTGCGCGGTCTTGCCCTCGCGGATGAGCGTGCCGAGGCTCGAGGTCGCGAACAACACTTCCAGCGCGGCCACGCGTCCACCGCCCTTTTTCTTCACGAGCTGCTGGGCGAGCACGCCGCGCAAGCATTCGGCGAGCGCTCCGCGCACGGCCTCCTGCTCTTCCTCCGGAAACACGTTCAGGATTCGGTCGACGGCCTTGGCGGCGCTGTTGGTGTGAAGCGTCGCGAACACCGTGAGCCCGGACTCCGCAGCATTGATGGCCGTGCGGATGGTCTCGAGATCGCGCAGCTCGCCCACCAGGATGATGTCGGGATCTTCACGCACCGCGGCCTTGAGGGCCTCGGAAAACTGGGTGGCGTGCGCGCCGATCTCGCGCTGACTGATGATCGACTGCTTGTTGGGATGCACGAACTCGATCGGGTCCTCGATGGTGATGATGTGGAGCGTCTGCTCGTCGTTGATGCGGTTCAGGATCGCCGAGAGCGTGGTCGACTTGCCGGAACCGGTGGGGCCGGTGACCAGGAGCAGCCCCTGGCGCAGGTAGCAGAATTTCTCGACCGACGGCGGCATGCCGAGCTGCTCGAGCGTCATGAGGCGTGTGGGAATCAGCCGAAACACGGCGCCCATCCCGCGGAACTGCTTGAAGAGATTGACGCGGAAACGCGCCATCCCGTGCACCTCGTAGGCGAGGTCCATGTCACCGCCGGCGAGGAACCGGTTCCACGCGTCGTCGTCGCCGACCACCGGCTTCACCAGCTCGGTGAAATCCAGGTCCGTGAGATTGCCGTAGCGCACCGGCTCGATGTCGCCGTGCAGCCGGAGCAGCGGCGGACGCCCCACGGACAGGTGCAGGTCCGAGCCACCGCGATCGTTCATCAGCTTCAAGAAGCGGTCGATCTTGTTGTTCATCCCGTCCTCGATTGGCGCGCTGTGCGGAGCACAGCCGCGCACCGACGCGAGCGCTGCCCGAGCCTCCCACCGCGGGCCACCGTCGACGCCTGCGCGGTCATCCCACGATCAGCCGGCCCGACAGGAATTCGGGCGTCACCATGGCTTCGAAGTTGGCCTTGTTCTGGGCGCGCAAATAGGCCTGCTCTCCGGTGATCTTGCCCGTCTCGACCAGCCGCGCGAGCGAGCCGTCCACCGTCATGTGCCCCTGCTTCTCGCCGATCTGCATCTGGCCCACGAGCTGGAACGTCTTCGACTCGCGGATCAGGTTGCGCACCCCCAGGTTGCCCATGAGCACCTCGAAGCACGCCACGCGCTCGCCGTCCGAGCTCGGCAGCAGCGTCTGGCAGATCACCGCGCGCAGCGTTTCCGACAGCATGGTGCGGATCTGCGATTGCTCGCCGGGCGGGAACGACTCGATGATCCGATCCACGGTCTTGGGTGCGGACGTGGTGTTCATGGTCCCGATCACGAGGTGCCCCGTCTCCGACGCCTCGATCGCGAGCCGCACGGTCTCGGGATCGCGCATGTCCCCCACCACGATCACGTCCGGGTCCTCGCGCAAAGCACCGCGCAGCGCCGCCGCGAACG
>CAYUSL010000121.1:0-14641 GCA_964447125.1 uncultured bacterium | reverse complement strand
CGCGGCTTCGCCGCGACGGGCGGGGGGCTGGAACAGCCCCCCGCGCAACCCTACGCCACCGCGCGCCAGGCGCGCTCGGCGACGCGCACGGCCTGGCCGCGCACGCCGAGCATCCACGGCTTCGAGAGCGCGCTGTGCTCGGCGGCCTTGCCGCTCGCCCACAGGTTGTCGATCAACCAGCGATTCAGGAAGCGCAACCGCTCGGGTAGCACCACCAAGCCGCGCACCCGCGGGTGGCTCGCGATCTCGTCGAGCATCCGGGTCTGCTCGCGAAGTGAACGGCGCAGCGATTCCTGGAGGTCGATGCCCAGCACCTCGGCGTCCTTGCGGTGGTACTCGATGGAGAGCTGCATGAACCCCATGAGCCAGAGCTGGTATGCCTGCAGCTCGAGGGCCTCGCGGCGCGTGATCCGCGACAACACCTCAGGCAGGTAGAGCTTGCCGAGGCCCACGTGGCGGGCCTCGTCGCGACCGAAGTACGGCATCAGCTCGGCGAGCACGGGCTCGGCGCCCGCGTCGGCCATGGCCTTGAAGAGGTGCACGGCGACGTGCTCGACGAAGAGCTGCATGCCGACGAGCTTCATCAGCATCGATTCGGTGCTGATGAGCTGCACCAGCATGCTCTTCACGAAGGCATTGGGCTCGGGCAAAGGAATGTCGAGCAGGCGCAGGTAATCGCGCATCACGTAGTAGTGGCGTGCCTCGTCGAAGGTCTGGATGGTGGCGGCCATCTTCGCTTCGCTCGAGTCGCGGATGCGCTCGGCCAGGAAGCTCGCCACCTCCCACGCCGCCAGCTCACCCCACAGGATGATCGTGAAGACGTTGGCGATGGCTTCCTTTTTCTCGTCGCTGACACGAACGCCGCCATGCTTTTTGACGAGCTGGGCCAGGAGCTTCTGGCCATCCCACGCGAGCGATTGTCCCTTGTGGTAGAGGTTCTCGAGCTTCTCGAGGCGATGGGTGCGCGCCTCCAGGTTCTCCACCGTCAGCGCTTCGAGAGGACGGGAGTCGAGCAGGTGGTCCGGAGGGAACTGGCTGCGGAGCGGAATACCGAACGGCATCACACGACGCGAGACGTTGCTCACCAGCCCCATTCGGATCCTCCTCGAGCGTTCGCGGCGCGGCCGAGCGCCGTTTTCATCTTTGCAATCGAGCGAAGCCGAGGTCAACGGAATCCTGCGGCGGGTAGCGGTTGCGCTCGACGGCCATGCAGCGTTCGGCACCTCCGCGAACGCACACGCCTCGGCGCGCCAGCAGTTCCTCAGACCGGGCCACGCGGAACCGGCTTGCCACCGAGGGGCGCAACCAACGCCGTGATCGCAGCCAGCGGCACCCAGCCCGGATCGGGGACCATCACGTAGAGCCCTGCAAGCACCGTGGCGGTCCAGAGCCGCCGCCCGCGCCAGCCGAGCCGGTGGAGCAGAACGAACGCGGCGAGCGCACCTACCGGGAAGCCGAAGCGAATGGCTGCCGCACCGCGCAAGAGGACGTTGAGCGCGTCGATCACCAGCGCGTGGCGCACCAGCCCCAGTCGCTCTGCAACGAGCCGATCGGGACGCGGCCCCTCGGGCGGCAACACTTCGGGCTCGAGCAGCGGGAGGTCGTCGTCGCGGTTCGTCGAGGTCTGCGTCATGCTCGCAACTCCATCTGGTGGCGCCACACACCTCGGCCGAAGAACCGCGGCGCTCATGCGGTCGTCGACGCCAACGCACCTTGCCCGGGTGCGGACGACGTCGCTAGTCTGCCCGAACGTCGTGCGGCCCGACTCGCGAACTCATCTCAGGGGGCATTCCCCGTCGCGGCCGCGAACGCGAGCTCGCCACGCGGCAGCGGACGACGCCGGGCTGGCGCGGTGCTCGCCTGCGCGAATCCCCCGACTGCGACGCATGCCGATGCGAGCGAGCGGAGCTTCCGCCCCGTGAGCGCCGCGGCAGCGCCTACACGAAGCGATTCCGCTTCCGCAAGCAAGAGCGGGGGCGAGGTTCGTGACGACGCGACGGCCGCGCTCGCCACCGCGACGCGCTTCCATTCGCTCGATGCCTTACGCGGTCTCGCCGCGCTGACCGTCGTGTTCTGGCATTGGCAGCACTTCTTCTACCGCGGGACCGTGCCTGGCCCGTACGTCCGCAGCCAATTCCCGTTCTACGGCGTGCTCGCGCCGTTCTACGCAAAAGGCTGGCTGGCGGTCGATCTCTTCTTCGCGCTCTCGGGGTTCGTGTTCTTCTGGCTCTACGGAGAGCGAATTCGCGGCGGGCTCGTGAGCGCACGCGAGTTCTTCGCGCTTCGGTTCTCACGCCTCTACCCGCTCCATCTGGTGACGCTGATCGCGGTGGCATGCGGCCAAGCCGCGTTCCGCCGCGCGTACGGCGACTACCTCGTGTACCCGGTGAACGACCGGTACCACTTCGCGCTCAACCTGCTGCTCGCATCCTCGTGGGGGCTCGAGCGCGGATACTCGTTCAACGGTCCCGCGTGGTCGGTGTCCGTCGAGATGTTCCTCTACGCGGCGTTCTTCGTGCTGTGCCGGCTCATGTCCCCGCGACTCGTGGTGCTGCTCGGCTTGTCCGCGATCGGTCACGTCGCCGTCGAGCCCCTCCACGGATCGCTGGGATCGGGGATCGGCTCGTTCTTCCTCGGAGGCTCGGCACACCAGATCTACGACCATCTGGCCAAGAGCGGCGCGCTGCGAATCGCCGTGCGAGCCCTCGTGCCTGCAACCATCGCCGGGTGGCTCTTTCTCGCGTTCACCTTCCAGCGCGGCGGAAACGTGTACTGGCCCGCCACGCTGGTGGTGTTCCCGGTGACGATCCTGACGCTTGCATCGCTCGAGCGGCTCGGAATCGCGCGCGTGGCTCGGCTCGCCGTGCTCGGTGATGTGTCCTACTCGCTCTACCTGCTGCACTTCCCGCTGCAGCTCGCGGTGATCGCGGCGAGCCGGCACTGGGGCGTTCCCGACGACTTCTTCTACTCGCCTGGCTCGATGCTGGTTTTTTTCGTGGTGCTGTGGGCGCTCGCGTGGGCGAGCTTCCATGGCTTCGAGATGCCGGCGCGCAAATGGCTGCGGCGGGTTCAGCGGCCCGCGCCAAGCCTCGTGGCGCCGTCGGCCAGCGGCGAGCGTCCACGATGAGCACGAGCACGTCGCCCGACGAGAGCCAGCGCCTCGAAGCACTGGCGCGGTTTGCGATCCTCGACACGCCGCCCGAAGACGCCTTCGAGCACATCGTCGCGATCGCGGCCCGGCTCTTCGGCGTGCCGATGGCGCTGGTCAGCCTGGTGGCCGAGGACCGCGTCTGGTTCAAGGCGCGACACGGCTTCGATGCACCACAGATCGGGCGCGAGCCCGGGTTCTGCGCTTCGGCAATCCATCGCCCCAACGTGCTGCACGTCCGCGACGCTCGCCACGACCCGCGCAGCCTCGATCATCCGCTGGTCACCGGCGCCGCGAGCGTTCGCTTCTACGCCGGCGCACCACTTCGCACCCGCGAGGGGCACGGCCTCGGCACGCTCTGCATCTTTGGCCGCGAGCCTCGCGACCTCACCGTCACCGAGGCCGAGCATCTCGAACGCCTCGCAGCGCTGGTGATGGAGCAGATGGAGGTCCGCCTCGCGTCGCGCACCATCGCCGAGCTCGAGGCTCGCGAGCAGCGCATGAGCCAGGAGTTGCGCGAGACCAATCGGCGACTCGCCGAGTCCGAGGAGCGTTTCCGCGATCTCTTCGACGAGGCGCCCATCGCCTACGTCCACGAGGGGCTCGATACCCGCTTCATCCGCGCCAACAAGACCGCCATGCGCATCCTGGGCATCACGCCGGACCAGGTGGACGGCACCTACGGCAAGAGCTTCATCCCGGACACGCCGACGGCGAAGGCGCGCGTACAGGCGGCGCTGGAATCGATCGAGCGCGGCACCGACACCAGCGGCGTGATCCTGGAGCTGCGTCGCCGGGACGACGGCCGCCCCATCTGGATCCAGTGGTGGTCGCGCCCGGATCCGAGCGGCACCTTCACGCGCACCATGTTCCTCGACATCACCGACAGCGTGCGCATGAGCGAGGAAAAAGAGCGCCTCGAGGTCCAAAACGTCTACCTCCGCGAGGAGATCCGCACCGAGCACGACTTCCACGAGATCGTGGGCTCGAGCCCGGCGCTGCTGGCGGTGCTGCGGCAAGTGGATCAAGTCGCCGCCACGGACTCCACGGTGCTCGTGACCGGCGAGACCGGCACGGGGAAGGAGCTGGTGGCGCGCGCCATCCACGAAGGCAGCTCGCGCCGCAAGCAAGCGCTGGTGAAGGTGAACTGCGGCGCCATCAGCGCCGGCCTGGTGGAAAGCGAGCTCTTCGGTCACGTGAAGGGGGCCTTCACGGGTGCCCTCGCGCATCGCGACGGTCGCTTCAAGGTGGCGGACGGCGGCACGCTCTTCCTCGACGAGGTCGGCGAGTTGCCCCTCGACACCCAAGTGAAGCTCTTGCGCGTGCTCCAGGAGCAAGAGTTCGAGCCCATCGGTAGCAACCAGACGGTGCGCGTCGACGTGCGCATCATCGCCGCCACCAATCGCGACCTGGCCGCTGAGTGCCGAGCAGGGCGATTCCGAAGCGATCTCTACTATCGACTCAACGTCGTTCCCATCGCGATCCCGCCGCTTCGAGAGCGCCGCGGCGACCTACGGTTGCTGATCGCGTTCTTCCTGGAGCGCACGGCGCGAAAGCTCGGCAAGCCTCCCCTGCGGATGTCGGAAGCGGCCCTGGAGCGGCTGCTTCAGTACCCGTGGCCGGGCAACGTGCGCGAGCTCGAGAACGTGATCGAGCGCGCGGTGGTGCTGGCGTCGAGCCCGGTCCTCAGCGCGGCCGACGTGTTCGCGCCGATCGAAGCCGCACCTGCCGCGCCATTCGTTCCGCCGGTGGCCGCTGCGGTTCCCGACGCGGCCGCCACTGCCGCTCCGAGTCTCCCTCGGGCTTCGTCGCTCGATGGTGCGCTCCGCGAGCACATCGAGGCGACGTTGGTGCGAACGCAATGGATCATCGAAGGGCCGGGCGGTGCCGCCGAGCAGCTCCGGCTCAACCCGAGCACGCTGCGCAGCAAGATGAAGAAGCTCGGCATTCGCCGACCTCGCGGTGCGTGAGCGACGCTCCCGAGCCCCCTCGCGTTCCCGACGATAGGCCTTCCATTCGATGAGCTTCGTTCTCGACGACGAAACCCGCGCCCGCCTCTTCCCCGCGCTCGGTGACGGCTCGATCTTCCTGAACCACGCGGGCATCGCGCCGATTTCCGGCCCCGCCGCGGCGGCAGTCGAGCGCTACACGCGCGAGGCGCAAGCGCCCACCCCCGAGGTGCTGCGCGGCTGGCTCGCCGAGCGCTCGCGCGCACGTCGCGCCGTCGCGGAGCTGATCGGCGCGACTCCCGAAGAGATCGCGTTCATGCCCAACACCACGGTCGCGGTGGCGACCGTGGCCAACGGGCTCGGCCTGGGAGCCGGCGATCGCGTGATCGGCTTCGAGGGCGATTACCCCGCGAACGTGCTGCCGTGGCGCCGGCTCACGCGCTTCGGCGTCGAGCACGTACGGGTACCCGCGCCGGAAGGCCTACCGGATCTCGACGCGTTCGAACGTCTCGTGGACGAGCGGACGCGCGTGGTGGCCGTGAGCAGCGTGTGCTTCTGGTCGGGGGCGCGCGCGCCGCTCGACGACATCGTGCGCATCGCCCGTCGTCATGGAGCGCTGGTGGCCGTCGATGGCGTGCAGAGCATCGGTGCCCTCGCCCTCGACGTCCGCGCCGCCGACCTCGACTTCGTCGCCTGCGGCAGCCACAAATGGATGCTTTCGCCGATGGGCGTCGGGTTCCTGTTCATCCGCCGCGCGCTGCTCGATCGCGTGGAGGTGACCCAACCGGGCGCCGACGCCAACGATCCGCCGCTTCCCTACCTCGACCTGCGCGAGCGCCTGCGCCCGGACGCAGCGCGATTCGAGGGTGGCACGCAGCCCACGGCGAACGTCTTCGCGATCGGCGCGAGTGCCCGCATGTTCGTCGAGCTGGGTCGTGAACGAATCGAAGCAGCCGTGCTGGCGAACGCGACGCGTCTCGCCCAGGGCCTACGCGAGCGCGGCTGTCACGTGCTCGGCGCGCGCGAGCCCGCGGCGCATACGTCGGGAATCGTGGCCTTTCGACATGCCACGCTCGACAACCGCGCCGTGGTCGAAGCCCTCGGCGCCCAGGGCATTCGCTGCATCGAACGCGAAGGCTGGGTGCGCTTCGCACCCCACTTCTACCATCGCGAGGACGAGCTCGATCGCGTGCTCTCAGCCTTGCCGGCGTGAGCGGCTGAACTTGCACTCGGGGCACGGGCAGATGTCGCGCAGGTGCTCCCAGGTGTAGATGCCGGTCGAGTGGCCGTCGCTCCACTCGATCTGGATGGCGTAGCGCCCCACCGGCTCCAGACGCGTGGGCTTCACCTCGTCCGAGACGGACGCAGGATCGAGGTTCGGCTGCCCGGTCCACTCGTCGATGCACACGGCACAGCGGCACGCGCGCCTCAGGTCTGGCACGAAGTACACGCTCTCGTGCCCGTCCACCCACACGATCTTGAGCTGCGATGGCCCGGCCTGCTCGATCGCCCGCGGCGCGATCATCGACATCGACGAACCTCCTCTGGCCGCCAACGCGGCGCGCGCAGGATGGCCGATCGCGCTGCTCGATGGCCACGCGTGCCCGTTCGTGTGTTCCGCCACCGAGCGGGGGCACGTGACACATACGTGTTCTCCCAAGTTGCGATCTCGATTTCTTTCGGCGTATGACAGGCTGAGTCGATTCCCACACCATCACGACACCGAGAAGCCGGAAGGCCGATGCGCGACGATGCCGCGAATACGAGGACGGATCCGATGCGAGACGACGACGCGTTTCAATGGGGATCGCTGGCGATCGCGCTGACGACGCTCGTCGCTCTCGCCCTCGCGCTGAATGCGCTCGGTCGACACTTCGATACCGGGCGCGATCACCTCGCGCAGGGGTATCCCTTACCCGGAGAGCCCAAGGCGATCACGCTGGGAGTGGCCAAAGCCGTCCAGCGGGCGGCGCAGTGGAAGAGCCAAGAGTTGGTCGACGACATTCGAGATCGCCTGTGCGCCGACGATCGATTCGCGGTCGGCGTCACGGCGCTGCTGGCCTTGCTCGGCGGGCTCACGGCGCGACGACTTCGCGATCACGGGCGGACGTATACGGCCCAGCTCGTGGGCCTGCCGGTCGTCGCCGGCATGAGCGATCTCGCCGAGAACTTCTTTGCGCGCGCACAGCTCGATCTCGGAGTCGATCTCCACGCAAGCAGCGTCATCCCAGGCGAGATCGCGACCGCGCTCAAGTGGACGCTGTTGGCTGCCTCCGTCGTCGTCCTCGTCCATCAGTCCTGCCGTGCGCGAGGGACTCCACCCCGTCGGGGTTGCCCGCTCCTCACGACGGAGGAGGTGCATCAGCGCGAGCGGTGCAGCGTTCGCGCACGTCGAGTCGCGGCGGGACTCCCAGTCGACGAAGACTCCTCGTGCGTCGTTCCCGTCGGCTTGGCGTTCTCCGGTGGGGGGATTCGCTCCGCGACGTTCAATCTCGGGATCCTGCAGGCGCTCGCGCGACAGCGACAGCTATTGCACGTCGACTACCTGAGCACGGTCTCCGGTGGCGGCTACATCGGAGGCGCATTGTCGTCGCTCCTCGCGCTTGCACGCGGGAGCCAGATCGAGGCGCCATCCGGCAAGCGTGAGCCGCGATTCAGCACGGAACCCGATCGATTCCCCTTCAATCCGGAGGCGAACGAGCGATCCGACCTGAGCGGGTTCACCGGCGCAGACGAGGTCGCCCATCTTCGCACCCACGGCGACTTCCTGATCGCACGTCGGCAGTTCTTTTCCCGCGAGCTGCTGCGCGCCATCGGCGCGGTGACCACGGGCACGCTGATTCATCTCGCCGTATTCACGATCTTCCTCACCGGTGTCGCGGCGCTCGTGGTCGCTCACGTCGCGTGGACCACGGATCGGACGCCCGCGACGTTGATGGACCTCGAGGCGCCGGAGTGCCCACAGCCCGACGCCTGTGGTGAGCCCACCACCGCACAGCGTCCCGCACCGCTGAAATCGTACGTCACAGCGCTCACCGCGAATGTGCTCTCCGAGCCTTCGGCGATCGCTGGCGCTGCCACCGGTGCCTTCGTGGCGGCGGCCGTGATGGCTGCCGGCGTCGCACTGAGGATCAAACGTCGCCGAGCCGGTCCATCCGCGGAATCGGCTGGCGACGGACGAACCCCCGAGGAGATCGAAGAAGGGGCGTTTCTCTTGTGGATGGTCGGGCTCACCGTCGCGTGCGTGGCGCTGGTTGCCGCTCGACGACGCGACGCGCCGGCCGATCTACATGCGCTGCTCGCGCCGCTCGCCTTCTGCATCGCAGGCTTTCTGGTGGTAGCACTGGTGCACCTGGTCTTCGAGAGCTGGCACCCGCGCCGCTCGGTCGTCGGACGCGCGTTGGGCTGGCTGAGCGACGAGCGCACGCGTCGTTCCCGCATCGCGGCGGCGGGAGGGTGGTTCCTGTACCTGGGTGTAGGCGCCGTGTTGCTGCTCGTCCTCCCGTATGCGCTCTATCGTTGGGGCAACCTTCGGACGATTCCGGGTGGAGCGAAGTCTGGTGGGGTGCTCGCGCTGCTACTGACACGATTGCTCGCGGCCCGCGGCGGCGAGGGCGGCGGGATCGGCGATGCGGTCGGCTGGGCGAAGAAGATTGCGCGGCTTGCCGAGCCGCTGCGCAACGCCATTCTCGGCGCGCTGGTCACGGGACTCGTGCTGGTGGCCGTGATCGGTCTCGGAGCCACGATCGGAGCCGTGACGCCGACCGCCGGCGCGCTGGGCCACTACGCGTTCGCCGTCGCGCTACTCGCTCTCGCCGTGTTCGGAGTCCTCGGCATCGTGATCGACTTCAACCGCATCTCGTCGCACCACTTCTACCGAGACCGACTCGCGGAGAGCTACCTGGAGACCTGGGCGCGCAGGCGCGCGCCAGGCGCGGGCGGGGTGGGATTCGAGCCTGCCCGGAACCAAACCGACCTCCGCGTCGCCGAGCTGCCGGGGGGGCCCGACTGCACGGTTGCTGCATCCGCCGGCGACTCGGCAAACGGCGCTCCGTACCATTTGATCGTGACGGCGCTGAACCTGACGTCGACCCACGATCTCACTCGTCGCGATCGCAAATCCGATCACTTCCTGTTCACACCGCGCTACTGCGGCTCGAAAACGACGGGTTACGTCCCCACCGACGTCTACCGAAACGGCGAGACCAAGCTCGCTCGTGCCGTGGGCATCTCGGGCGCAGCAACGGCGCCCGGAATGGGGCGCGGCACGTTCTTCGCGCAGGCGCTGGCGATGACCGTCACGAACGTTCGCCTCGGGCAGTGGATGGAGAATCCCGGCTATCGCGGCGGCCGCTACGCCCGGCGACAGGAGAGCGGTGTGTTCTGGCCGTTCTACCTGCTCCGCGAGCTTCTGGGGCTCAGCGACGCCAGGCGCCGGCTCGTGTATCTGAGCGACGGTGGGCACACCGGGGACAACCTCGGCATCGTGCCGCTGCTCGAGCGCCGCTGCGGCCTCATCGTCGCGTGCGATGCCGAGTCGGATCCGAGCTATCACCTGGGCTCGCTCACCAATGCGCTCCGCCAGATCTACGTCGACGAGAACATCAAGGTCGACATCGACGTCGCGGCGCTGCGCCCCCGTGGCGATGACGATCCAGAAGGCGAGAAGCCGTCGAGCCGGAGCGCCGAGCATTTCGCGATCGGCAGGATCCGCTACCCGGCTGTCCGTGACGAGCGCGGCAACGAGACGACCCCGGCCTCGACGGGCTGGCTGCTCGTGCTCAAGGCGTCGCTCACCGGGGACGAGCTGGCGCGGATCGACATGTACAAGCGGGATCATCCAGATTTCCCGCAGCACACCACCGCGGACCAATTCTTCGACGACGACGAGTTCGAGGCGTTCCGCGAGCTCGGCTATCACATCGCGAAGCAGGTTCTCGGCGAGATGAGGCCCGAGGCTTTCCGGTGCGAGACATCCGAGTTCCAGGCGCATTGGCAAGCGTTCTTCGCCACCTACGGCGGCAAGGCCGCAACGCCGACGGGGTTTGCGATTCACCGCGTCACTGCAGCTCGGGAGCGCGCCGATGAAGCGGCGCAGGCCACCTGAACCCAACCACCGCGACGAAGGGCTGCCGACCGTCAATCTGAAGATCGACCAGCCCACGCTGATGGAGGCGCGAGCGCGCCTCGACGCCGAGATCTCACTCGCGAAGCATTGTGGCCTGGCGGCGATCAAGCTGGTCCACGGTTACGGCTCGTCGGGTCAGGGCGGCGCGATCCGGAAAGGCATTCGCGAATCACTCGATCGCCGGGCGCGGGAAGGCCGAATCCGCGGTTGGATCGCCGGTGAGGACTGGGAGCTCTTCCATCCCCGCACCCGAGACGTCCTGGCCGAGGCGCCGGGCGCGGATCGCGATCTCGACCTCGGTCGAGGCAACCCGGGGGTCACCATCGTGATCCTGTGAGGGGATCGTGCGAGGTGGCGCGCCCGTCGCCAGCTTTGCGAGGAGGATTTTTTACGGCGAAAACTAGATCTACTACGGCATAATCGTTGCTTAGCTTGGCGAGAACGCACGATCCCGAGGTTTGACCAATGCCCCGCAGGGGGGCTTTGCATGCGGATCTGCAGCGGCAGATCCGCCAGCCGGAGGCACACACATCATGCCGATTCGCCGAAACCCCTTGACCATCACGCTGCTGCTTCTCAACGCGCTTTTCTCCACCACCACCGCGCTTGCCGCAGGGGCGGGCGCGAATGACGAGCGATTCGCCCCCGGTGGGGTCTTGGAAGGCTTCCAGGCCGTGCCCGGCGGCGAGGACGCGTACTTCTCGGGACCGGCTGTAGCACCGAGCGCTGCAGTCAAAAACGTGACATTCACACTCGTCACGTTCAACAACACCCCACTCTACGGGGTACAGGTCGCACTCGACGGCAACGGTGGGTCATTCAAGGCCACCACGGGTCTGGACGGTGTTGCGATTTTCCCCACCGTCGCCGCCGGCACCTTCAAAGTGAGCCTGGTCGGATTGCCGCCGAATCAGGTGCCGACCAACGCACCCACGACGCTCACGATCACCAAGGCTGCGAACGTCGGCATCGAGACGGCACTCATCTTCCCGGGTCGCAGCCACGAATGGATTCTCTTCGGCGACTCGAACTCGACACCGCTGCCCCCGGACATCATCGGCTTCGACGTGTTCCTGAACAAGGATCACACGTTCGCGAACTACGTGAAGTTCGCGCTCAACGAAGTCGACTACGCGCTCGGCAACACACCCATCGCCGGTTATCCGGGTGCGAACAAGGGCATCGACATCGTCATCAACGGCGAGAACTCCCACCCCAACGCGGCCCTCGCCCACATCCGGTACGGCATCAACGACATCCACCGCTACCTCGGAAATCCCACGTCCGCGAACGTCACCACCTTCAAGAACGCCTACACCCAAGCGGTCCAGACGACGCTCAGCCACGGCATCACGCCGATCCTGTGGACGCTGTCGAAAGAGAAGAACACCAGTTACGACGCGGGGTACGACGCCGCCAACAAAGTCATCAAAGACCTCGCTGCGGCGTATCATCTGCCGCTCGTGGTCTCGAACATCAACGCACGCAGCAATCCCAAGCTCTTCATCTCGGACGGCGTGCACAACAGCAATGCCGGCAATGTTTACCTGCTGAGCCTCATGGACCAGACGCTCATGGCGTGGTACACGCGCGGTTCGTTCGCGCCGTGACGCAGCCGCCCGTCCTCCCGGTCCATCCACGCCCGGCTCGCGAAGGTGGCGGCTTCCGCCGCCACACACGGTCCGGGCGTGGCGTTTGCGGCGAGGTCTGAGTGAGCGCTCGCCGCCTGGTGGCGGCGCTCGCCTTCGTCGTGGGACTGGTGATTGCCCGCGGTCCGCTCATCACCGGACCGGCACGCTATCAGCGACTTTCCGACGTCGTCGGCCCGTACGTCGAGAAGCTGGGCGAGCCGCACGGCGACTCGCGCTACCTCGACTCGAAGCCGTACGTGCTGTTTTTCTTCTCGGCGAGCTGGTGTGGGCCTTGTCAGGAGTTCACGCCCCAGCTCACGCGCTTCTACGCCCAGTACGCGAAACAGCACGATTTCGAGGTCGTGCTCGTGACCAAAGATCGCGGGGTCGAGGACATGCGACGCGAGCTGCGCGAGCACCACATGCCGTGGGCGGCCGTGCCGTTCGAGAACCTCGACACGCGCAGCAAGCTCATTCGCCGGTACGGCGGCGCCGGCGGCATCCCCAACGTGGTTCTCGTCGACCGTACGGGTCACAAGCTCGCGTCGGCCTACGGGGCGCTGGGCTACCAGGGCCCATTCGTCGCGCTGCAGGAGCTGCAGCGCCGCTGGAAATCCAACGATCCGCCGTTTTCGCCGGGCACCTGACTGCGGCTCTCGGCTCACGCACGCGAGCTGCGCTTCGAGGCTGCGCCGGCACGCGCGCCCGTGCTAGGTTTCGCGATCTTCGCGGTCCAACGCCGGAGGTCGTCGATGCCCAACGCCGCTCGTTCGCTCGTGCTCGTTTCGTGCGCCGTGATCGCCCTCGCCTCGACTGGGTGCACCAATCTCGCCGCCAACGTGCTCGCCGGCGGCGAAGGCCCGAGTGTCTACGCCACGGACGACGACCCCGAGCTGATTCGTGACGCGGTGCCCTTCGGGCTCAAGCTGCAGGAGCAGGTGCTGCAGCAGACTCCCGACCATCAACGGCTCCTGGGATCGCTGGCCAAGAGCTACACCCAGTACGCCTACGGCCTCGTCTATCCCGATTCGGAAGCACCCGGCGTCACCGTCGCGCAAGCCAAGGAGATCCGCGCCCGCGTGAAGAAGTTGCTGCTCCGGGCGCGCGCCTACGGATTTCACGCTCTCGACGTGAGCCATCCGGGGTTCGAGGAAGGCGTTCGCAAGGACCGCGCAGCGACGCTCGCCAAGATCACCAAAGACGAGCTGCCGTTGCTCTACTGGACCGCGGCGGCGTGGGGGGCGGCGGCGGCGGTGGCGAAGGACGATCCGCTCTTGCTGGGCGACCTCGGTATCGTCGAGGACCTCATGAAGCGCGCGCTGGACCTCGACGCCTGCTACGACAAGGGTGCGATCCACGAGGTGCTCATGTCCCTCGACGTGAGCCGTCCCGAGTCGATGGGCGGCAGCATCGAGCGCGGCCAGAAGCACCGCGAGCAGATCGCCGCGTGCGGCGGCGCCGACAAGATCGGCCCGACGGTGAGCTGGGCGGCGAGCGTGAGCGTGCGCAAGCAGGACAAGGCGGAATTCGAGAAGCTCTTGAAGGAAGCGCTCGCGTTCGACGTGAACAAGGCCCCCGAGTTCAAGCTCGCGAACATCCTGGCGCAGCGGCGCGCGCAGCGCCTCCTCGACAAGGCCGACGATCTCTTCCTGAGCGACGACGACTCGGACGAGTGACCACTCAGCTCGGCGTCCGCGCGCTCACGATCCAAGCACTCGACGGCGCCCACACGCCGTCGGCGCGCAGGTAGGGCGCGAAGGTTTCGCGGAGCGCATCCATCACCGCGGGCCGCTTCGCCTCGGCGTCGGCCCCGGCGAGCCGCAGTAGCTCGCCTGCCGGCCCGAGCGCCATCCCGAACTCGACGGCCTCGTCGAGATCGCGCCCGATGCGGATCGGAGCATCGATGCGCTCGAACGCGGGTGCCGTGAGACCTGCTGCGAGCAAAATGTCGCTCACCATGTCGGCGCCTGCCATCGAGAACGGCCCTGGGCCGCAGGTCACGGCCGCATGCTCCTCAGGCTCGGCCACCAGCGCACGCACGCGCTTTTCGGCGAGGTGGACCCAGGGATTGTCCTCGCGCTTGCGCCACACCACCATCGCGAGTGAGCCACCGGGCACGAGCGCGCGCGCCACGTTTCGGAGCGCCGCCACCGGGTTCGCGAAGAACATGGTGCCGAAGCGCGACAACGCTAGATCGTACGGACCACCCAACGGCTCGCTCTCGACATCCTTCACCTCGAACCGCGCGTTGCGAATGCCGGCCGCCTCGGCTTCGGCGCGGGCGTCCGCGATGAAGCGCGGCGCGGCGTCCACCCCCACCGCCTCGCCCGTCGGACCGACGCTCGCGGCGATGTCGAGCGTGGTGTCACCGAATCCGCAGCCCACGTCGAGCACCCGCGATCCCGGCTGTGGGGAATGCCGGGCGATCAGAGTCTGACCATGGGCACCCAATCCCTTGGTGACGATCTCGCGAAACCGGCAGAACTTGTCGAAGAGGACGGTGTCCCAGGCCGCGATTGCATCGGCGTTCGCTGTCGTGCCCACGGGTCGACTCTCCTTGCGTCCGCGGGAATCCTCGGAACGCAGCGGGAAGGTAACCGTGCGCCTCGTCGGCAGCCCGCCGAGGGCATCGATCAATCGTCGAGGGGCACGTTCGTGGGTGCCTGCGTAACACCGCCCGCCGCCGGCGCGGCGTGCTTTGGCGGGCGTACCCAGTGGGCGAAGCCCTGCGTCATCGCCGGCACGTAGGTGATGAGCAGCACGCCCACCGCCAGCACGCAGAGGA
>CAYUSL010000120.1:2706-14688 GCA_964447125.1 uncultured bacterium | reverse complement strand
GCGGTCGCCGAAGCGCCGCTACCGAAGAGCGAGAAGCCATTGCACTGGGATGCGGCGCGCGGCATGCGCGTGCGCTGAGCGTTGCTTGCGCGCAGACCGCGGCGAGCCGCAAGCGAGGCGAAGCGACTTGGGCGTGGGTCCCAACGCGGCTTTGCCACGGTGATAGAGGTAGGCAGGGCCGGTTGCCCGGCCCCGCCCCCCCTCCGAATCGGACGCGCAGATCTCCCGCATCCGGCTCTCCAGAAAGTGGTTCGCTCGCATCGAGGCTGAAGGATCGCAGCGCGGGCGTCGACCAGGCTGAGGAGCCCGCGCTGCTGGAAGAAGGAATTGGGCGAGCGCTGATGGTCAACGCCCCGCCCCCGCCCGGCCGTCCCCAGGCGTTTGCGCAAGATGCTGCGAAGGCGCATGCGGATCTATCCGTCCAGGCGAATGAACGTGAAGCGGTGGTTGTGCTTGAAATACGCGAACCAGCGTCGCAGGAATCGATTGAGGTCCGTGATGATGCTCGCGAGACTCTCGCCGTTCGTGCGGCGCGTGTGACCGCGGACCCGATCCTTGAACGACTCGAAGTTCTTCTTGCGCGGCCAACGATGACCGCGCTCGAAGTGGTACCCCAGAAAATCGAATCCCCCGACCTTCGTCGCATCCACCACCCGCGTCTTCTCGGGGTGTAAACGCAACCGGCGCTGCTCGACTTGATGTCCGAGCAGATCCAGCGCCACCCGTGCTTCCGCTTCCGTCCGGCACAGAATCACCCGATCGTCGGCGTGCCGCACCAGCTCGTATCCCGCTTCCACCAACGCTTCGTCGATCGATTGAAGGAAGATGTTGGCCAGAAGCGGACTGATCACCGCACCCTGCGGCGTTCCCGTTTCTGGCTCCCATGTGTGGAGATCCTCCACCACTCCCTGCTGCAGAAACGCGTCGATCAACTCCAGTTCCCGGCCGTCCGCTGCCTCCTTCTCGATCTCGCCCCTCAGCAGGGTGTGATCGATCGTGTCGAAGTAGCTTTGGATGTCGGCGTCCACCACCCACGTGTAGCCGGCATCCAATAGCGCTTGGACTCGTCGCAGCGCGTCTTGGCAGCCACGCCCTGGTCGGAATCCGCAGCTCTGCTCGGGGAAACGACGTTCTTCCCAGCTCGGTTCCAGCGCGTTGCGCAACCCCGTCTGTGCGATTCGGTCCCGCACCGTGGGGATACCCAGGCAGCGTTGCTGGTTCGTACCCGGCTTTGGAATCCAGTACCTGCGCACCGGCTGGGGTCGGTAGCGGCCCGAGCGCAGCTCGTCACCGAGCTCCCCCGAGAACCGCTCCGCGTCCTGCGCGAACTGCTCCACGCGCTGCCGGTTCACACCGGCCGAACCCCGGTTGACGCGGACACGTTTCCACGCCGCCGCGAGGTTCTAGGGCGCGTACACCTTGTCGATCAGGCTGAACCACTTGCCTCGCTTCACCCCGCGATGCAGGGCCTCCAGCATGCGTTCGGTCCACACCGCCGGTTCCGCGTACGGCCTCCTCGGCCTCGTGGCGTCTCGGCCTAGCGTAGGGCTCACGCCCACTGGCGGCGGGTTCTCTTCCCGCGATCGGGATTGCACGCATCCACCTTCCTGGCCCCCTTTGCTCCACGCCCGTTACGGCGCTTCGTCGCTCGTACGGGGCCTCTGACTCCTGCCGAGTTGTCGCCCTGGTTCCTCGGCAGGTCTCGCTCCGTCCTGCTCGTGACCCTCTCGCCGTTCTGCACCAACCGCCCGATGCTCCCCGCCGTCGCCCTCGCACGCTCCTTCAGCGCGGTGGGCTTCGGTGCCGTCGATTCGCTGGCGCACGCGTTTTGGATCGAGGACCGTCTGGGCTTCGCCATTCCGACGCAGGCTCGCCGACACATCTGGCCGAATCGGTTTCGTCGTCCTGCGGACCGGCGATTCACCTCCCGTTGCTCTCCACCCTGTCTCGCGGCAACGCCGTTACGTTCGGTTACGCGCGTCGAGCGAACACCCGGTGGGGACTTGCACCCCACGAGTCACAAGCCCTTGCAGGCGCACGATGGCGCACCTGCCGGTGCGGTGCGGAAGGCTCGTAACAGATCGCGTCTCCTAAGCGCGGATGACCTCCCGGCGGTCAGAGACGGAGCGTCGTGGGTCGGTTTCTCAAAGCTACACGCGATGATGCGCGTCGCCACAGCCGCGAATGAGGTGTCGCTGGTGGGCGTGAGCGACGACTCGGCGTTTCGAGCCGGCGCATCACGTCGACGCGCCGCGCGCGTTCTCACTCCGCGGGGACTTTGTCTACGCCGTCGAAGGGTGGCGAGTAGATGGCGTATGCGATGGCGGGCTCGCCGGAGGTATTGGTGAAGGCGTGCACGGTACCGCGCGGGACGTAGAGCACGGACCCTTCGCCCACCGCGCGCGATTCGTTGCCGATGCGCATGGTGCCGTAGCCACGGATGATGAACACGAGGAGGTCGTGGGTGTCGTGGCGATGTGGGGACTCGCGGTCGCGAATCGCCACGAGATGATGACTGGTGCGCCCGTCGCGGCCGACGTCGGTGACCTTGAAGGCTTCGCCGTCGCTGAGCTCGACGAGCGCCGCGAGCTGCGCGAGCGACTCGGTGGTTCGAACGTCGCCGAAAAGTGCATCCATCACGGGATGCGGCGCCTCCGCGGGCGCGGTGCCGAGGCCAGCGCAGCCACTGGCCCACGGCAGACCTGCGACGAGCGCGATCCCCAGCCAGCGTCGTGGTTCGCCGATGATGCGCTTCATGATCGATCTCCTCGCTCGAGTCGTGGTGGCCGACTCACGTCAGTCTGGCATCGTCGCGAAGATCGAGCCACGCGATCGCTTCGGACAGGCTTCGCGTGCAACCCGCCGCGCCCTCAGATGACCTGATACGCGATCAGCGCACACACCAGTGTCATCAGCGCCAAGCCCATCAGGAAGCATGCATCCGCCGCTCGCTCCAAGCGGCGGTATCGCGCGGCGGAGCGTGCTCGCAACGCCGCGTACGCGCACGCCGTGGCGACGAGAAAGATCAGCGCATCGAGTGCCAAGAGCTCGTCCTCGACACTCTGGATCTTGCGCAGCTCCTCGATCACGCGGATGAGCCCGATGACCGTCAGGCAGACGCCGACGAGCGTCGCGGAGACGGTGAGGATGTGGGAGCTCAGTGCCGAGTCCTCGGCGCTCAGCGCACCGCTCGCGCGCTCGTCGTCGCGTGGCGTGCTTTCGCCCGACGGCTCCGGTGCCGATCGCTGCGGCCGTTCCACGCTCGTCGACACGACGGGAGCCTCCTCGTCCACCATCGGAAGACGGCCGGAAGAGTACAGCACTCCGGCGCTGCGTGAGATCCGACGCCGCGTTGGCGCTCTGTCACCCGTACGCGGTGGCAGTTCGCCACATGTCCCGCGCGCGGCGAGCGCCTTCGCAGCGATGCACGCGCGGCTTCGGCGGACCGAATCGCCCCCGATGGCGAAACTGCGAGAGTTTCCGCGCGAGTCGTCCCGTGTCCCGCGCCGGTATCGCCGTTGCAGTCGCAGTCGTGCAGGAGGGGAATTCAACGCCGAGAGCGGACGAGCGATCCGCTCCGACACAGGAAGGCGTCATGAAGATCCACCCGCTTGGCTTCGTCTCACGAATACCGTCGTTGCTGGCCGCGAGCGTGCTCGTGGCACCGCTTTCCGCGCACGCCGTCACGATGGAGAAGGCGGCGCCGCCACCGATGATGCGCTACCCACAGGTGAACATCCCCGGTGAGCCACGCTTCGATCCGTTCGTCATCACGATCTACGCTGGCCAATCGGTGCGATGGGTGAACACCGCCGTCGAAGATCACAACGTCACCAGCGACGACACCTTCAATTACGCAATCCACCGCGGCCTCGACAGGCTCGTCCCCGGTACCGCGAGCAATCACGGCGAGCCGGGCTACATCGAGGTGAAATTCCCGCAGCCGGGGCTCTTCGTTTACTACGACAAGGAGTTCGCGCGCCTCGACGCCGCTCACCAGCCGACCGCTCCCGGACCACTCGGCGGCATTCAGGACGCCGCCGGCAACTACGGCACGCCGATGACGGGTGTGGTGTGGGTCTTGCCCGCACAGCAGACCGCGACGGGAGCGCAGTGACCGGATCGCTAGTTCCCTTCCGTACCCGCCACGAGTCTCCGTCGGCCATCACGAGCCGTAGCACCTGACAGCTTCCCGCCGCGAGCCTCTCGCGAGGCCCGCGGCGTTCCCGGTACCCACCGTGCCACCCGGTTCGAGTGGGCGCTGTTTCGAATCGTCACCATTCGATGTCGACGCTCGCGCATCGACCACGCCACGAAAGTGAGCCTCTTCAGAAGGAGCGAGATCATGAAACGCCTGCGTTGGATCGCCACGTTGCTGTTCGCGGTCGGCATGGGCTGCGAGCGCAGGATCATCCTGCCGGCGGAAGGCGGCACCCCGGTGTACCAACCTCCGACGAGCGTCGTACCGGGAGCCCCCCCGGGCTACTACTGGATCGACCCCGTCGGCGGCTCCGTACCGATTCCCGAGGAATACGTCTACGTGGACTCGAGTGGCGTCGCGATCGACAAGCGTACCGGCCACGAGCTGCGGCGCCTGGAGCGACAGAACCGCGCGCTGAGTCGTGAGCTTCAGGCGGAGGAGAAGAAGGCCGAGGACCAAAAAGTGCGCGACGAGCACCACCTGGAGAAGGCGAAGAAGGCCGAGGGAAAAGAGCGCGAAGAGCTCGAGCGCGAGCAGGCCAAGGCGCGCGCTGAAGAGCGAAAGTGATGCAGACGCACGGGCGACTCGCGCGCGCGTGGCTGACGCTCGCGCGAGTCGGCATTCGCCGCTGGCTCCGGCTCATCGAATGCGACACGTTGTTTCCAGCGGGCGTCTCACGCGGCTCTGGCCCGCATCGATCAGGACGTCCGGCCACGGCGCGGCACCGAGCGAGGAACGACGTGCATCGAGTCCTGGACCCGAGTCACGCGAGGCTCGACGAACGGCAGGGAACGAGCCATGGGCGTGCGAACGTGACGCTGGCCGAGATTTCGAGTCGCGGCCGCCGATTCACGCGAATTCTGGCGCTGGTGCTGCTGTTCACGGCCGCGCACGCGAATCCGTTGCGTGCTGCCGACGATGACGACGATGGCAACGAGCCCAGGCGCCTCGAAAGCAACACGCGCATGGGCGAGATCCGGCTGTTCGAGCCGGACGACAAGAGTCGGGCCTTCGTCTTTCTCTTCTCCGACACGAACGGTTGGTCGCCAGCCGACGACGACGTCGCGCACGAGCTGATGGACCGTGGCGCCGTGGTGGTCGGCGTATCGCTCGACACCTACCTCGCGCAGCTCCGCGCCAGCTCCGACGGCTGTCATTACGTGATCTCGGAGGTCGAAGCGCTGAGCAAGGAGCTCCAACGCCAGCGCGGAGCGGAGGTCTATCGCTCGCCGATCCTGGCGGGCCGAGGCGCTGCCGGCACGTTCGCGTACGCGGCGCTGGCGCAATCGCCCGCCGCTACCGTCGCGGGTGCGGTGAGCTTCGATCCTGCGCCCAGCCTCGCCACGCGTGTGCCGCTCTGCGAGGGCGCCCCGGCTCGGCCGCTGGTGGGCGGCGGCTTCGCGTACGGCCCGAAACGCGAGCTGGCAGGGTGGTTGCGCGTCGCAGGACGCGAGAACGATCCCGCGCTCGCTTTCTTGATGCCGCGCATCCCCAAGGCGGCGCTGGTTACTCTCGATCCGAGCGCGCCGCGCACGGGAGCCTTCGCGTCGTTGGTGCTCGACGAGCGCGTCCTCGCCGACTCGGCCGCACCCGAAGACCTCTCGGACCTTCCCCTGATCGAGCTCAAGTCTCTGAAGCCACCTCGCTATCTGGCGATCTTTCTCTCCGGCGACGGCGGCTGGCGCGACATCGACAAACAAGTCGCCGAGCAGCTCGCGCAAGGCGATGTGGGCGTGGTGGGCCTGGACAGCCTGCGCTACTTCTGGACGCACAAGTCTCCGGCGCGCGTGGCCGGCGACCTGGAGCGCATTCTCTGGCACTACCGAGGAACATGGAGCGTGGAACGCACGGTGCTCATCGGTTACTCGTTCGGTGCGGACGTGCTGCCGGCGGCGATGAACCACCTCTCCCGAGAAGCCCGGGCCACGATCGCGCAGATCTCGCTCATGGCCATCGGCACCCGCAACCCATTCGAGGTGCACATCACCGAATGGCTCGGCGCAGAGGAAGACGAGCCCGAAACGGGCGATCCGATCGCACCCGAGGTGGAGAAGATCGATCCTGCGCTGCTGCAATGTTTCGTCGGCGAGGAGGACACGGACTCGCTCTGCCGGGCAGCAGCCTTCGCGAAGGCAGAGCGCGTGCAAACCAGCGGCGGGCATCATTTCGACGGTGACTACGCGGCGCTCGCTCAGCGCATCCGCGACGGCCTCACGCGCCGCGAGACGCAACGCGCCCCGGCGGACTCGAGCGCAGACGCGCGCGCAGACACACGAGCCGCGGCCACCCCGGAGCTCGCGCCCGCGAGCGCGCCACCCAACGCCCCCCGCTCCGCTCCGCCACGCGACACGTCCGCGCTAGCGGGGCCGACCGTCGAGGTGACGCAAGGCGAACGGCTGCTGGTGATCGCCCCCCACCCCGACGACGAAACCCTCGGCGCCGGTGGTCTCATCCAGCGCGTGCTGGCAGCAGGCGGTTCGGTCCACGTCGTTTGGGTCACCGCCGGCGACGGCTACGTGGAAGCGGTCGAGCATTCGACGGGCGAGCTTCACCCGCGCGCAGCCGAGTTCGTGGCGTACGGCGAACGCCGCATCCACGAAGCCGAGAACGCGGAGCGCACGCTCGCGGAGGGCCTGGCGCCGCCGTCGCAAGCCACGGGCGAAACCCTGGGCTTCCCGGACGGCGGCTTGCGCGCGCTGCTTCGCGATCACTGGGCACGCACGCGACCCGAGCGTTCGCCGACCACCGGCACCGAGCATCCGCCCTACCCTGAAGCGGCCGATCGGCGCGCCAAGTACGACGGCGCCGAGCTGGTCCGCGAGCTTTGCCGTGTGCTGCGCGAGACCCGTCCCACGCGGATCGCCTTTCCCGATCCTCTCGACAAACATCCCGATCACCACGCCACGGGGCTTTTCGTGACGCTGGCGGTGGACGCGTGGCGGAACACTCCAGACGGCACGCACGCGCCGCTTCCCCGCATGCTCGCGTACCTCGTCCATTGGCCGGGCTGGCCACCAGGCTGGGATCAGCCCCCCGAGCGTCAGGACTCGCGGCAGCCACTCACGTTGCCGACGGCGTTCCCCGAGCGAGGGCTGGCGCACGCCACGCTCCCGCTCGCGACCGAGGACGTCGAGCGGAAAGGGCGGGCGCTCGCGCAGCACGCCACCCAGCAGACGGCGATGCCCGAGCTACTGCGCTCGTTCGTGCGCGCGGACGAACCGTTCACGGTGTTTACCGAGCGCTCGCTCGAGAACGTCGCCGATTCCGTGGAGCGCGCGCTCGCGGAGTTCGCTCGCGGGAAATGACGCGGGCCGGTCGCGGCGTCATGCGCCGTTCCTGGGCGGGCTCGCGCCCGCCCCTACCGCCAATCGGTAATCGAGCCTCGGCAATGGAGCCATGCGCTCAGCGCATGAAGATGCGGCGGTAGCCGCCGGCCACCAGCGCGCTCACGTCGGCCATGATCCGCGGTAGCGCGAGCCCACCGGGATACGCGAGATAACGCGGCTCCCAGATCGGCTCGTACTTCTCTTTGTACGCTCGCAGGCCCTGGAAGTTGTAGAAGCCCTCGCCGTGCCGGAACAGGAACGAGCCCACCTTGGTCCAGAGCGGTGCGATCGCGGAGGTCTCGAGGCCCGAGAGCGGTGCCATGCCGAGGTTGAAGCGCGTGAAGCCGTTCGCCTTGCCCCAGACCATGAGATGCACGAAGAGCGCGTCCATCGCGAGCTTGGGCGCGGACTCGCGAAACCGCATCAGATCGACGGAGAGCTCGCCGCCTGCTGGTGCGGCCCACAGATTCGCGAAGGCCTCCACGCGTCCCCCGCGCTCGATGAGCGCCACGGGAAAGCGAGCGAGGTAACGCGGGTCGAAGAAGCCGAGCGAGAAGCCCTTCTCGGCAACCTGCTTGTGGGCGAGCCAGTCATCCGAGACCTCGCGCAACGCATCGAGCAAGGCCGGGACTTCCTCGCGCGGCGCTACGCGGAACGTGGCGCCTTCTTTCTCGAGGCGACGCAGCGTGTTGCGGTGCTGTTTGGCCGCCGGGCTCGCGAGCTCGAAGGTGTCGAGAGGTATGAGCGCTTCTTCCCCGAGCTTCACGAAGGTGAGCCCGAAGTCGGCGTAGTGGTGAAGGCGTTCCTTCGAAACTTCGTAGAAGACCGGATTCCCGTCGTAATCGTCGCAGCGCTCCAGGAACTCGCGGATCAAGCCAGGCGCTTCGTCGGCGGGCCCGGCGGGATCACCGAGCGCCACCCACGTGCGTCCCTGGACGCCGTACATCACGAAGGCGCGGCGCGCCGCGTTGAAGAGCAGCGACTTGTCGCCGAGCAACGCCAGCGCCGACGACGACGAGGCATCGTTCGCGATCACGCTCGCTGCCGCATTCAGGTCGTCCTCGCTGGCGAGCTCCACCTCCGGCGCCGCGGGGCGGAGCAAGCGCCGCGCGCCGATCGCCAGCAACAGCACCGAGGCACCCACCGTGGCGCGCAAGAAGCGCGACGCCTCTTGCTCGATCTCGAACTGCCACCACAGCTCGTTCGAGTACTCCTGGTGCTTGAACGAAAAAAAACCGAGCCAGATCGACGATCCCAGCACCGCGAGCGTGGCGGCCAGCCAACCCACCGAGAAGCGTGACGCGAAGAACGCCGCGCGCCGATCGAAGCGCCGCCTGCTTTCCAGCAACGCCCCCAGCACCAGCGACACGATCACCGCCTCTTCCCAGTCCGCCCCCTTCAAGATCGACGCGACGGCACCCACCCCCAGCGCCACCACCGCGAGGTAGAGGCTGGCGTCGAGGCGGCGCGCGATCCCTTGCGAGAGCACCAAGAGCGCAACGCCCATGATGCTGCCCACGAAATGCGACGTTTCGAGAACTCCGAGCGGCACCAGCTTGGTGAGCGCATCGAGGCGCCCGTGAGCCGCGGGCGTGGCGCCCGAGAAGAGCAGCACCGCGCCAGCGAGGAACGTGAACACCGCGAGGATGCGCGGTGTGACCTCGGCGGTGAGGGCACCCAGCACGGCGCGGGCACGCGCCACGTGCGCGCGACGGACCCGCAGCTCGTCGCCGCCGAGCAGCGCCAGCGCAGTCGCCAGCGGCAACCAGTAGTAGACCGCGCGGAACACCATCAGCACCGGCACCAGCTCGCCGGCGGAGATGCGCGAGCGCAGCAGCACCACCACCGTCGACTCGAAGACGCCCACGCCGCCTGGCACGTGACTCACGATCCCGAGGAGCTGTGCAGCGATGAAGGCGGTGAACACCGCCGCGAACGGGACCCGGTCGGGTGGAAGCAGCGCGTGCAACACGGCCGCGGCGAGGGTCCAATCGAGGCTCGAGAGCAACACCTGCCCGAACGCGATCGGCGGGCGTGGCACGCTGAGCTCGAAGGTGCGGATCGCGAGCGGACGAGAGCGCACGACCGAGAGCACCAGGTAAGCGACGCACGCCGCCGCCATGGCCACGCCGAGTGCGCGCGGGAATGCCGAGAACACCCCGAGCTGGAACGCGTCGAGCTGGCCGGCGGCCAGACACACGCCGCCCAACAGCAAGAGCCCGAGCCAGAACGTGCTCGAGTAGAAGAGCACCACACGTGAAAGCTCGGCGGCATCGAGGCCCCAGCGCGTGTAGAACCGGTAGCGCACCGAGGCCCCGGAAATCATGCCGAGCCCCAAGTTGTTGGCGACGGCGTAGGCGATGAACGACGCAAACGCCACCTTCGCGCGCCCGATCCGCTTGCCCAGGTAGGCGAACGCGAGCTGGTCGTAGCCCGTGAGGATCCCGTAGTTGAGGGCGGTGAGCGCGATCGCCAGCACGATCCGCGACGCCGGCAGGGCCGAAAACTCGGCGGAAAGCTGGTGGTAGCCGACGTGCTTGAGCTCGTGGCGCAGCGCTGCGAGCGCCGCTGCGAGCACGCCCAAGCCGAGGAGCGGCGGTGCCCAGCGGCGCGCGGCCTCCTTCAGAGGCGAGGGGGATGCGGCGCCTTCGTTACTCGAATCGGCCATGGTCGACGGTCATTCGACGATCTCGGCTCGAAGAAAATGCGGCTTCGACTCGTCTTTTCTGGGAGTGCTCGAGCGCGTCGGGCCGGATCCGATCTCTCGATGGGCCGAGGCGACCGCTTCGCGACGCGGGCTCGAGTGACTGCGGGGAACATGCCATGAGGCGCGGAGATTGGGCGCATCTCGTCGTCGGAATGCTGCTTCCGATCGCAGGCGCCTGCGGGCCAGCCACCCAGGCTCCCGCGCCGCCGCCCATTTCCGCGGCGCCGGCGACCGCGCCAGCGGCAGCTGCTGTCCCGCCCAGCCCAGCGACGGTGCGCGACGAGCGTATGGACATGGGGCGCTTCGGTCACGGCACCTATCTCGAGCCCACACCGGCCAATGGCTCGATGGTGCTGCTCCTGGCGCCCAATGCCGCGTGGCATGGCGCCGCGGGCTCGCTGGCGCGGAGCCTCGCCGAACGCGGAGCGGTGGTGGCGGAGCTCGACCTCGACGCCTATCAGCAGCGGCTCGCGGCGGGTGCGCAAGACGCCTGCTCGTGGCCGACGATCGATTTCCAGGCGATGACGAAGAAGGTCGGCAAGGCGGCCGGCTTCGGACACTTCGAGGAGCCGGTGTTGGTGGGGCTCGACGAGGCGGCACCGATGGTCGTGGCTGCCGTGGCCCAGGCGAAGCCCGACATGTTTCGCGGAGTGGTGACCACGGGCTTCTGCGCGCGGCTCGCGTTGCCGCGCCCGCCGTGCGCAGGCACCAACGAGCTGGGTTGGGCGGCGTCGAGCACGCCGGGACGGGGACGCATCGTACCGCCGAAGTCGATGCCAGCTCCGTGGCTCTCGTTCGAATCGCGCGAGCGCGTGCGCTGCCCCAGCGCCGAGTCGGAGGGCTTCGTGAACAAGACGCCGGCGGCGACGCTGGCGCGGCTGGATGCAGCGTCGGGCGAATCGCCGACTGCGTTGGTGGAAGCCATCGAGAAGCTGGCCGCTGCGCCACCACGCGCCGCGACAAGTGTCGACGCGCACGGTGACGTCGCCGATCTGCCGCTCATCGAGATGCCCGCCACGGCGGACGAGACCGACACGTTCGCCGTCTTCGTGTCCGGTGATGGCGGCTGGGCGAGCCTCGACGAGCAAGTGGCGGCGTACCTCGGCGCGCACGGCTTGCCGGTCGTGGGGCTGAGCGAGGTGCGCTACTTCTGGACGCAACGCACACCCGAGGAAGTGGCGCGCGACTTCGCACGCATCACCCGCCACTACTTGCAGGCTTGGGGAAAACGGCGGGTGCTGTGGGTGGGCTACTCGGCAGGCGCCGACGCATTCGGGCTGGTGACGGCGCGCATGCCCGCCGAGCTGCTCGCGAAGGTGGCCGCGGTGGCGCTCATCGGGCCAGGGACGCGAGCCGATTTCGAGTTCCACATCACCGACTGGTTGCCCGGCGAGCGCCCTCATCGCGGGGTGCCGCTCTTGCCGGAGGTGATGAAAATTCAGGGATTGCCGCTGGTGTGCGTGAGCGGCACGGAGGAAACGGTATCCCTCTGTCCGCTACTGCCTGCTGGCCACGCCACCCACGTGGTGCTGAGCGGCGGGCATCATTTCGGCGGCGACTACGACGCCATCGGCCAAGCGATCCTCGACGCCGCCAACGTGCACTGATCGCCGCAGGCTCGAAGAACTCGCCGGGGCGAGTCTTTCGAGCCTGTCGATGTTTCCTCGGGGGTCTGTTCCAAACCCCCGCCCGGGGGGGGGGGGCCCGGCCCGGGGGCGCCCCCCCCCCGCCGGGGCGCGGCGGGGGGG